>JBFJJW010000066.1:0-14760 GCA_041612095.1 Solimonas sp. | reverse complement strand
TCAGGCTGTAGTAGCTGTAGGATTTGGAACCGACGTTTAGTGTGGACTTGGCTTTGAAGCTGTCCGTCATGGCTGGAGACTCCTGAATGCTGATGGCTAGCGGGTAATACTTCGGCACGGGTGTCGCGCGAGCGCCGCTCGAAAACAAACGGTTTGGCGCCCCTAAAAAAGGGCGCCGATTATAGCAAACGACCGGGCGTACTCAGACGGAACTCGGACGGAACATTGAGCCGCCCGCCACTTTGCACTACCTTCTGGGCAGCAGTGAGACCCTGTCGCAGCGCACGACATGATTGGGGGGAGGATGGGCAAGGGGGCTGTCGTGTCATGCAAGGTCGCGGGGCATCTGGCCCTGGCCCTGGTCGCGGGCGCGGCTCACGCCTATGGCGACCCATTGCTGGCGGAGGATATCCAGCGTGGCCTGCTGATACGGTCGCTGGGCTGGGGCGTCGCGATTACGCTCGGCGTGGCAGCGCTGATGTATCTCTGGGTCCGCCTGCTGCGACGGGAACTCAACTACCGACGCGAGAGCGAGGCTCGAATCGAGGCGGCGCAAAGCCTGCTGCGGGAGGTGACGGACCGCATCCCGGGTGGCGCCGTGTATCAGTTTGAGCGCAGCGCAACCGGGGCCCTGAAGGCCAACTTCGTCAGCGACGGATTCTCGCAGCTGATCGGGTACAGCCGTCATGAGATCCTGACCGATTACCGGCGGGTGTTCGAGGCCGTGGTCGCGGAGGACCGCGAACGGGTCATTGCTGCGGTCGAAGCATCAACGCGCACGATGCAGCCCTATATCGTCGAGTACCGGATGCGAGACGCGGCGGGCCAGATCGAGTGGGTGCGCGGCTCGGCTGAGCCACGACCGGGACCGGACAACAGCATCGTCTGGAACGGGTTCGTCACGCGCATCGGCGAGCTCAAGAAGGTCGAGACCGAAATCCGGGCCGCTCAGCAGGTGCTGCAGGAGATCACCGACGGCATTCCCGGCGCGGTCTACCGCCTGCGTCACAACCCCGACGGCACGCTGGAGTTGCTTTTCATCAGCAGCGGCATATATGCGCTAACCGGCCTCAGCCCCGGCAAGGGCACGCCGACTTTCGATCTGCTGCTGCGCCAGCTCGCACACGATGAGCGCGCGAGCCTGCGCAACGAGCTGCTGGCTTCCGCGAGCACGCTGCAACCGGTGCGACGTGACATGCGCATCGTCCGACCCGACGGCGTCCAGCTCTGGATACACAGTGCCGCTGCCGCTCATGCGGGCAATCGTCCGGGTGAAGTGATCTGGAACGGCTACGTAGTCGACGTCACCGAGCGCAAGCAGCTGGAGCAGGCGCTGGCACAGACACGGATGCACATCACCGAGCTCGCCGAGAACCTGCCGGGCGTGGTGTATCAATCCGCGCTGCATACCGATGGCACGATCGAGATCCTGTTCAATCACTCAGCCTACTTTCAGCTGCTGGGCATCGACCACGAGCAACCGCAGATTCCGTACAAGAAGGCGCTGGAGAAGGTCCTTGAGGAGGACCGTGAAGCCGTCATCGCGGAACTGACCCGATCGGCGGCGGAGATGTCGCCGATGACCATCGAGTTCCGTGTACGCCGGAAAGATGGCCTGCGCTGGATACACATCGAGGCGCTGCCCAGGCCCGGTGGTGCCGCCCATGTCATCGCGGTCTGGAACGCGTATGGCCTGGACGTCACCGACCGTCGACTGCTGGAGGCAGAACTCGAACGTGCCAAGGAGGCGGCCGAAGCCGCCAATCGCGCCAAGAGCGGTTTTCTCGCCAACATGAGCCATGAAATACGCACGCCGATGAATGCCATCATCGGGCTGAGTCACCTGGCGCTGCGCACCGGCCCGGAACCGCGCCTGCACGACTACCTGTACAAGATCGAGTCATCCGCACGCTCGCTGTTGCGCATCATCAACGACGTGCTGGACCTGTCGAAGATCGAGGCCGGAAAGCTGGCGCTCGAGCACATTCCCTATGCGCTGCAGGAAGTCATCGCACAGTTGCACACGCTGGCTTCGGTGCGCGCGGAAGAGAAAGGCCTCGAGTTTCAGTGCCGGGTGGCGCCGGATACGCCGGAGCAACTGATCGGCGATCCATTGCGGTTTGGCCAGATCCTGCTGAACCTGGCAAGCAACGCGGTCAAGTTCACGGAACAGGGGCGGGTGGTGGTTTCGATACGCGCTGCGCGTCGCGACGAGCTCGGGCGCTGCTGGCTGGAATGCGTGGTCGCGGATACCGGAATCGGCATGAGCGCTGCGGAACAGGCACATCTGTTTCAGGCGTTCTCGCAGGCCGATGCCTCCACCACCCGGCGCTATGGCGGCACCGGCCTTGGATTGTCCATCACACGCCGCCTGGTGGATCTGCTGGGTGGCGAGATCAGCTGCGAAAGCGAGCCGGGCGAAGGCAGCGTTTTCACGGTCTGCGTGCCGATGGCGCTGGCCGCGACGGATGGCAGGATCGATACCGTGGCTGCGCTTGCTCCCGACGGCGATCGCCACCGCGCGCGCAGCCTGCGGCGCGGCTGCCTGCAAGGGCTTAGAGTGATGGTGGTGGAGGACAATCTGATCAACCAGCAGGTCGCCCGCGAACTGATGGAAGACGTTGGGGCCCGCGTAGTTGTCGCCGAAAACGGTGCGCAAGCGCTGCAGTTGGCCGACGCCGGCCCCATCGATCTGGTGTTGATGGACCTGCAGATGCCGGTGCTGGATGGCATAGCCGCCACCCGTGAACTGCGCGCCCGGGGTCACACGATGCCTATCCTGGCCATGACGGCGAGTGCGATGGTGGAGGATCGGGAGCGATGCCTGAAGGCCGGCATGAACGACTACATACCCAAACCCCTGGATGTCGATCTGATGGCGGCCGCGCTGGCGCGAACCTTGAACCGCAATGCCGATGATCTGGTGGAGCAGATGCCGGCAGGCGGCGATTCCAGACGCGCGACCCCGACTACCGTTACTGCGGAGGACCGCGCCTTGCTGCTGGATCAACTCGAGCAGCAGCTCGACAACCACGAGGCGGAGGCAGCCGATACGGTGGCGCAATTGATGGACGCCAGGGATCTGCTGGAGCTGGAGGCGTCGTTATTTGCGCTCAGGCAGCAGGTGCAGGGCTATCGCTTTGCTGAAGCGCGTGCCAGTCTGCAGACGATACGCCGACGACTGGCACAGCAAACGGGAGCACGGGCATGAGCAGCGACACGCGCCCGGTGGTGCTGGTGGTGGATGACACCCCGCAGAACCTGGAGGTGGTAACCGGCATCCTGCGCGACCACTATCGGGCGCGCGTCGCACTGGACGGCCCCACCGCGCTGAAACTTGCGCGCGCCAGCCCCCCGGACCTGATACTGCTCGACGTCATGATGCCGGACATGAACGGATACCAGGTGTGCAAGCGACTCAAGAGCGATCCGGCTACGCGCCATATCCCGGTGATCTTTCTGACCGCGATGAGCGAAGTCGAGAACGAGGCAGCCGGCTTCGGCGCGGGGGCGGTGGACTACATTCTCAAGCCGATCCAGCCGGCGACGCTGCTGGCGCGGGTGCAGACGCATGTGCAGCTGTCCCAGCAGGAGCGACATCTGGCGGCGATGGTTGCAACCCGGACCCAGGCGCTGGAGCGACGCACCCAGGAGCTCGAGCAGACCCGTCTGGAGATCATCCGGCGGCTGGGACGTGCGGCCGAATACAAGGACGATGACACCGGCTTCCATGTCATTCGCATGAGCCACTACTCCCGGATGCTGGCACAGGCAGCCGGCCTGCCTGCGGACCGTGTGGACATCATCTTCAACGCTGCGCCAATGCACGACATCGGCAAGATCGGCATTCCCGACCAGATTCTGCAAAAGCCCGGCATGCTGACTTCGGAGGAGTGGGCGGTGATGCGTACGCATCCGGCCATTGGCGCCGGCATCATCGGACGCCACGGCTCGGAACTGCTGGAGACGGCGCGCGTGGTTGCGCTGACCCACCACGAACGCTGGGACGGGGGCGGCTATCCACGGGGGCGCAAAGGCGCAGACATTCCCATTGAAGGCCGGATCGTCGCTATTGCCGACGTTTTTGACGCGCTGACCTCCAGGCGACCCTACAAGCCGGCCTGGCCGATGGGCGATGCAGTGGCCTATCTGGCAAAGCAGGCCGGGCATCAGTTTGATCCCGAGCTGGTACCGGTATTCCTGGAGCTGCTACCGGAGGTCATCGAGATACGCCGGCAGTACCGCGATGACCCCACTGCACGCGATGAACAGCACGAGGCCGCTTCCGACCTCGCGTGACCCGGCAATCAGGGGTGGGCCGCGGTTTTCAGCCACTGCTGGGCGGTTTTCGCGCCACTATGCGCGTCGTACAGCAGGCGCGCTGCGGCGCCGGTATCCGCCCGGCTGACCACGACCTCGTAACTGAGTCGGAATTCGGTGGGGCTGACTGCTGTCAGCAGCAGTGTCGGCGGCGCCACAAAGGGAGCGGCTGTTCCCAGGATGCGCTGTGCGTCGCGGACGGCCGCAAGCTGTATGTCGGCACTGGCAACATCGGCCTGCACCGATTGCACGGCTGCTGAGGCCGCGTAGCGGCCAGCGCTGAGCAGAACGCGGCCGTCGTCGGACAGGTGAACGGTATAGTGCTGGAACTGTACCGGCACCTCGTCGCGCACCTGCTGAAACTCGCAGATCCAGCGGTCTGCCGGATGCTCGGCACGGATCAGCCGATACTCCTGAGACGCAGGACGCAGCAGTTGCAGATGTTCGGCCTGCGCCTGAATGGCGGGCAGGCCGAAACGCAGGCAAGCCGGCGCCCGCGCTGCATCCACAGCGGGTGAAGCGCCAGCGTCAGTGCCCGCAACGGGATCGAGCACGCAGCCGGGCAGCGCCACCGCCGCTACCAGCAGCAGCAAGCGCAGTGTGGATACGGTAGGGACCAAGCGCGACTCCAGGGTTGATCGTGTCGCGCCAGCTTGCGAGCGGCCGCGACGGTGCGCAAGCGCTCGCGTGTCAGCCATCGCTGCGGCTGGATGCACGGTATTTTGCGGCGGACAGACGGGTGCCAGCTGGCCGCTCAGCGCGCCACGCCCAAGCCATCGGCCAGCGTGCGTACCGTTACGATCTCGCCTCCGCCGAGGCAGCGTTGGCCGTCATACAGCACGCAGTACTGACCCGCCGCGACGGCCCGCTGTGCTTGGTCAAAACGTACGCGCACGGAGCTGCCGCTGACGCCGGTGATCGTGCAGCCCTGCAATACCTGGCGGTGACGGATTCGCGCCTGTAGCGCTGCGCCGATGACGGGGGTGGGCGCCAGCCAGTTGAAGTCTTGTGTCTGCAGTTCACTGGCCAGCAGCTGCGGATGGTCTGGATTCTGCGAGACAACCAGCTGGTTGCGGTCCTTGAGCTTGGCAATGACATACCAGGGCGCATCGGCTGCTCCGCGCTGTCCGCCGAGACCGATGCCTCGGCGCTGCCCCAGCGTGTAGTGCATCAGGCCAACGTGGCGGCCAAGCTCCTGTCCTTTATCGTCGACGATGGCGCCGGGATTGGTCTGCAGATAACGGCCTAGAAAATCACGGAACTCGCGCTCACCGATGAAGCAGATACCGGTGGAGTCCTTCTTCCTATGTACCGGCAACCCTGCACGACCAGCGAGCTGCCTGACCTCGGGCTTGGTCAGATCACCGATCGGAAACATCACCTTCTGCAGATGTGCCGGTGCGACCGCCGACAAGAAATAGGTCTGGTCCTTGTTGGTGTCCACCGCCATCAACAGCTGAGGACCTGCGGCTGCATGCACGATTCTGGCGTAGTGGCCGGTCGCGATGTAATCCGCACCCAGCCGCAGGGCGTGCTCGCGGAACGGCTGGAACTTGACCTCGCGATTGCAGAGCACGTCCGGATTGGGCGTCTTGCCCGCGGCGTAGTCAGCCAGAAAGCGCGTGAACACCCGCTCTCGGTACTCGCGCGAGAAATCAACCCGATGCAGCGGAATGTCGAGCTCCTCGCAGACCGCGCGGGCGTCCTGGAAATCGTCGGCAGCGCCGCAATAGCCTTCCTCGTCCTCGGTCCAGTTGACCATGAAGAGCCCGGAGACCCGATAGCCCTGTTCCTTCAGGCGCCAGGCGGAAACCGCCGAATCAACGCCCCCCGAAAGGCCCACGATGACGTGTGCGGTACTCATGGGTTGCTGTGGGCGCCCGGTCTCAGCCGCTACAGATGCGCTATGGCATGCAGCGGCAGGCGTCGGCCCGACAGATAGTCGTCCACACATCGCAGCACCATGGGGCTGCGATGTCGCGACTGGGAGGCGGCAATCTCGTCGCGGGTCATCCACAGCGCGCGCTCAATCCCGGTATCCAGCGACAGCTGCGGATGCTCGCGGCGCGCCTCTGCGACGAACGCTACGCGCAGGAATCCGTAGTCCAGATCCTGCGGATCGTGGTGGTAGAGCCCGAGCAGCGCGGTGGGCTCGACCTCCCAGCGGGTTTCCTCCAGCGTTTCCCGGCGTGCGCCCTCGATCAGCGTCTCACCTTGCTCCCAGTGTCCGGCGGGCTGATTGAGCAGCAGCACATCCTTGATGCGCTCCTCGACAATCAGGAACCGATGGTTGCGCTCGACGATACAGGCGACGACCACGTGCGCTGACCAACTCATGTATTTGCAGCCGCGTCCGCAAGCTGACCTTGCTGGCGAATGTGGAAGTAGCCCTGCGCGTCAGCAGGCCCCAGCGAGCGCATCAGATTCATCAGCATCGGCGGCGCGTCAGGTTTGGGGCGGACCTGCAGATGGATCTCATAGCTGCGGTCGGCCTTCAGTCGGCCATCGCCATTGACGTCCAGCGGCCCAGAAAGCGTGCCGACCAGGGCCACCAGCTCATCCCGCTCGTGGCTGAACGTAACCGCAAAATCACCCAACGCCACCGGATCGCGAGCCAGCGTCCAGGCCAGTCCCAACAGCTGCAGCCTGCCATCTCCGACTGTGGGCCAGCCCTGACTCAGCTGCAGATGGCTCACGTTCAGCGCGAGCTGGCCATCCACCGGCACAAAGGGTTGGCCCGCGGCAGCCAGCACCTTGCGCACACCTCCGGTGAGCCGAAAGTCGTCGAGATGCAACGCCCCACCGAGTCCGGCTGCGGCATCACCCGCCAGCATGAGCTTGGGATCCGAGGACTGCAGCGTGTAGCCCAGGCGCCCCCGCAGCAGGGCCCACGGCTTGAGGGTCCATTCAAGCTCAGTCAGCAGCAGTTGCTGCTGTACCCGCAAGACAGAGGCCTTGCCTTGGAGCAGGTTCCCGGTCAGGCCGCTGGCCGTGACCATCGGCGCCGGCTCGGCCGGCACCAGCCAGGCATACAGGATTGCCGCCGGCGCATGGATGACTGCCGATATCAGGAACGCGATCACGCCAGCCAGTAGCAGGTAACGAGCTTTCATGTCAGCTGCGCACCAGCGTCAGCCGTGCGTTGACGGTGCCGGCCATCGCTCCGCGTTCGATCTCAGCGCTGCTGGCGGCGATGCCGTACCGCGTCTCCAGCTCGACCAACCAACGCAACAGATTGTCGAAGGGCACGTCATCCAGCCAGATCTTGACCTCGCGATCGCCCTCTGGCTGTATCCGCGTAGGCGCCTTGCCCAGCGCCGGCGAGCGGCTGGTCTGATCCACGGCTGCCAGCAGCGAGAGTGATCGATTGACGGCGCTGCCGGCACCCTGACTCGTCAGTTCGGCCGATACCGATTCGATGCGGTTTGCAAGCGCACGTGCGGACTCAAGGTCACGCGCACGCGCCTCATGGGCCTGCACCAGCGGCTCCCATGCCAGCAGGTAAAGCAGACTCAGCACGACCACAAGCCCGCCCACCACGACCAGCAGGCGCTCGCGGGTAGCCAGCGTATCGAAGCGTGCCTGCAGTTGCGCGATCAGTGCTTTCATGCCGGGCTCAGACGAATGCGGATCTGCACGCCATCGGTACCGGAATTGGCGGACTGTACTTCCAGAGCGGCGGAACGCGGCTCGGCAAACCACGCCTTCAGCTGCTCAAGCAGCTCGAGATTGGCGCCGGTAAGCCCCACAAACAGTGCGCCTTCGCGATACTGCAGGGTTTGCAGTTTCAATCCGGGCACCGACTGCAATGCACGCGCCAGCGTCTCCATCATGGGAAGCAGGTTCTGCCCACCCGCGTTGCGCAGGCGACCGGCCTGCTGCTCCAGCTGTGCCGACAAATCCACGATTCGCGTTTCGTTCGGGAACAGCTGCTGGTAACGCTGGATATTGGCGGCATCCTGGTCGCTGAGCGCGCGTTGCAGGCGCCAGGCCTCGATGCCGTGTACGGCCCCGCTGAGCATGATCACCACTGCCAGCAACGCGGCGACCCTGCGCCATGGTTGCCACAGCCGGATCCAGTCCTGCTGCTGGGAGTAGGGGCCCTGTAGCAGGTTGATGGCATCTTCCGGATGGTAGTTCTGCAGCAGCGCTTCAAGGGGTGCGCTGAACCCGTGCAGCGGTTCTACCGGGCGACCGAGCACGCTGAGGTCAATGTCTTCCCCACGAGGCACCAGCGCGCGCAGCGTCCTGCGCTTGTCGGGGTCTGCGATCTGCAGGCACAACTCCAGATCCGCGCGCTCGCAGACAAAGCCGCCATCGACCGCGGTGCGCACCAGTACCTGCTGGCCATCCAGCAGAAGGCTGTAGTGCTCGGCGTCCGGAGCGGGTAATGCCAGCACATCGGGAACCAGGCTGTCGGGGCGCAGGCCGTAGGTGGCGAACAGTTGCAGCCATTCAGACATGCGATCCTGGGCCACCACCGCTACCGGCCACTGATCCGGTTGATAGCGGCCTACGGCGAAATGCAGGGTTTCAACATCGTCCGCCAGCTGGTCTTCCAGCGCATACGGCGCCGCCTGCAGCGCCTTCGACGCCTGGCGTGCCGCCAGTTTCAGCGTGGTCAGCCGGACATCGGTGGAGGGGACAAACACCACCAGCCGACGGCTTCCGGCCTGTAACAGGACGGTCTCCAGCGGCGCGATATTGACCGCGAACGAAGCCACCGCATCGGGTCGCGCGATGCAGAACGCTGTTGGCGCGCCGGGATCAGCGGCACGCAATTGTATGTAGAGGGTTTCGCGCACGTTACTCGGTGTGGATGCTGCGCCCATAGACCACGGGAATGCCCTGATCCGGACGATAGATCGAACTATACAAGGCGATGCGGCCGCTGCCTACGAAGGCTTCGGCGCGTAGCTGAAAGAAGTTGCTCTTTACGCTCATCATCTCGCGCGGCGCATCCTGCGCGGTGAAGACCCCGGCACCCTCCAGCTCCGAGATGCTTTCAGCCGGCTGTTGCTCGCGGCTGCGCTCGAAGGCCTCGAACTCGGGTCCGGGCTGCCGCACCAGGGCACGCAGCACGGGCACCGGTGCGGTGTTGACGTTGATCGGCATGTTGATCTGCGGCAGCGTGCACACCACGTCGCGCAGGCGCGCGTATAGCTCCCGATCCATGCCCTTGATCGCCATCAGTTCGCTGACGCTGCGCATGGGTTGATTGGCGGTGCGGTAAGGAGGATTCACACCGAGGTACTCGCTGTCCTCTGCGCCGTCAAAGCCAGTCGGCTCGCTGTCAGCGTCGATCCAATCGCGTATTGCGCTGGCCAGACCGCGTGCACGAAATTCGTCGGTCATCTCCAGATTCGCCAGCAGGCGCACAAAGATCTCCAGCTGCTTCTGATAGGCGGCGGCATCGGTGACTGCCAGATTGTTGAGGTTGTAACGGCCGCTGAGATCGATGACGGCTCCGCGCAGAAAGCCCTCGTCGGTCGGCAGGAAGTCCACCGGCTTGGCCCAGGCGTCGGTCAGGCCATCGAACTTGTTCTCGTCGAGGTCGCGTTCGAGGATCGACTTGACCCACGACTCCACGCCAGCCGCGTACCACCAGGCCTTCTCGCTGTCCTGCAGCGTGGCCGTTCGGTGTATCGAGACGTTGGCGGAGGAGAGAATCGCGGTCGCGGCGATCGCGGCCAGTGCGACAACCAGCATCGCCGTGATCAGCGCAATACCGCGCGGGCGCATCATCACTGCTCATCCCCGCTGGGCGGAGTGATCGGCCCGGGCGGGCTGTCGCCATCACCTGCGGGTGTCCCACCGCCGCCGAAGCGCAGCCTGGTGGGTTCGATGCCGATGCGAAACAGATAAACAATATCGCCCAGATCACGGGTCTCGAGCGTGATCTCGACTGCTAGGGGTGGCGGCTGCTCGGCAGCCGCGATATCGGCGCTGTCCGGCGGCCAACGCGTGCGCCATTGGCGGTCGGCGTCCAGGTAGCGCAACGCCATTGCGTCCACTTGCTCCAGCAGGACTGCGTCCTGCGCCTTGGAGTCCTGCGCCTGATCCAGTACACGAAAGCTGGCGCGGATCAGGGCGCCATCCTCCACGCGATAGCTCACGCGCTCCAGCGTCGAACGCGCCACCAGCGCCGGATTGCGCCAGCCCCCACGGGTGAAGTCGAGCAGCATCGGGCTGTCCAGCCCACGCAGGGCGGGCTGTAGATCGCCATAGCCATCGCGCGACGGTCGCGCGGCCACCTGCTGGATGTCGTCGCGCAGCTTCATGTAGGTCTTCTGCAATGCCGCGAGCCGGTCCTGAGCGCGCTCAACCTGTACACGGGTGTTGAGTACCGAGTTGAGTCCGCCGTAGGCCATGACGGCGAAGATCGCAAAGATCGCGATCACGACAATCAACTCCAGCAGCGTGAATCCGCGTTGATCGGGTCGCATCACTGGCGCCCGGTATTGGCCAGAAACGCCGTCAGGGTGGGGGCCTCACTGCGCTCGCCGCGCTGGGGCAGCACCCAGATATCAACACGCCGCAAGGTCTCGTCAGGCGTCTTCTGGACCTCGACTTCCCACTTCCACTCCAGGCCAGCCATTTCCATTTCACCGTCGGACTTGCCGACATCCGGCCATACCGGTGACAGCTCAATCTCGGTCATCCGGTTGTGCGCGATCCAGATGGCAAAACTACGATCGCGCAGATGCCCGGCGTTATCCGCGTAACGGGCCATGCCGGACAGAATCGCAGCCATGGCGGTCGCCAGCACCGCGACTGCGACGATCATCTCGATCAAGGTGAAACCGCCGACTCTCGGGGCTTTCACCGCTGCAACTCCAGGACGCTGCGTCGGACATGGCCCAGCGGGTCGGCTTCGATCCGGTACGCCAAAGGCGCGCCGGGCGCATTGAGATCGAGGCTGAAGGCGGTGGCCTCTCCGCTGGACATCAGCAACACCTGAGGCTCCAGCGGCAGCTTCTTGTCGGGTGCCTCGCGCGCCGGCGGCACCGAACGGCCATCCACACGCAGCGTGTACAGAATCGGGGCGGTCAGCTGGCGCGTGCGCAAGGGTCCGTCCTTGAGCGCCTGCCAGCGGCCTTCCTCACCCACCGCAAGAAACTCGTAGCGGGCATCGGTCAGCCGGAAGCCGATCTCATAGCCCTTGAGTTCGGCATCCTCCAAGGCCAGTTGAAACAGTTGCTCCAGACGCCGTGACTCGGTTTCGACACGTTCTGCAACTGCTCGGTCACCGATAGACAGGCTGGCGAAGGTCAGCAGGATGCCGATAATCAGGACCACCACCATCATCTCGACCAGCGTGAAGCCGCCGAGGCCGGGCTGCCCGGGGTGCCCGCATCTGCGGTGGGCCGCGCTCGGTTCCAGAAGGGCGTTCAGCTCAAATCCCAGTTGCCGATGTCAGCGGCGGCACCTTCGCCACCGGGCCGGTTGTCCGAACCCAGCGAGAACAGGTCGAACTCACCCTTAACCCCGGGTTGCAGATACTGGTAAGGGTTGCCCCAGGGATCCCGCGGGAGAGACTTCACATAGCCGCCATTCTTGTAGTTGCGCGGCTCCGGCTCTCCGCCGGGCTTGGCTACCAGCGCTTCAAGACCTTGCTGGGTCGTGGGGTAGACAAAGTTGTCCAGCTTGTAGAGGTTGAGCGAAGATTCCAGAACGCGAATGTCCTGCTTGGCCTTGGTGATGCGCGCGTCATCCGGCCTATCCATAATGCGCGGCACGACGACTGCGGCCAGAATGCCGAGAATCACGACAACAACCATGATTTCAATCAGGGTGAAGCCACGTTGCGCGACACCACGTGTGGAATAAGCGGTCATTTGGAATAGAAAGATCTGGGGAAAATCAGAGGCACAGTCTGCCTCGGACGATGATAACAAAGTCATTTTACGCTTCGCGGTCGCTATGGATGCCGCCGCTGGCGCTCATGTTGCTGCTGCTGCTGACCGAGCTCCTGGGGGATGCGGGCAGAGCATGGCTGTCTTTTGACCGCGATGCGATCGCCAACGGGCAGTGGTGGCGCTTCGTTACCGGCAACTTCGTGCACCTTGGCTGGTATCACTGGCTATTGAATGAATTGGGTTTGCTGGTGCTGGTGTTGCTGTGCCCCCAGGTACTGCCCTGGCGGATCTGGTTACGCCGGCTGTTCTGCCTGTCTCTGGGTATGACCCTTGGGCTATACCTGTTTGTTCCCGAGCTGCGAAATTATGTGGGTCTCTCCGGCGTCATTCACGGCCTGTTCGTCCTGGGACTGATGCCGCAGGTGCTGAAACGCGATCTGATCGCGCTCGGATGCCTGGCCTATCTACTCGGCAAGATAGGCTGGGAACTGGTGGCCGGCGCCCCGGTCTCGGACGAAGCGGCCATCGGGGGGCGAGTCGCCGTGGAGTCCCACCTGTTCGGCGTGCTTGCCGCATTCGCCTACGGGATGCTATTCCGCAGTTTCACGGGCCGTGAAGCGCGTCGCCCGGCACCCAAGTCAATTCCCGGATCAACCCACACCCACGACACATGACTTACTCCACTCTGTTTCCCGGCCAAGGCTCGCAGTCTGTCGGCATGCTGGGCGCACATCAGGACCCTACGGTTGCTTCCACCTTGAACGAGGCGTCGCAGACGCTGGGCTGGGATACCGCGGCCTTGATGCGCGACGGCCCGGCCGAGGCGATGAATCGCACCGAGATCACGCAGCCGTTGCTGCTGGCCGCCAGCATCGCCCTGTGGCGCCTGTGGCAAGCGCAAGGCAAGCCGGCACCGGCTGCGCTGGCGGGCCATAGCCTGGGCGAGTACAGCGCGCTGGTCGCCGCCGGCAGTATGGGATTTGCCGATGCACTGAAGCTGGTGGAACTGCGCGGCCAGCTGATGCAGGCGGCGGTGCCTGCCGGGGTAGGCGGCATGACCGCACTGGTGGGATTGGATGACACCCAGGTTGAAGCCCTGTGCGCGCAGTGGTCGGGGCCGGGCGTCCTGGAGCCGGCAAACTACAACGCGCCCGGCCAAGTGGTCGTGGCCGGCCATGTTGAGGCGCTGGCATGGCTGGAGTCGGGGGCCAAGGCGGCCGGAGCGCGCATGGCGGTGCGGCTCTCGATGTCGGTGCCGTCCCATTGCTCCCTGCTGCGCGGCGCCGCCGACGCGCTGCACGAACGCTTGGGTACCATCGACATTCATCCGCCCGTCATCCCGGTGTTACACAATCTCGACGGTCAGTCACGCGATACTGCGGAAGGCATACGTCAGGCGCTGCGCGAGCAGCTCTACAGGCCGGTGCAGTGGACACGGACGATCACAGCACTGGCTTCCGCAGGGCGGTCGACTTTTGTGGAATGCGGCCCAGGAAAGGTGCTGTGCGGACTCAACAAGCGCATCGTCAAGGAGTCGGTGTCCGTCAGCCTGGAAACCCCGGAAGGCGTGGACAAGGCACGAGCGCTGTGCTGAATATGCCGAGCAAATGCGGAAATACCGCATGCTAGACTCGAAATCCTTCAACAGACTGCATACCGTCTTCGATGTCTGAACCCACAGCGTCGCGATTCAATAGCGACATCGCACTCGTTACCGGTGCCAGCCGCGGCATCGGTCAGGCCATTGCCCGACGGTTGGCTGCCGAGGGCGTTACGGTCATCGGTACCGCCACGACCGCGGCGGGAGCCGAGCGCATCACCGCTGAGTTGGCGCCGGCTGGCGGGCAGGGGAAGGTATTGGATGTGCGCGACGGCGCTGCGACTGAAGCGCTGCTGGCGGAAATCGGCCCGGTTTCGATTCTGGTCAACAACGCCGGCGTCACGCGCGACACCCTGCTGTTGAGAATGAAAGACGAGGACTGGGCCGAGGTGCTGGATACCGATCTGAGCGCAGTGTTTCGCCTGTCGCGCACCGTGCTGCGCGGCATGATGAAGGCCCGCTATGGTCGCATCGTTTCGGTGGGCTCAGTGGTCGGCAGCATGGGCAACCCCGGCCAGGTCAACTACTGCGCGGCCAAGGCCGGGCTGATCGGCTTCAGCAAGGCGCTGGCGCAGGAAATCGGCTCGCGCGGCATCACCGTCAATGTGGTCGCACCCGGTTTTATTGAAACCGATATGACTCAAGGACTTGCCGCCGATGCACGGGAGGGCTTGCTGTCCCGCGTGCCGTTGCAGAGACTCGGGCAGCCTGAGGATATTGCCGCCGCGGTCACGTTTCTTGCTAGCAGAGAAGCCGGATATATCACCGGCGCGACGCTGCAGGTGAATGGCGGCCTGTACATGTCTTAACCATCTGACTTTAACTATACCGCATAACCCATTGTTTTTAATCGCAGTCATATACTGGCTGTTTCCACAACGGCGTTCCACTACAATACGCCGGCTTCGTACTACAGAAAGTCTCAGGAGTGATGCATGAGCACGCTAGAAGAAAAGGTCAAGAAGATCATCGCCGAACAGC
>JBFJJW010000065.1:0-14769 GCA_041612095.1 Solimonas sp. | reverse complement strand
GTCAGGCAAGCGCATGACTCGCGCCCAAATCCAGCGTGCGCCATGGCAGGTTTTCCCTGACTTGCGCGCAAGCCGATTCGCACATGACTTGAATCAGATCGGACATTCGCCACCGGATGTTCGAGCGCCGTCATGTCCACCGTTGCCACCCTGCCCCTGCTTGCCGCACGCCTGACCCTGGCACTAACCATCATCGTGTTTCTGGCACTTCCCCGCGCATACGCCACGACCGCGCCCGACACCGAGCAGGATGCGAGCTTCACGCCCGCCTTCGGTCCGACACCGCCGCGCACCCTGCCGGCAAGAACGGGCGGGCACTACACCCGCACGCTGACACCACAGGGGCACTATCAGGTCAGCGCGGGATTCAACAGCTTTGACGGCGAGCCGCTGCAACTCGCCTTCCTGCTCTCGCCCACGGCAAGCCGCGACTCGACCCGCGAGTTCGGCATTGCCAGCGAAGAGCTGGATGCGCTGATGGCGCAGTGCCGCCGGCAGGCGACCTGCAATCAGACGGCGTTCGACCGCACCACCACAGGGTATTACGAGGCCCATGCGCTGCGCCTGACCCAGCACAGGGGCCGCGCCGCGCGTCTGCGGGTTGACGTGGCCAAGGTCGTGCAGCGCAATCGCGAACGCGTCAAGCCGGTCGCTGCGGCCCTGCAACAGATGGCGGCCGAGCGCGGCGCCGGCACCGACTGGATGATCGAGGCCGCCATTGCCCTGGTACAGAGCGGCCTGGCCTATCGACAGCCGGCGACCTGGGACAATGGCCGCAACATCCTCGGCTTCTATCCGCCGCCCCGTGCGCTGGAGCAGGGCTACGGGGATTGCGACACCAAGTCCGCGCTGCTGGCGGCGATTCTGCAGAATCTCACCCGCACGCAACTGGTGGGCGTGCATGTGCCACAGCACTATCTGCTGGGCGTGGCACAGACGCCACGCGCGGATCAGGCCTTTATCACGTATGGCGGCAGACCCTATGTGCTGGTGGAGGCCGCCGGGCCCGCACAACGTCGCCCCGGTTCCGTCGCCGAAAAGACCTTGGCCGCACTCAACCGCGGCAATGGCGTGCGCATCGATCCGATGTTCTAGAGCGAGGCCGGCAACGGCAGCCCGCGAGAATGACCCGGGGCACCACCGACACTCGGATCAGCAGCTCTCGGCGGCTATGAGGCCTATTGGATTGCGATGAGCCGCCTAATCGACGCTGGCCTGCAAGTCGATAGCCTACGCCAGCACCGCGCGATCACGCCCCGCTTCCTTGGCGGCATAGAGTCGTCGGTCTGCAACTCGCAGCAAGTCGGAAATCGTGTTGCCGTCACTGCCTGAGAACGAAGCGCCGATACTGACACTGACCTGAACGGTCTGACCGTCATGACTCTGCACGCGAACCTCCCGCGCCAACCGGCACAGCCGATGGGCGATCACCTGCGCCTGATCTGGACCCGTCTCTGGCATCAACACCACAAATTCCTCTCCGCCGACGCGGCCGATGACATCCTGGCCACGCAGCTCGGGGACGATTTGCTTGATGAACTGCTTCAGCACCTGATCGCCGGAGGCATGACCGAAACGGTCATTTGTTTCCTTGAAGTGATCGAGATCGAGCAACAGCAATGTCAGCGGCGCATGTGTTCGATTGGCGCGCTCCAGCTCGCGCACTGCCTGCTCCATGAGATGGCGGCGGTTGGCGACGCCGGTCAAGGAATCGGTTGTGGCCAGCGTCAGCAACTGCGCGTTTGCGGCGTTCAGTCTGGTGTTGGCCTGCTCGGCAGACACTTTGGCGGCGCGCAGGCGCTCCATCATCTGCTCCTGGCTAAATACTCCGGAGAACGAGCCCGAGCTGCGAAAGGCGGCCAGCACGCCATAGCTCAAGACAAGAAAGGCCGCCGCAAATACAGCGTGTGCGTACCACCATAAATGTGTCCACGGCGCCGCCGCGATAAAGATCAATGAGGCGGTCATGAATCCGACGAGTGACCCCGAGTACAGCCTCATCAACGGAGGATGCCTGGGGCGAGCCAGCAACATCGCCAGCGCTGGGCCGGTCACGGCCAGCGCCCCACTCTCGATGAGGATGCGCAATACCGGCAGGCTCCCGGGAAGGGCCAGGGCGCACCAGCCCAGCGCTACGTTGATCACACCGAACCCGCAGATCCAGGGCCACAGCCGCTGCGCAGCGATCTCGTCGGCGCGGTGCGCGCGACGGTCGTAACTGATCTGCCCCGCCAGCAGCAGCACCGCCATGATCAGGCGCGAGGCGGGCCCATAGATCAGAAACAACGCCATATGGTCAGCCGATAGTCGGGTGAAAATTCCGTGAGGCGCGTAGATCAGGGTCTCGCCAATCAGCGCCAGCGCCAACCAACCCACGAACTGCTCTCCACTTGCCCGATAGCACCTGATCGCGACATATGCGATGAACGCGCTGCACAGTAAAGAGATCAGAATCGCCATCTCATGCGCAGCGTGATTCATGAAGGCATGCCGGGCTGTACCACTTGCGATCAGGTAGCACGCGCCGGCCGCTGGCACCGCTGCAGCGCACACGAGCAGGCCCCGCTCAAAGCCGGCGGCGATTCGCTCAACAAGTGTTCGGCCAGGCTCGACGGACACGGTTCACCACCGCTCTGCAAAACGGGTGCCCAGCCTATAGTTTTTCCATCAGCGCCCCGCCGGGCGCCGATCAAAGGTAGTGAATGGCAGCCGGCGGCATCGATGCCATCGACCTTTCGCCGGGCGCCAGCAAGCCTAGAGCGCCCGCGTCATGAACACGCTGTAAGGGTCTTCCGCGTAGTTGGCAAACGGCCCGCAGTACTCGAAGCCAAAGCGTGCATAGAGTTGGCGCGCCGGCGCGAAGGCCTCCATCGATCCCGTTTCCAGACTTAGCCGCCGATACCCCCGCCGTTGCGCCTCGTCCAGGATGTGTTGCAACAGCGCAGCGGCCACTCCCTTGCGCAGATGCGGTGTCGCCGTGCGCATGGACTTGATCTCGCCGTGTTGCCGGTCCAGTTCCTTGATCGCGCCACAGCCCATCAGTTCCGACGCCTGCCATGCGCTCCAGAACGTGATGTTGGGCTGCCGTAGACCGTCAAGATTCAAGGCGTGAATGCTCTCCGGCGGCGAGTGCAGGGTCATGCTGTGCAGGTGCTCACCCAGCAGCTGAATAACGGCGGCACCGCGCAAATCGTCAATGCGTATGTCCATACCCGGTTGCTTCTGCGCTATCCAAAGCACGGATATTATTCCCGGCCGAGGGCCATCGAAAGCGCCCTTTTCCGCGGGGCTACGTCGGTTCGTCGTCAAGCCGGCGCGAGCAACAAGTCCTTCTCTATGGGCACAAAGGCCGTTGCCGCACGCATCAGGCTCTGCGCCGTCAGCGGCTCCACGCCATAGACTTCGACCCGCACCCGGTAACGGCTGCGGATACGCTCCACCAGCGGCGCAAAATCGCCGTCACCCGTCACCAGAACCACCACATCGACGCTGGCGGCATGGTCCATGACGTCGAGGGTGATGCCGACGTCCCAGTCCCCTTTGGCCGAGCCGTCGGCCCGCTGGATGTACGGCTTGAGCTGCACATCGAAGCCAATGCCGCGCAGGATGCGCTGAAACTGCCGCTGCTGCGGGTCCCCGCGGTCGGTCGCATAGGCCAGCGCGGTCACCACCTGCCGGCCGCGCGTGGCCTGGTGCCAGAACGCCGTGTAATCAAAGCGCCGGCCATGCGCCTGCCGCGTCGTGTGGTAGACGTTCTGTACATCGACAAATATCGCGACGCGTTCCACGCTGAAGCCGCCTTTGGCAAGTAAAGTCCGGCAGGCCGTACCTGCCGGCCCTCATGGCGACATGAATGCCGCACAGACGCCAGAATACGCGCATGACTCGCATCTACCTGCCGCAGCCCCTAGTCGAGGGACAGGATCTTCCGCTGCCCGACGGCGCCTTCCGCCACCTGGTCCAGGTGCTGCGCATGGGCCCCGGCGATAGCTTCGTGCTCTTCAACGGTGGAGGGGGCGAATATGCCGCCACCCTGGTTCAGGTCACCAAGAAGGGCGCAGTCGCTCGCATCGGTGCGCATCTGCCGGTGAATCGCGAGTCGCCGCTGGACCTGACGCTGGCGCAGTGCGTGTCCAAGGGCGACCGCATGGACTATACGATCCAGAAGGCGGTCGAGCTGGGCGTGACGCGCATCCTGCCCTTGCTTTCGGCGCGCAGCGTGGTGCGCATGGACGCGGAGCGCTGGGAGAAGAAGATCGAACACTGGCGTGGCGTGGTGATCAGCGCCTGCGAGCAATCCGGGCGCACGGCGTTGCCGGAGCTGGCGACGGTGCAAGCCCTGGCCGGCTGGCTGGACAGTGGCCGCTCCTTTGGCACCGGACTGACACTGGATCCTGAAGGAGCGCGGGGTTTGCGCGAGATGCCCGCTCCCGCTGGTCCGGTGACGCTGCTGGTGGGGGCGGAAGGCGGACTGAGCCCCGAGGAAATTGAAAGGTCGCGCAAGGCCGGTTTCATCGGCATCCGCATGGGGCCGCGTGTGCTGCGCACGGAAACCGCCGGCGTCGCCGCGCTGGCCGCGTTGCAGGCCTGCTGGGGCGACTGGGCCCCGTGATGTCATCCACCTGCAAGGAGAAGACGCGATGAACCCGACCCGTTACTCACGGCTTTCGATCAGCCTGCACTGGCTGATGCTGCTGCTGCTCGCCGCGGTCTACGCCTGCATTGAATTGCGCGTGCAGTTTCCCAAGGATAGTGATCCGCGCAATCTGCTGAAGACCTGGCACTTCATGCTGGGGCTCTCGGTATTCGTGCTGGTGTGGCTGCGGCTGCTTGGCCGCTGGCTGAGC
This sequence comes from Solimonas sp., assembly GCA_041612095.1. Classification (GTDB taxonomy): domain Bacteria; phylum Pseudomonadota; class Gammaproteobacteria; order Nevskiales; family Nevskiaceae; genus Solimonas. The sequence goes on along the minus strand of JBFJJW010000065.1, from coordinate 9,922 downwards.
CCGCGCCCGCCGATCACCCCGACCCTGCCCCGCTGGCAGCACCGGCTATCCACCCTCACCCATGCGCTGTTGTATGGCCTGATGATCGGCATGCCGCTGGGCGGCTGGCTGATGCTGAGCGCAGCCGGCAAGCCCATTCCCTTCTTTGGCCTGGAACTGCCGGCCCTGCTGGCGCCAAACAAGGCGCTGGCTGGCCAGATCAAGGACATCCATGAAACCGTCGGCGTTGCGGGCTACTGGCTGATTGGACTGCACGCGGTGGCCGCGCTCTACCACCACTACTGGCGCAAGGATGACACCCTGCGCCGCATGATCCCGGGCCTGTAATCCGCCGCAAGGCTTACCATGAATGTTCCCCTTCCGCGCAGGGCATGACCGCCATGTTGATCACCAGCGCGCACATCATCAACGAAGGCCACGAAACTGCGGCGGACCTGCTGATCCGCAATGGCCGCATCGAGAAGATCGCCGCCGAGATCGACGCGCCCGCCGGCATGCGCGTGGTGGATGCACAGGGCCAATGGCTGCTGCCCGGCGTGATTGACGATCAGGTCCACTTCCGTGAGCCGGGGCTGACTCACAAGGGTGACCTCTACAGCGAGTCGCGCGCTGCAGTTGCTGGCGGCACCACCAGTTTCTTCGACATGCCGAACAACAAGCCGGCCATCACCACGCGCGCATTGCTGGCAGAGAAATACGCAATGGCGAAGGACCGCTGCTTTGCCAACTTCGCTTTCTACTTCGGTGGGGCCAACGACAACCTCGAGGAAGTCGCGGCACTGCAGCGCGACGAAGCCTGTGCGATCAAGGTGTTCATGGGCGCCAGCACCGGCAACATGCTGGTGGATGATCCGCGCACCCTGGAAGGCATCTTCTCGCGTGCGCCGCTGATGGTCGTCACCCACTGCGAAGACACGCCGATGATACTGGCCAACGAAGCCGCGGCGCGCGCGAAGTTCGGCGACGACGTGCCGATGTCCGAGCACCCCAACATCCGCTCCGCCGAAGCCTGCTACAAGTCCACGGAATTGGCAGTGGGCCTGGCCAAGCGTTACGGTGCGGACTTGCACGTACTGCATCTGACCACGGCGCGCGAACTGGCGTTCTTCACGCCAGGTCCGATCTACAACAAGAAGATCACGGTGGAGGCCTGCGTGCATCATCTGGCGATGGACGCTCGCGACTACGAGAAGCTGGGCAGCCTGATCAAGTGCAATCCGGCCATCAAGACGCCGGAAGACCGGCTGGCACTGGTCCACGCGGTGATGGAAGACCGCATCGATGTCATCGCCACCGACCACGCGCCGCATACCGCCGAGGAAAAGGCGAACACCTACTTCAAGGCGCCGTCCGGCCTGCCACTGGTGCAGCACTCGCTGCTGATGCTGATTGATCTGGTCAAGCGCGGCGAGCTGAACCTGCGCACGGTGGTCAACAAGACCAGCCACGCCGTAGCTGAGCGCTTCCGCATTCCTGACCGCGGCTATATCCGCGAGGGCTACTGGGCCGACCTGGTGCTGGTGGACCCGCATGGCACCACCACGGTGCGCAAGGAGGACCTGCTCTACCAGTGTGGCTGGTCGCCGGTGGAAGGCCGCAGCTATCCGGCTGCGATCCGTTGCACCTGGGTCAATGGCGAGCTGGTGTACGAGAACGGTGCCGTCCAGGGCACACCGCGCGGCCAGCGCATCCACTTTCGCTAGCACCATGACCACCGCAAGCAAGACACCGAATACAGCACCGTGCCCCTGGTGCCTGTCCACAGCAGCCTACCGCGCCTACCACGACGAGGAGTGGGGCGTACCGCAGCACGATGATCGGGTGTTGTTCGAGTTCCTGATTCTGGAAGGTGCCCAGGCCGGCCTGTCCTGGCGTACGGTTCTGGAAAAGCGCGCCGGCTACCGCAAGGCCTTCGCCGATTTCGATGCCGCCAAGGTGGCGCGCTATACCGATGCCAAGCTCGAGAAGCTGATGCTGGACGCCGGGATAGTCCGCAATCGACTCAAGATCTGGTCGGCGCGCAGCAATGCACAAGCTTTGCTCAAGGTGCAGAAGGAATTTGGCAGCTTTGACGCCTACCTGTGGGCATTTGTCGACGGCAAACCCCGGGTCAGTCACGCAAGGACCATGAAGGATGTACCGGCGCGCACCGAGTTGTCGGATCGCATCAGCAAGGATCTGCTCAAGCGCGGCTTCAAGTTTGTCGGCACCACCATTGTCTACGCGTATTTGCAGGCCATGGGGCTGGTGAATGACCACCTCGTCTCATGCCCGCGCTACGCGGCGCTGGCGCAGCCGCGCTGACACTTGACCCTGGACCCGGCTCCAGACCCATACTGCACCCATGAAGCCGCTGCGCGCCCTGTTACTGCTGTTTCTGAGCCTGAGCCTGCCGCTCACCGGCATGGCTGCCAGCTTTAGCGGGCCCTGTGCAACACAAACAGTCAGCCGTTCTGAAGCACCCATCTCTGAGCACGATGCTCACGCCCATCACGCCATGAAGATGGGCGTACAGGTGCAGGAGGCCGTCGTCGAGATGACGTCGGCGGATACCACACCCACTCCGGTTTGCGGTTGCGGCTGTTTGTGCGTTGATCACTGTGCTGCCGGCGGACTCAACGCGCCGGTAGCTCCGAATCCTATGGCGTTGGAACTGCCGCGGGCGCGAGCCCTGGCACCGCAAATCGGCGATAACGACTTGCGTCCGGCACGCCGCGGCCCGTTGCTGAGGCCGCCTCGAACCGCCTGATACCGACAGCCCTGGGGCTGTAAACGCCTGTGCCACTCCGCTGGCGCAGGATTCTCTGGAATCAGACGGAGCCTGCCGTGCTCTCTTATCGAATTCGTGTTTCCCTGACCTTGGTGGTTGCGCTTGGCGCTGCCGCCTGCGCCAGCCTGCCGCAGGATCGCGGTTACGCCAACGCACAGGCGGCGCTGACCGCACGCGGCCTACCGACACCCCCGGCACCGGGTAGCGACGCAGCCACTGAACTGCGCCTGCAGCTAAATGGCCAACGCCTGAGTCTGGCTGATGCCCAGCGGCTGGCGTTTGCCGGCAACCCCCGGATGCAGGTGCTGTACGCACAACTGGGACTGGCCGGCGCCGAGGTACTGGATGCCGCTCGCTTGGCCAACCCCCATCTTTCCGCATCGTTCCTGGATGTCAGCAGCGGCGGCAGTGAATGGACCCTGGGTCTGAGCCAGCCCTTCACCCACCTGCTGCTACGGCCGCTGCGCAAGCGTGTCGCCGCCGCCGAGTTCGAACGCGCGCAGATCGATGTTGCCCATGCCATACAGTCCCTGGGTTACGCGGTTGAGCAGGCGTGGTGGCGCCTGATCGGCGCTGAGCAGGTCGCGACTCTGCGCAGTCGCAGCGCAGCCGCTGCGGCCCTGTCATCCACACTCGCCGAGCGTTATCACGCTGCCGGCAACATCAGTGACCTGCAACGGTCGGTGGAAGCCACGGCCGCCGCGGAAGCAGAGTTGGCGCGACTCGCAGCCGACGCGGAACGTGAAGATGCGCGCGCAGAGCTCAACACGTTGATGGGGCTGCAGCCCGGCGCGATGGAATGGCAGGTACCCGACCGCCTGCCACTGCCGGTAGCCATTGAGGATTCCGTGGAGCTCATGCTGGAACTGGCTGCGGAGCAGCGGCTGGATCTGGCCGCGGCTCTGCTGCGCCTGCGTGCGCTGGAGGACGCCGCCGGCACTGCTCAGAAGTTCCGCTGGCTGGGGGATGTCGAGGTCGGAGTGGAACGCGCGCGTGAGTCCGACGGCACACGCTTGGTCGGCCCTACGTTCGATCTGCAGCTACCGTTCTGGCATCGCAACGAAGCCAGTGTCCTGCGTGCGCGGGCCGAGGCGGAAATCGCGCAGGCAGATGCCGCAATTCTGCGCCTGGAGATGGGCAATCAGCTCGCACGTCTGCACCGGCAGCTATCCACCATCCGCACCAGCCTCGATCTGCAACGTACGCGCCTGCTGCCGTTGCACGAGCGTCTGCTCGCGCGCACGCAGGAGCGGGTGAACTTCATGTTTGAAGGTCCGTTTGAATTGCTGCGGGTACGCGCCAGCGGCTACGACGCCTACCAACGCTATCTGGAGACGCTGCGTGACTATTGGCTGACGCGCGCGGCGCTGAGCGCGGTGGTGGGCACGACACTCCCCAGCAGCGCACAGGTCGGCGCCAAGAGTGCCGGCGCGGCAGATCTGGCGCCGTCTTCCGGCGCCGATCCACACGCGGGCCATCAGATGCCGGAGATGGACGCGCATGCGGGACATGCGATGCCCGCCACCCCGCCCGAAGCAGAGCCGACTGCATCAGCCGATGATCCGCACGCGGGGCACGTCCATGCCGTGCAGGACCCTCACGCCAGTCACGCCGGGCACACTGCGGCACCGGCGGAGGCAACCGCAGCCCCTACCCCCCACGAACACCACTGAGGAGGCAGCATCCATGCTCTCTCGACGCGCTCTACTGCAACTCGCCGCCGGCCTGGGCTCGGCACTACCGCTATCGGCACTGGCGCAAACCGCCACCGGCAAGGCGGCCTCACCTACTGTGGCCACAGATGCCCCCGGCGCTTACCTGCCGGTGCGCACGCTCAACGGCTGGACGCTGCCGCCACGCATCAGGCATGGCGTCAAGGAATTCCATCTGGTCGCGGAGGAAGTCGATCACGAGTTCGCCCCCGGCAGCCGCGCCAAGTGCTGGGGCTACAACGGCAGCACGCCGGGCCCCACGATCGAAGCGGTGGAAGGCGATCGCGTCCGCATCTATCTGACCAACCATCTGCCGGAGCACACCTCCATGCACTGGCACGGCCTTCTATTGCCCAGCGGCATGGATGGCGTCGGCGGCCTGTCGCAGCCGCATATCAAGCCCGGCGAGACCTATGTCTACGAATTCACCCTGCAGCAGCACGGTACACAGATGTATCACCCGCACGCCGACGAGATGGTGCAGATGGCGGTGGGCATGATGGGCATGTTCATCATTCATCCCAAGGGGGGTGAGGCGCAGCCGGTAGATCGCGACTACGCCGTGCTGTTGCACAACTGGGCGCTGCACCCGGGCACCTATCGACCCGATCCTTCGATCATGCAGGACTTCGACCTGTGGACCTTCAACTCCAAGGTCTTCCCTGCCATCGAGCCACTGGTCGCGCGCAGCGGTGAACGCGTGCGCGTGCGCGTCGGCAACCTGTCGATGTGGAACCATCCCATCCACATGCATGGCGTGCAGTTCCAGGTGACCGGCTCCGACGGCGGACGCTGGCCACAACGCCTCTGGCGCCCGGAGGTCACGGAAATCGTCGGCGTGGGACAGACCCGCGATCTGGAGTTTGTCGCCGTGCCCGGAGACTGGGCATTTCATTGCCATATGTCACACCACACCATGAACGCGATGGGCCACGGCGTGCCCAATCCGATGGGCGTAGAGCAGGCGGACCTTGAACGGCAGATGCGCGCGCTGCTGCCGGGCTACATGGCCATGGGCACCAACGGCATGGCCGAGCATCAGGACCACACCGCCAGTGGCCACATGCGCGGGCCCGAGAACACGCTGCCGATGATGATGGGCACCGGCCCCTACGGAAATCTGGAGATGGGCGGCATGTTCACGGTGATCAAGGTCCGCGACGACCTCGCGCCGGGCGACTACCGCGATCCCGGCTGGTATCAAGCACCCAAGGGCACCATGGCCCATCGCGTCAGCAGCGATCCGGGCTTTGGCCAGCCGGTCCGACGTAAACTTTAAGTTCTCATACCGGCAGCCTGGGCATGCGCGACACACACAGCATCGATCATCACCGCCACCGTCACGTCTATCTGGGCGCGGATCATCAGCGCAACGAGCAACGCGCCTGGTGGGTGGTGGGCATTACCGCAGCGATGATGGTGCTGGAGATTGCCGCCGGCCTCGCCTTCGGCTCGATGGCGCTGCTGGCCGACGGCGTACACATGGCCACGCACGCCGGTGCGCTGGCGATCTCCGGCTTTGCCTACGCCTACGCGCGTCGCCATGCCGACGATCACCGCTACACCTTCGGCACCGGCAAGGTCGGCGATCTCGCCGGCTACAGCAGTGCCTTGCTGCTTGCGGTATTCGCGCTGGGTATTGCCTGGCAGTCGTTCGAGCGCCTGCTGCAACCGGTCACGATTGCCTACGCCGAAGCGGTGGCAGTGGCGACCCTGGGGCTGCTGGTGAACCTCGGCTGTGCATGGCTGCTGCAGGGTGACCACGGCCACCATCACGGGCACGGTCATGCCGACCACGACCACGACCACGACCACGACCACGACCACGACCACGAGGATCATCAGCCCGCAGCCGCCGTAAGTGATGGGCACGCCGACCACAATCTGCGCTCGGCCTACCTGCACGTACTGGCGGATGCATTGACCTCGGTGATGGCCATCACGGCACTGCTGGCCGGTTGGTACTTTGGCTGGGTATGGATGGACCCGGTCACCGGCGTCGTCGGCGCCCTGGTGATCGCACGCTGGTCGTATGGCCTGCTGCGGGTTACTGGCAGCGTATTGCTCGATGCCAGCGCCGATCCCAAACTCGCCGCACGCATCCGCAGGCAGATCGAAGTCAACGACGATCGCATCGCCGACCTGCATCTGTGGCGAGTCGGCCCTGGCCGCTATGCGGCGATTGTCGCGGTGGTGGCCGCTCAACCCGCTGAGGCGGATGAATATCGACGCCGACTGGCCAGCATTCCGGAACTGGCGCATCTGACCATAGAAGTGGAGGCCTGCAGCGACTGCGAGGCTTGACTCTGGACCCGAGTCCGGGCTGCATCATGGCCCGGCACTCACAACAGGAACGCCGATGAGCCGCCCTCTGACCATCAGCCGTCTGGCCCAGGCCGCCGGAGTTGGGGTTGATACCGTGCGCTACTACGAGCGCAGTGGCCTGCTGCCGGAACCGCCGCGGCGCGCGTCCGGCTACCGCGCCTATCGCGATGAAGACGTGCAGCGCCTGCGCTTCATCCGGCGTGCAAAGCGGCTGGGATTCTCGCTGGAGGAAATCCGCGGATTGCTGCAGCTGTCGACCCAGAATGAGCAAGGGGTTCCCGGGGTGCACGCCACCGCTGCCGCGCGCCTCGCGGAACTGGATGCCCGCATCGCCGAACTGCAACGCGTGCGCAACGCCTTGCATCAGCTGGTGGAGGCCTGCCCCGGCCATGGCAGCGCCCACGAGTGCCCAATCCTCGAAGCCCTGACCGATGGGGGCTGCGATGACCGCGCCTAGTGGCTACGTGCCGGCGCTGGGTTATCACTGGCTCACCGCGCTGTATGACCCGGTGGTCGCGCTGACCACGCGCGAACAGACCTTCAAGACAGCGCTGGTTCGGCAGGCGCAGCTTAAGGCAGGAGAGCAGGTGCTGGACCTCGGCTGCGGCAGCGGCACCCTGGCACTCATGCTGTTGAACGCCGCGCCCGGAGTGGAGGTCACCGGTGCCGACGGCGACCCGGCCATGCTGGCGCAGGCGCGAGCCAAGGCCGCAGCGCGCGGGTGCAAGCTGACACTGGATCAAGCGCGGGCCCAGCAACTGCCCTATGCCGATGCTCACTTCGATGTCGTGACGTCCAGCCTGTTCTTCCACCACCTGGATCGCGCCGGCAAGCACGCGGCGCTAAAGGAAGCCCTGCGCGTATTGAAGCCTCGCGGACGCCTGCATGTTGCGGACTGGGGCCGCGCTGCAAATCCGGTGATGCGCCTGGCTTTTCACGGCATCCAGCTGCTCGACGGCTACGTCACGACGGCCGACAACGTGGCCGGCCGGCTGCCGCAGCTGATAGCCGAGGCAGGTTTTGCCGGCGTCGAGGAAACGACGCGCTACGCCACGCTGTTCGGCACCCTCAGCCTCCACCGCGCCCACAAACCCGGCTAACTGCTCAGGCGTAGCGCCAGCGCTGACCGTCTTTGCCGTCCTCGACCAATACGCCGCGCGCCTTGAGCTCATCGCGGATGCGATCGGATTCCGCCCACTGCTTGCTGTTGCGCGCATCCTGCCGCTGCGCCAGCTTGGCTTCAATCTCCTCGGCGCTGGGTGCGCCGGCAGCTGCGGCCGGCGCCTGCGCGAACCACGCAGCCGGATCCTGCTGAATCAGCCCGAGCAGCTCGCCGGCATCGAGCATCTGCGCCTTGAGCGTGGCCTTGTCGCCGGCCTCGGTCGCCTTGTTGGCGGCACGCGCCAACTCGAACAACTCCGCCAACGCCATCGGCGTATTGAGATCGTCTTCCAGCGCGGCGATGAATCCGGCCGGAGCGGTCACGTTCTCGGCGGCCGGCACGTCCGCCAACTCGCGCAGCGCGCCGTACAGGCGGTCGAGCTTCTTGCGCGCCTCGCCGACCACTTCATCGTTCCAGTCCACCGGCTGGCGGTAGTGCCCGGTCAACAACACCAGACGAATCACTTCACCCGGCACCGTCTTCAGCAGCTCATGCACCAGCAACACATTGCCGATGGACTTCGACATCTTCTGGCTATCGACATTGAGAAAGCCGTTGTGCAGCCAGTAGCGCGCAAACGTCTTGCCGCCGTGCGCGCAAGTACTCTGCGCGATCTCGTTCTCGTGGTGCGGGAAGATCAGGTCGTGCCCGCCGCCATGGATGTCGATGGTCTCGCCCAGCAGTGCCTCCGCCATGGCCGAGCACTCGATGTGCCAGCCGGGACGCCCGCGACCCCAGGGTGAATCCCAGCCGGGCTGGTCGGGGGTCGATGGCTTCCACAGCACGAAGTCGCCCGCATGCTTCTTGTATGGCGCAACCTCGATGCGTGCGCCGGCCATCAGTGCCTGCTCATCGCGGCCGGAGAGCTTGCCGTAGTCGGCGAAGCTGAGCGTGTGAAACAACACATGGCCCTTGCCTTCATAGGCATGGCCCGAGGCAATCAGGCGCTCGATCATCGAGATGATCTGCGGCAGGTGCTCTGTCACCCGCGGTGCGTGATCCGGTGGCAGCACGCCCAGCGCGGTCATGTCGTCAAAATAGACGCTGGCGTAGCGATCGGTGATGACGCGAATGTCCACGCCTTCCTTGACGGCGGCGGCGTTGATCTTGTCGTCAATGTCGGTGATGTTGCGGACGTACACGACCTCCGGATAGCTGCGGCGCAGCACCCGGGCCAGCACGTCGAACACCACCGCCGGGCGCGCATTGCCGATGTGCGCGTAGCTGTAGACCGTAGGGCCACAGACATACATGGTCACGCGCTGCGGATCGAGCGGAACGAAATCTTCCTTGTGGCCGGAATAGCTGTTGTGGAGCTGCATTGCGCGGACGGGTCGAAATTTGCGCGCAGGATACCGTTAGCGCCCGGGTCTGTCGCGGGTATCCTGTAGCGGCCCAACCCCTCCCGACGCCCATGAGCCAACCCAGACACCACGGTCGCCGTGGCTTCCGCAACAACTACCCACACGAACACCATGACGCCGTGCGGGTATTCCGCTGGCTGCCCAAGTTCCTGACCCAACCGTGGGTCAAACCCCAGCTGCCCATGCAGGTACCGCAGCTTTCACTGTTCGAGGGCGGCGCCGATGCGCTGACCTGGATCGGGCATGCCAGCTTTCTGGTGCAATGGGGCGGCAAGCGCTTGCTCACCGACCCGGTGTTTGGTGACCGTGCCTCGCCATTGCGGTTCGCCGGGCCTCAGCGCCTGACCCCGCTGCCCCTGCAGATCGCAGAGTTGCCGGCGCCGGATATCGCGCTGATCTCGCATAACCACTACGACCATCTCGACGAGCCCTCGGTGCGCGAATTGGCGCAGCGCTTTCCGCAGCTGCAATTTGTAGTTCCGCTGGGACTGAAGGCATGGTTTGCCCGTCGTGGCATTACCCGCGTGGTTGAGCTGGACTGGTGGCAAACCACGGAAGTCGCCGGCTTGAAGGTGCACGCGGTACCGGC
>JBFJJW010000064.1:0-14828 GCA_041612095.1 Solimonas sp. | reverse complement strand
TCACGTCCGTGTCATCCACGCTGCATTCAAAGTACAGGCCATGGGCGCCCAGGGCCTGCGCTTCTTCACGCAGGCGTTCGTACAGCACGCCGCCCAAGCCGCCCCCGGCCGCGCCGGGCGCAGCCGAGATCAGGTCAAGAAAGGCGCAGTGCAGGTCGGGCAGGTGCAGCAGGGTGGCAAACGCACGCACCTTGCCGGCCGTGCTCTCCACCACGAACAGGATGGCGCGGTAGCGGAAGTGCAACGGGTCATGCAGCTGCTTGCCGATCTTCTCGATGTCTTCAACGCGCGCGGTCGGGAACTGCGCGCGGATGATGGCCTGCACCTGGCTGACCGCCTCGCGGTTGGCGGCGGAGGTCTGATCGTGAATCTTGCGGATACGGAACATGGCGGCTCTGGGGTGATCACCACGATGCGGCATGCCGGTGGCGGGTGGATGCTCGATGACATCCGGCACCCGAACGCGGGCCCTTGTGGACGATTGATCTTAGCGGTATCCCCGAAGCGGCGGGGTTTCCCGGTGGGTGACCGGACGTTCAGACATGAAAAGCGGCGCTATGGGGCTTAAGCCCGGCAAGCCAAGCCGCTTAGTATGGGGGCGCTGTTGTTCGCGGCCGGTAGGGCCACGCTCACTGATTTGAGGACGATTCATGATCAAGCGTCTGATCCTGCTGGTGTTGCTCGCTGCGGCCATTGCCGCGTTCTTCTACTTTGATCTGGGCCGCTATCTGTCGCTGGAGTTCCTTCAGGCGCAGCGCACGGCGCTGATCGAGCAGCGGGATGCACACCCCCTGCTGGCCAGCGCGGTGTTCTTTGCGGGCTATGTGCTGGTGACCGCACTCTCGCTGCCGGGGGCCGCGATCCTGACCTTGGCGGCCGGTGCCATCTTCGGTCTGTGGTGGGGCGTGCTGATCGTCTCGTTCGCCTCAACAATAGGCGCCACCGGCGCTTTTCTGGTGGCGCGCTATCTGTTGCGGGATTGGGTGCAGAGCCGTTACGGCGAACGCCTCAAGGCCATCAATGCCGGCATCGAGAAGGACGGCGCGTTCTACCTGTTCACGCTGCGGCTGGTGCCGGTGTTTCCTTTCTTTCTGATCAACCTGCTGCTGGGTCTGACCAAGATGCCGGCGCGCACCTTCTTCTGGGTCAGCCAGCTCGGCATGTTTGCCGGCACCATCGTCTATGTGAACGCCGGCACCCAGATCGCACAGCTCACCTCGCTGAAGGGCATTCTGTCGCCCGGCTTGCTGGGGGCGTTCGTGCTGCTGGGTGTGTTTCCGCTGATCGCCAAGAAGCTGGTGGCCATGGTCAAGGCGCGCAAGGTCTATGCGCCGTACCGGCGGCCCAAGCGCTTTGACCGCAACCTGATCGTCATCGGTGGCGGCAGCGCCGGGCTGGTGAGCGCGTACATCGCCGCTGCGGTGAAGGCCAAGGTGACCTTGATTGAAAAGCATCAGATGGGCGGCGACTGCCTCAACACCGGCTGCGTACCCTCCAAGGCCCTGATCCGCTCGGCCAAGCTGGCCAGCCATCTGGATCGCGCCGGCGAGTTCGGGTTTGAGAATGTCTCTGGCCGCGCCAACTTCTCCAAGGTCATGCAGCGGGTGCAGGGCGTGGTGCAGCAGATCGAGCCGCATGACTCGGTGGAGCGGTACCAGAGCCTCGGCGTGGAGTGCCTGCAGGGTGAAGCACGCTTTGTGGACCCGTGGACGGTCGAGGTCAATGGCCAGCGCCTGACCGCGCGCGACATCGTCATTGCCACCGGCGCGCAGCCGTTTGTGCCGCCGATTCCCGGTTTGGCTGAAGCGGGCTATCTGACCTCGGAAACGCTATGGGATCTACGCGAGCTGCCCAAGCGTCTGGTGGTGCTGGGTGGTGGGCCGATTGGATGTGAGCTGACGCAGGCGTTTGCGCGGCTGGGCGCGCAGGTCACGCAGGTGGAGATGCTGCCGCGGATCATGGTGCGAGAAGATCCGGAAGTCTCGGCCATGGTGCAGGCGCGCTTTACGGCGGAAGGGATTGATGTGCGCGTGAACACCAAGGCCCAGAAGGTGGTGGTTGAGGGGCGCAGCAAGATCCTGATCTGTGAGCATGAGGGCGCGGAGCAACGCATCGAGTTCGACCAGATCATTGTGGCCGTGGGCCGCGTGGCGCGGCTCAAGGGCTTTGGCCTGGAAGAACTGGGCGTCAAGACCGGGCGTACTGTCGAGGTCAACGACTTCCTGCAGACCAACTTCCCCAATATCTATGCCTGCGGCGATGTCGCCGGCCCGTATCAGTTCACGCATACCGCGGCGCATATGGCCTGGTATGCGGCGGTCAACAGCCTGTTTGCGCCGTTGCTGGGTTTGCGCGGCGGCAAGTTCAAGGTGGATTACTCGGTCATCCCCTGGGCCACGTTCACCGAGCCGGAAGTGGCGCGCGTCGGTCTGAATGAAACCGATGCCAAGGAAAAGAACATCGCCTACGAGGTCACGACCTATGACATCAATGACCTGGACCGCGCGATTGCCGATGGCGAGGCGCATGGTCTGGTCAAGGTGCTGACCGTACCGGGCAAGGACAGGATTCTGGGCGTGACCATCGTCGGCGAGCATGCCGGCGATCTGATTGCTGAGTATGTGCTGGCGATGCGCCACGGCATCGGCCTCAACAAGATCCTCGGCACGATACACATCTATCCGACGCTGGCCGAGGCCAACAAGTACGCCGCCGGCCAGTGGAAACAGGCGCACAAACCCGAAGCGCTGCTGCGCTGGGTGGAGCGCTTCCATCAATGGCGCAGGGGTTGAACATGCAGCGTGTTCTCAGATGGTCGCTGGTCACCGGCTTGCTACTGCTCTCGCAAGGCGCACTGGCGCTGGATCAGAGCTACGAAAAATATGGCGCACTGTTGAAAGGGCATGTTCACTGGTCTGCCGACGGACACAGCAGCACGGTGGACTACGCTGGCTTGAAACGTGAGCGGCCTGCGCTCAAGGCGGTGCTGGCAGAGTTCTCTGCAGTGAGTCCGCAGACGTTCGCCGGTTTCAAGCGCGAACAACAGATGGTGTTTCTGATCAATGCCTACAACGCCTTCACGCTGGAGCTGATTCTGACCGAGTACCCGGAGCTGAAGTCGATACGCGATCTGGGCTCGTTCTTCCGCTCACCGTGGCAGCAGTCCTTCTTCAACCTGCTGGGCGAGAAGCGCACGCTGGACTGGATCGAGCATGAGCGGCTGCGTCCGGTCTACAAGGAGCCGCGCATCCAGTTTGCGGTGAACTGCGCCTCCATCGGCTGCCCGGCCTTGCGGCCGGAGCCGTTCCTGGCCGCGCAACTGGATGCCCAGTTTCAGGATCAGCAGCGTCGCTTTCTGAGTGACCGCAGCCGCAACCGCTACGACGCCGCGCGCAACACCGTGTATGTATCCAAGATATTCGACTGGTTTGTTGAAGACTTTGAAGCGGACGGCTCGTTGAAGGATTGGCTTGCGGCCCGCGCCGAGCTGCTGGCAGACGCAGCGGCGGATCAGGCGCGCATCAAGCAGAAGACCTTCAGGGTCGATCATCTGGATTACGACTGGTCACTCAACGTCAAGCGCTGAGCGCTGGTCCGGTGCAACCGCACCCCACAGGAGCGAACCCTCGAATGGAAGTACTCCGCACCCCTGACGATCGCTTCAACAATCTGCCCGACTACCCGTGGGCGCCCCAGTATCTGCAGGTCACCGATGCATTGCGCATGCACTATGTCGATGAAGGCCCGCGTGAGGGCGCGCCGGTGCTGATGCTGCATGGTGAGCCGACCTGGTCATATCTCTACCGCAAGATGATTCCGGTGTTTGCGCAGGCCGGCTACCGCGCCATTGCGCCGGACCTGATTGGCTTCGGCCGTTCGGACAAACCCACGGCCATTGCCGACTACAGCTATCAACGCCATATGGACTGGCTGGTCGCCTTCGTAGAGGCCTTGGACCTGCGTGACATCACGCTGGTCTGTCAGGACTGGGGTTCGATACTGGGGTTGCGGCTTGCGGCGGAGCATCCGCAGCGCTTTTCGCGGATCACGGTGGGCAACGGCATTCTGCCGATTGCCGCCGAGGATCAGCCGGTGCCGCTGCCGTTCTATGTGTGGCGCGCGTTCGCGCGCTACAGCCCGTGGTTTTCTGCGGGTGGCATCGTGCAGGCAGCCAGCGTGAGCAAGTTGCCACCCGATGTCGTGGCGGCCTACAACGCGCCGTTTCCGGATGAATGCTACAAGGCCGGGGCCCGCGCGTTTCCGCGACTGGTGCCGACGCATGAGGGTGACCCGGCAGTACCCGCCAACCGCGCAGCATGGAAAGTGCTGGGCGAGTGGCAGAAGCCGGTGCTGACCGTCTTCGGTGAGCGCGATCCGCTGCTCGGGAAAGCCGATGCGTTTCTGCATGCACACATTCCAGGTGCCCGCGGCCAACCGCATGCGCGGCTGCATGCCGGGCACTTCATCCAGGAAGATCAGGGCCGGGAATGGGCACGCCGCGCGGTGGAGTGGATGCAAGCGTGAGTGCCGGTGCCAACACCCTGGCCATAGGCATCATGGCCAAGGCTGCCGTCAGTGGGTACGCCAAGACCCGGATGATTCCGCTGCTGGGCGCGGACGGTGCCGCGCGCCTGCAGGCCGAGCTCACGGACCGCAGTCTGCGCACGGCCTGCGCTGCCGCGCCGGGCCGCGTGACCCTGTTCACGACCGGCGGTGATGCCCAGACGCATTGGCTGGACTACCCGCGCCGATATGCCGTCGATCTGTGCGAGCAACAGGGCGAGGATCTGGGCCAGCGCATGGCGCATGCGCTCAGTCGACTGCTGCGCTGTGCCGCGCGCGCGGTGCTGATCGGCACCGACTGCCCGGCGTTGACGCCCGAGCACCTGCGCGCCGCGGGCGCCTGCCTGAGTGCGCAGCGCATGGTGTTCATGCCGGCCGAGGATGGCGGCTATGTGCTGGTGGGTGTGGCGCACACGGTGCCCGATGTGTTCTGCGGTATCGACTGGGGCACGGATCGTGTCATGCAGCAGACGCGGACGGCGCTACAGCGACTGGGCTGGCAGGCGGGAGCGGACTGGTCCGAGCCAGGCACGCTGCCGGACCTCGACAGGCCGGAGGACTATCACCGCGCCCTGCGCGAGGGCTGGCTACAGCCCCCGGCAGCAGTTGAGTCCCGCGTCGCTCGCTAGGGGCCGCGCGGGTTCAGGCGCACCCGACCCCAGGGCGTGCCGTAGATAACGCGCCCGGCTTCATCGATCAGGGTGCCGGCAAACAGGCTGTTGTAGCGCTGGCCGCCGATCACGTAATGAAAGTCTTCTGCGCCGGTATCCCAGTTCAGCGCTTCCAGCGTCCATTGATTGTCGCGCGCGCCGATCAGGTAGACGCGGTTGGAGCCGGTGCTGACCATGGGCACGCAATTCGGTGAGCTGATCTGTTCAGCGACCCACGCGGATTCCAGCGTGCGGGTGCGCGGGTTCCATTGGAACTTCTGCACACCGTAGGGCTGATAGCGCGGGTTGCTGCCGAGGAAAGACACCAGCAGTCGATTCGCCCGCTCCGGTACGTACCAGGGCTCGTTGCGCGGCTGGTTGTTGACCACCAGCGCGCCGTAGCCGGCCACCACCACCGACTGCTCGGACTGGATCGCCTTCAGGTCCAGCTTGCCCATCGTCACCGGCACGCTGGCGGCGATGCGGTGAGAGGCCATGCCCGGCAGCTTCTTCCAGCCGGCCGGAATCTCGTCGCGCCACATCAGCGTCATGTTCATCCGCACGTCGCCATCGGTGAACACGACGAAGCGATCTTCATCTCCAAACCCCATCAGGCTGGGCGTGGCGCCGGTGCCCTCGCCAGTGCCATTGGGGTAGGGCTCGCTCCAGGCGCCATGGCGGCGCATGACCGACAGCGACTCGCCATTCCACACCACCTTGTGCAGGTGGTCGCGCGAGGCGATGTAGATGTTGTTGTCCTCATCGATCGCAAAGCTGTTGCGCACCCAGCCGTACCCAACGCGTGTGGACGCGGCTTCCGCATCTTCTGCATGCAGCAGCCGTACCCAGTAGCTCCTCTTCAGATCGCGGGACACGGCGATGACATAGCCATGTTCGGTGACGGCAATGATCCAGCCATCGAAGGTCATGTTGATGCCGATCAGATTGCCGCTGACCGGCGCGGGGAAGTCGTACTTGCCCTTGAACACAATGGCGGAGCCGGCATCGCCCTCGATGGCATCGCCATAGGCCCAGATGCTGCCGGACTTGTGACCGACGTAGAACCGGTTGTCGCGGTCCAGCATCGTGTACACACCGGACAGATCGCGCAGCACAGATGCTGCCCTGAATGCCTTGGTCAGGGCCCAGAAGCCATCCGTGCCCTGATCGAACCAGGCAATGCGCTCGTCCGCGTACGCCGGCGTGTACTCAGTCTGGGCGCCCTCGGGTGGCAGGTGCGCCAGCACCTTGAAGCTGTCGTGGTCGACCTTGTAGACGCCATTGACACCGTTGGACCACAACACGCGCCGGCCATCGGGATAGCGGCCCGAGGTGAAGGCACCGAAATGCGCCGGGCCCAGATGGGTGTAGTCGAGCTCTTCACTGCGCAGCGCGCGGCTGCGGCCCAATGGCCCCGCCACCGGCGTGAGGTCCTGCTGGGCGGCGTTGCCATGCGGCAGCGGGTAGCTGGAATCCGCCAGCCAGGGATTCGGTGCCGGCGTCGCCGCCGCCATTGCCAGCGCGGGCAGCAGGCAGGCCAGCAGCGCGCCTGCGCCTACCGTGTTCATCAGCGCCCGCGATCGGTGGTTGAGTCTGCAATCAGTTTCCATAGCGGTAGGTCACGTCCATGCCGAATGTGCGGGGCTCGCCCCAGATCACTGCGCGATCCGCATGTGGCAGGTTGTCGATCGCATTGATGGCGTAATCCTCATCCAACAGGTTCTTGCCCCATAGCGCCACGCTCAGCGCGCCGCTACCCAGCCGCAGACCATCGACGCCAAGGCGGGCATTGACGATGCCGTAGGGGTCCAGCTGTACCGGCTGACCGGCCTTGGCGCCGCCGAGGCGCTTGCCCACGTAGTTGTAGCCAAGATGTGCGTTGAGCTGCCAATCATCACCGCGTAGCGCGGTCCAGTCGCCCGACACCGTGTACGAGTGCGGCGGCGCCGAGCTGAACTGATACTGATTGGTGACGTCAGCGCCAAACGTGTCGATCACTTCGAGGATCTCTGCATCCAGATACGCGTAGCTGGCATTGAGCAGCAGGTCGTCGGTGGCCAGCCAGTTGGCGTCAATCTCAAAGCCATACAGACGGGCGTTGCCAGCGTTGCGCGTCTTGGTGTCGTTGACCGTGCCGATGATCAGGAAGTTGATCTGCATGTCGTCATAGTCCGTCAGGAACACGTCGGCGTTGAGGCGCAGGCGGCGATCCAGCAGTTCGGTCTTGATGCCCAGCTCGTAGGACTTCACGTGCTCGGGGTCAAAGCCTTCGGCATAGCCATACCCGTAGTCGTTGCCGTCCGTGGCCTCACCCGACTCGCCGGAGACCTGGGGGTCGCGGGTGTTGAAGCCACCGCTCTTGTAGGCCTCGACATACTTGGCATAGGTGTTGATCGTGTCAGTGGCGTCGAACTCGGCAATGAAAGAAATGGAGTTGTCCGAGAACTTGCGCGATGCCTTGACGTGCTGGAACTCCTCGGCGCTGCTCAGCGGCACCGCCGCGCCTTGGCCGTTGAGGTTGTATTCGACGAAGGTTTCGCTGGTGCGGAACTTCACGGCCTCGCGCTGATCCTCGGAGTGCCGGAAGCCAAAGGTGAAATGCATGCGCTGGTCGAGCAGTTCCGGGGTCCAGGTTGCCTGACCGAACAGCGCCAGCGCGTCATTGGCAATGCTGTTGTCCAGTGCCGTGAAGTTGACCAGCCGTGGCAGCAGCGCGTCGATTGGTAGCAGCCCCAGATCATTGAGGGCGCTGACCAGGTCCGCGGTCTGATCCGGGCTGACGGCCGTGCTGAACTGATGCTGCGGCACGTGCCGGTCTTCACGCGCTTCTTCCGTGAAGTAGAACGCGCCGGTGATGTAGCTGACGCTGTCATCAAACAGGCTGCCGGTCAGCTGCAGCTCATGCGACCACTGACTCTGCGTGGTGGTCGGTATCCACAGCGGCGTGGGGCCACCGTAGGCAAAGTCGGACGCGGGCCCGTCGTAGGCGTGGGTGTCGAGCCGATAGCTGGTGGAGCCGGCACCGCCGCTGAGGTCGGCGTAGGACGCATCACTGAGCTCGCGGTAGGCGGCAATGTACTTCAGCTCGTGGTTGTCAAAGCCGTACGTGGCCTTGAAGGTGTGACCGCTGATGTCGGTGGTGGAGTCCTCCATCGGCGCGCCGCTGGCCAGAGACTTCAGCCGCCGCGAACTGTAAACCGACTGGCTTTCGCCATAGCGCTTGAAGATCTCAGCCGAGCCCTTGTTGCCTTCCGGCGTCAGCACCGCCTGGTACATGTAGTTGACGTAGGTGGTGGTCGAGTCCTCAAAGCTGTAATCAAAACTCAACTGTTCGGTCGGCAGCCAGCGGAAATCAACGCGCGAGCCCAGCACCTTGCGATCGCCGAAGTCAGACCCCGGGCCGGTGTTCTCTACAAAACCATCCTTCTGCGAGCCGATGAGGGAGATCTTGGCGGCGAATTCGTCCGAGAAGGGATAGTTGAGCGAGGTCTTGGATTGCGCGTAGTTGCGATTGCCGACAGAGAACTTCTGGGTGAACTGGACGCCCTCCACAGAGGGGGCCTTGGTCACAAGATTGATCGCGCCGCCAGTGGTGTTGCGGCCATACAAGGTGCCCTGGGGGCCGCGCAGCACTTCAACGCGCTGCAGGTCGGCGATGTCGAGCGCGTTTCCGGACGAGCGCGCAATGTAGACGCCGTCCAGGTACACGCCGATGGCCGGGTCCTGCGTAACCTGCGCATCAATGACGCCGATGCCGCGTATGTAAAAGCGCAGGGTGGCGTTGCTGGTCGGGAACGGTTCAATCGCCAGACTGGGCACGTTGCCGCTGAGATCGGCCAGACCCTGGATGCCGCCGATCTCCAGCTTCTCTTCATCAAACGCAGCTAGCGAAATTGGCGTGTCCTGCAAGGACTCCGCCTTCTTCTGCGCAGTAACGACGATCTCCTCGAGCGCGGCCCTGCGCCTCGGGGCAACCGGCGGCTCGGCTTCGGGCTCTCTGAGGGTGGCCACCGGGATTACCGGAGCCTCCTGCGGCGACGCCTCAGTTGCTGCCGCCTCCTCGTTGCTGCTCGTACTGTTATCCGATCCCGGATCTGACTCAGCACTCTCGGGACTCGACGACGACGATCCAGATTCAGGTTCGCGGCTAGCCGGTTTGCTGCTCTCCGGCTGCGGACCAAACAGGGCTTCCCAGTCAGCATCGCTGGCACTTTGTGCCGCGGCCAGCGACGGCACACAACATAGCGCCAGCAAGACAGCGCGCTCAGGATGTTTCATCCAGCTCTCCTCCAAACGGTGTACGACGCTGTCTGCTATTGCTGATTGACTGGCGTCGAAGCATCTAGTTATGACCAGAGTGGAGCACGCAAAGCCACCGGAAAAATCATGCGATCGGATCAGGGGGAACAGGTGAGTCGCAAATCGGCGGTGCTGTGCTTGGCGATACTTCTGGCTGCCTGCGGCGGCGGTGCTCCCAAGGTGGAGCCTCCCGCAGACGAGGCCGACCTTGGGCCGGTGTTCTCGCAGGCGCGGATAGATCGCGGCCGCCTGCGCCTGATTCTCGAACACCCGAGTCTGTTGCTACGGTTCATCGCGGGCGACACTTTCGGTGGCGAAAGCTCGCGTGATGCGGCAATGCACATGTTCTCGCGCAATGCAGATGCGATTGAGGACGTTCGCAAGAAAACCAAGACGATCGAGGTCGCACCCAGGACCTGGCTGGTGCGCCTGCCGATCGTGAATTCAGCGGTATTCGAAACGGCAGAGGGTCTGGTCGTCGTCGATACCGGCTACGGCCCCGGCGGTCCCGCGTTGCTGGAGGCGATCCGCAAGCTCAGCGACAAGCCGGTGCACACGATCATCTACACCCACGGCCATGTGGATCACGCCTACGGCACCTGGGCCTTCGTCGAGGCGGGCGAGCAACCGCAGATCATTGCGCAGGAGGCCATCGAAGCGCGCTTTGACCGCTACATCCGTCTGCGTGGGTCGCTCGCGAAGTACATGAGCCAGCCGGTGGACGAGCTGCCGAAGTCGCGAGCCGACATCGTCTGGCCGACGCGCCTGTTCCGCGACGAGCTGACGCTTGAGATCGGCGGTGAAACCTTCGTGCTCAAGCATCATCGGGGCGAGACCGACGACCAGCTCTATGTCTGGGTGCCGGGACGCAAGGCGCTGGTCAGCGCCGACTACTATCAGGGCTTTCTGCCCAACGCCGGAAATGGCAAGCGCTCACAGCGCTATGTCGAAGACTGGACAGCCGCCTTGCGCGAGATGGCGGCGCTGGGTGCCGAGCATCTGCTGCCGGCGCACGGCGCGCCGATCAGCGATGCCGCGACCATCAGTGACAACTTCAATCTGCTGGCCGCAGCCTTCGAGCACATCACCACGGAAGTGTTTGCTGGCCTCAACCGCGGACTGACCCATGATCAGATCATTCAGTCGATCACCTGGCCAGAGCCGTTCGCCAGTGCGCCGAGCCTGAGCATCGAGTACGTGACGCCGCGCGACATCGCGCAGATGCTGCTCAAGCAATACGCAGGCTGGTGGGACGACGTGCCCTCGCATTGGTCGCCAGCCTCGCTGCACGACCAGGGGCAGGCGCTGGTGGCGATGGCCGGCGGCATGGCGCCTTATCTGGCCAACGTGCGCAAGACTGCGGAGCAGCATTCACAGCTGGCCTTGCACCTGATCGACTGGGCCTACTACGCGGAGCCAAGCAATCCCGAGGTGCAGGCCCTGACGCTGGAGTTGTACAAGGCCCGTGTTCTGGACAAGGCGACGCCGACACAGGAAGCGCTGGCGTATTTCGACCATATGTCGATGGTGCGGGCGCTGATGCTGGAGCAGGCCGAGTAACGCGCCGGCACGCGGAGATAGCGGTCAAGCGTGCTGGGTGGCCGCGACGTCTGCCGGGGCGTATGCTGATTCCACGTTCGGCTACACACCGGAGGCCTTATGAGTATGGCTGCGCTGCAGGATGTTCTGCTCTGGTGCCTGGCACTGAACTACGGTGTACTGCTGCTGTGGTTTGCAGTATTCACCCTCGCGCATGACGGCTTGTACAAGCTACACAGCCGCTGGTTTCGCCTATCCGAGGGCCAGTTCGACGCCATTCACTATGCCGCCATGGCGGTGTACAAGGCGGGCGTATTGCTCCTCAACCTCGTGCCATATCTGGCGTTGCTCATCATCAGCTGACACGGCGGACACCGACGGCCTGCGGCCGCTTGCTTCCGGTCACGGCAGTTGCGGACTCAGGCGCCGCTCCCCGGTCCTGTCCGAATGGCCAGTAGTCGACAAAGTGCGGCTAAGGCAGCATAGGGCGTGGGCGGTAGCGCTCTATGGACGGAGTCAATAACGTGAAACTCTTGGCCTATGCAGTGGCAACGGCCGTCGCGCTGCTTGCCGCGAGCCCCTCTGGGGCTGACACCTCCGCCCGTGCAGCCGGCAAGGCGGTCGGCGAGTTCGGCGCCGGCGTCGGCGAAGCGGTGGGAGAAGGGCTCACCAAGGGCTTGAGCCAGATGCAGCCGCAATGGATTACGGTGCAGCCGCGCTCGAAAGAGGAGTGCCTGACGGAATCGGGCGGCGTAGTGAACCCGGTCTTCGTCCGCTGCCGCAATGGTCGGCAGGAGTTTGTTCGCTTTGATGCCAGCGGCAACAAGATCGTCCTAAGCGAGCGGTCCATCCCGCTGCGCTGAATCAGGGGAAGCGCTGGTGCAGGCTGCGCTTGAGAGTTGGAGGCAGCTATCCTTCCCGTTTGGACAAGCCATGGCGACCAGATCGTGGCTAATTACTAAAGATGTATGGAGGGGGACATGAACAATCGATGGTTGGCGATCTGCGCTGTAGCGTTGAGTGCCTGTGGCGGAGGGGGCGGTAGTGGCAACTCCGGCCCCGATGTCGACGGCACCGCCCGGTGCGCAACGATATCGGGCGGCGGCACCACAGTCGGTGTGTCACAAAGCAACTGTGCTGGCTGCAGCGCCAGCAATCTCGAAGCTGCGATAGATGGCGACACCGACACTGCTGGTACATTGTTGGCGCCCGGCGTTGCAGCGGGCTTCGCGGGCGTGCGAGCAACTGCGCAGCCAGGTGTGGTGTATGGCGGCGGATCAACGGCCGCTGCAATCGTCGGCATCACCGGCGACCCCTATCTTCAGGTGGCCGAGCAACTTGTGATCAGAACCTACCTGAGCGGATCTCTGCAGGAAGAGAACGTCTTCTCACTCAATGTGGTCAGCGCCAATATCGTCTCGGGCGGAGCCAAGAACAAGTTCAGCTTCACGACGTCCAAACCCTACGACGCCGTCGAGTTTGGCGTGTGGGGTGGCGTCGTGAACTACCAGGCGGATTACTACGCCTTCTGTCATGGCTAGCCAGGCTAAGACCGTCAGTGCGCGGCCGTCGCGGAAGCGGTGGGTTCGCCACACTACGTAGAACATTCATCGAGTCAGGAGTTGGCTATGACGCCTTTGTATCGCCTTCCGCTGGCCGCGTTGTTGCTTGCCGCGTCCGCCGGCTGCACCGTGGTCTCGCCAGATGCTGGCCAGCAGGCCGTGCTGATCGACAAGCCCTGGTTCTTTGGTCACGGCGGTGTGCGGGAGGAGCCGGTGTTGCCGGGTCTGACGTATGCATGGCTGTCCACGCAGAAGATCTACGTCAACATGTTTCCGCAGCAGTACGACGGCAACTTCAGTGATCTGATGTCCAGCGACGGTGTGCCGCTGGATTTTCACGCCATTATCCGGCTGCAGGTCATCGACCCGGTGGCGCTGGTGCGGGACTTTGGCCAGTACTGGTATGAGAACAACGTGGAGCAGGAGTTCTTCAATCGCGTGCGGTCGGCCGTGAAGAAGCACGGCATGAACGAAACCGCGATTCAGACCACGGCGATTGAGGAGATTGATGCGGAGGTCACCCAGGAGGTCGCTCAATACCTTAAGGAAACCCAGCTGCCGGTTCGGCTGCTGAAGATTACGGTGGGCAAGGCCAATCCACCGGATGCGGTGCGTAACCAGCGTGTGGAAACGGCGCAACAGGAGCAGCGCGTGCTCACCGAGCATAAGCGCGATCTCGCCGAGCAAAGCCGCAAGGCCGCCGAGCAAAGCCGTGCCGAGGCAGACAACGCCTACCGCAACGCCATGAACCTGAGTCCGGCTCAGTTCGTGGAGATGGAGCGCATCAAGATGCAGTCTGCTGTGTGCACTGAGAAGAACGCAAAGTGCACGTTCATCATCGGCGGCTCGGTGAGCCCGGTCGTGAGCGTCAACTGAAGTGAGTGGATTGGCGCTCAGAATCTCTACGGACACCAATGAGCTGGATGTACCGCTCATCCATCGCTTTCTGACGGGGCATTCAGGCTGGGCACAAGGCATACCGCTGAGCACCGTGCAGAAGTCACTGCGGCACTCACTGTGCTTTGGCGGCTATCTGGACGGCCAGCAGATTGCGTTTGCGCGGGTCATTTCTGATTACGCCACCTTCGCCAACCTGGTGGACGTGTTTGTGCTTCCCACGCAACGCGGCAAGGGCTACGGCAAGCAACTGATGCATGCCGTGATCGCGCATCCCGAACTGCAGGGACTGCGCCGCTTCACACTGGCCACGGCGGATGCCCATGGCCTGTACGCGCAGTTCGGCTTTACGCCGCTACATAAGCCACAGCGTTTCATGGAGCGCTATGCTCCAGCGGTCTATGCGGATCTGCCGCCCGACGCCGCAACCCATGCCGTGCCGATGTCTTGAGTCAGCCGTTCACCGTTTCCGGAGAGGCCCATGAAGTATCTGGCGCTAGCGGCGGTAGTCTTGCTGAGTGGCTGCTCCAGCGGAGAGTCACGACATCCGCAGCTGGATGAAGGGTTCAAGCTGGCCTACGCAACCGAGCGAACGATTGACGGCGAGCAACTGACGCTGCGCTTCGCCGCGATCAACGAAGACTCACGCTGCCCCAGTGATGTGCAATGTGTGCAGGCAGGCCAAGCGACGATCACGCTGCGACTGGCCAAGGACGGCGCCGAGTTGGCGACCCGCACACTTACGCTGCCGGGTGCCGAGGTTGCTACGTATATGAACTACACCGTGACCTTGCTGGAGTTGGCGCCGTATCCGGTGTCGACTCATCAGGCCACCGCGAACGAGTATGTGGCCACACTCGTTGTCGCCAGGCAGCCTTAACCGTACCGAAAAGAGGAGCGGAGAATGAACAGACCCATTGCGTTGTTGACCGCGATCATTCTGTGCGCCGCCGCCTGTGCGCCTGCATCTGCCGCCGCTGCCTGCGATACACCGGCGCACCGGGCGTTCGACTTCTGGCTGGGTGACTGGGTAGTGACCAAGCCAGATGGGAAGCCCGCGGGGGTCAACCACATAGCAGCGGAGTACGACGGCTGCGTACTTCATGAGCGCTACGAGACCGCCGGCGGCTATCGCGGTGAAAGTCTCAACATCTACGATGCTGGTCGCAAGCTCTGGCACCAGACCTGGGTTGATAACACCGGTTTGCTGTTGCGCCTTGAGGGAGGGCTGCGCGAAGGCAGCATGGTGCTGGAGGGCCAGACGACCGGCGCGGACGGCCAGGTCACCTTGCACCGCATCACCTGGGCGCCGCTTGCC
>JBFJJW010000063.1:0-14848 GCA_041612095.1 Solimonas sp. | reverse complement strand
GCGGACCAGTCGGATCCGTCTACAACTCCGACTACAAGGTCGCGGGACCGTGCCCGACGCACCTGACGACCTTTGATCTGACGCGCCACGGCATCGTGGTCGCAGGTCACGCGACCGAGAGCTTGCCTCAGGTCACGTTGGAAGTTCGAGGCGAATCCATTGTCGCAACGGGTGTTCTGGGGCTCGTCTTCGGGCGCCCGGACAATCTACCGGCCGGTGTGGACCTGATGCAGCGGCGAAGCGGCGCGATAGCGCGCAACGCCCAGTTCGCTGATCGTGCCGCCCATCAAGGCCTGCACCATGCTGCTGTCGGCCAGAGCCGTCAGATCGGCGGGGATTCCACCCAGGACCAGCGCCCGCACGCCCTCCGCCCTGGGGCCGTAACCTGCAAGCGCCGCCAGATGCGCGCCGGCCGAATAGCCCCAGATCGCAATGCGCTGCGGATCAATGTTGAGGCCGCGCGCGTTGGCGCGCAGCCAGGAAAGGGCCGCCAGCACATCGTCCAGCTGCGCCGGATGTCGCTCCGGCACCAGCCGATAGTCGATCGAATAGGCTGCATAGCCGTGCGCACGCAGCACCTCGGCAAAGTGCTCCATATGGCGACGCGCGCCGCTATGCCAGCCGCCTCCGTGTACCAGCAGCACCACGGGGACCGTCGCCGCCGTGCGCGGTCGGTAGAAGTCACCGGCCAGGGCTTGCGGCGCGTCATCCGGGGAGAACACCAGTCCGGCACGATCAGGTGCAGCCACTGCACCCGTGGCCATTGCGAGCAGCAGCAGCGTCACGCATACAGACATCGGCCAATTGATCATGGCTGTCTCATCTGGCCTCGCGTCTTGATGACACCGCTCAGCTCAAACGATCGAGCAGCAGCCCGACAAAGATCGCGGCGCCAAAATAGTGATTGTTGAGAAACGCACGCAGGCACGCTGCCGGCTCGCGCTGACGGGTGATCCACAGCTGATACAGCGCCAGCAGCAACGCGACACCAAGACCCGCGTACCAAGCCGCTCCGAATGCCCGCAGCATGCCGAGCACTGCAAGCAGGGCCAGCGCGCTCCCCTGCAGCAGACCGATTGCGAGGCGGTCGTGCGCGCCGAACAGAATCGCGGATGAACGCACGCCGATCTTCAGATCATCTTCACGATCGACCATCGCGTAGTAGGTGTCGTAGGCGATGACCCAGCACAGGTTAGCGCCCATCAGCAGCCCGGCCTCCAGCAGCGGCACCCGGTGCTGCACCGCGGCGTAGGCCATCGGAATGCCCCAGGAGAACGCGAGCCCGAGCACCGCCTGCGGCATCGCCAGCCAGCGCTTCATGAACGGATAGCAGGCCGCCAGCAGCGCCGCCGGCACCGCCAAGGCCAGCGCCAGCGGATTCTTCAGCGAGGTCAGCAAGCCGAACGCGATCAGCGAGACGGCCACGAACAGCCGCACCGCTTCCTCGGGCGCAATGCGGCCGGTGGCCAGCGGGCGCTCGCGGGTGCGCGCCACGTGCGGGTCGAACTCGCGATCCGCAAAATCATTGATGGCGCAGCCGGCGGAGCGCATCAGCACCGTGCCCGTCACAAATACCAGCAACACATGCAGAGCCGGCGGGCCGTCGGCGGCAAACCACAGCGCCCATAGCGTCGGCCATAACAGCAGATAGATGCCGATGGGCCGATCCAGGCGCATCAGTCGCAGATAATCGATCAGCTTGTCGTACATGGCGCGTGGGACATTCGGGCCTTCAGCGGGCGGGCTCGATCATAGCGCCGGTTACAAGGTCACTGCGACGGCGGGCAGCGGTCGCAAGCCCGCGCGCGGCCCAGCGCTTATGATTGCGGCCATGAGCACACCGCCCTCTGCGCTACCTGGCACCACGGTCGTCCCGACCGAGTACACGATCGACGAACTGGCCCGGGCGGCCGACAGCTCCGTGCGCAATGTGCGCGCCTATCAGGACCGGGGCCTGTTGCCGCCGCCGCAGCGACGCGGCCGCAGTGGCGTCTATACCGAAGCGCATCTCGCGCGCCTGCGCGTCATCGGCCAGATGCTGGAGCGCGGCTACACCCTCGCCAATATCGCGGAACTGATCGAGGCCTGGGAAAGGGGCCAGGATATCGGCCAGCTGCTGGGGCTGGAATCAGCCATCACGCACCCCTGGTCCGAGGAACTACCGGCCTATTTCACGATGCCGGAACTGGTGCGCATGTTTGGTCGCGGCCTGTCACCGGCAGAAGTGGCGCGGGCAATCGGCAAGGCGACGGAGCTGGATGTGCTGCGGCTGGAAGGCCTGCGCTACCGCGCGCCGCGACCGCAGCTGATTCGCGCCGGCGAACAATTGGTGGAGATGGGCATCCCGCTCACCGAGCTGCTGGACGTGGTGCGCATGCTGCGCGGCAATGTCGAGCGGGTCGCCAACGAGATCGTGCAACTGGTGATCAAGTACGTGTTTGATCCGTACATGAAAGGACAGCTGCCCCCTGCAAGCGAGGTGCCGAGGCTCGCGCAGACCATCTGGAGACTGCGGCCGCTGGCCGATCTGGCGGTCAACGCCGAGGTGGCGCGCGCGATGGAAAAGGCAGTCAATCGCTACCTTGGCGATCTGCTGAGTCACATCTACGAGCACCTGCCGCGCGGCAGCGATTCCGCCACGCCCTAGCCCGGCAGAATCAGACTCTGGCGTAGCGCTCGGGATCACCGATCCAGCGGGAGATCAGTCGCCGCGCCAACTCGGGGTGCTGCCTGAGCAAGGTGTCGGCCAGCGGTTGCAGTTCGGGCACCAGCGGCGCATCACGCACGGGATCGGCCAGCTTGAAGCCGATGTCACCGGTCTGCCGGCGGCCCAGCAGCTCCCCGGGCCCGCGCAGTTCCAGATCGCGTTGCGCGATCACGAAGCCATCCGTGGTGCTGCGCATCGTCTGCAAACGCGCGCGCGCGGTCTCACCCAGGGGCGCTTGATAGAGCAGCACACACTGACTGGCCTCGGCGCCTCGACCTACACGGCCGCGCAGCTGGTGCAGCTGCGACAGCCCCAGACGCTCGGCGTTCTCGATCACCATGATGCTGGCGCGCGGCACGTCGACGCCGACTTCGATCACCGTCGTCGCCACCAGAAGTTGCGTGTGGCCGTCCTGAAACGCGCGCATCTGCGCGTCCTTCTCCTCGGACTTCAGGCGCCCGTGAACCAGGCCCACGCGCAGACCCGGCAGCTCCTCGCGCAATCGTGCGGCGGTCGCCTCGGCAGCTTCGGCGTCCAGCTCGTCGGACGCCTCGATCAGGGTGCACACCCAGTACACCTGGCGACCCGCAGCGCAGGCCTCGCCGATGCGCGCCAGCACCTCGGGGCGCTTCTCATTGGACAGCGCGACCGTGGTCACCGGCGTGCGCCCCGGGGGCAGCTCGTCGATGACCGAGATATCCAGATCCGCGTACACCGATTGCGCGAGCGTGCGCGGAATCGGTGTAGCCGACAGGATCAGCTGATGCGGTGTCATCACGCCACCTTTCTCGCGCAGCGCCAGACGCTGCTGCACGCCGAAACGATGCTGCTCGTCGACGGCCACCAGCGCCAGGCGTGCGAAACGGACAGATTCCTCAAACAGCGCATGCGTGCCGATGACAACGGCGATACTGCCGTCGGCCAGGCCGTCCAGCAGCTGCTGTCGCTCGGTCTTCTTGACGCGGCCCGCCAGAAACGCCGGCTCCACACCCAGCGGCTGCAACCAGCGCGTCAGCGTGCGGTGATGCTGTTCCGCCAGCAGCTCGGTGGGCGCCACCAGCGCCGCCTGCATGCCCGCACGCGCTGCGGCCAGCAGTGCGCCCGCCGCAATCACGGTCTTGCCGCTGCCGACGTCACCCTGCACCAGACGCAGCATCGGCCGCGGCTTCATCAGATCAGCCGCCACCTCATCCAGCACGCGTGCCTGCGCCTGGGTCGCCGCAAACGGGAGACCGGCAAGCAGCGCCTGATGCGCGGACCGGACATCCTGCACGCGCTCTGCCGAGCGCTCCTTGATGCGATTGCGCAGCATCCGCAGCGTCAGCTGTTGCGCCAGCAGCTCTTCACGCACCAGCCGTCGTTGCGCCGGGTGGCTATTGGCAAGCAACTGGCGTGCGTCGTCGTCGGTACCGGGGCGGTGGATGATGACAAGTGCGGCCAAGGTGCCGAGCCCGTCCAGGCCCGGAATCGGCGCATTCAGCTCGGCGTCGCCCGAGGCCAGCGCCAGGGCGCGCCCGATCAGCTCGCGCAGGCGCTGCTGCGTGACGCCGGTCGTCAGCGGATAAACCGGCGACAGGCTCTTCTCCGGCGCCAGATCCGCGGCGTCATCCGCCACCCGGTACTGCGGGTGCACCAGCTCCAGGCCATTGGCCCCGGCACGCACGTTGCCATAGGCCTGAACCCAGCGACCGACGCCGAGATTGCTGCGCTGCGCCTCGTTGAAGTGAAAGAAGCGCAGCAGCACGCTGCCGCCGTCGTCCTCAAGATTCACCCGCAACATGCGCCGTCCGGCAAACCGCACGTCCGCGGCGGTGATGCGCCCGCAGACCTGCACGTCCTCGCCCGGTCGCAGCTGTGCCAGCGGCTGATGATGCCGGCGGTCCTCATAGCGCAGCGGCAGATGAAACAGCAGATCGCGTACGCGCAGCAGCGCCAGCCCGCGCAGCCGCTGCGCCACGTGCGGCCCACAGCCCTTGAGGTAGGTGAGCTCCGTGTCCAGCGTCAGTGGCGGACGCGATGCCGCCGTGGGCTTTGCTTTAGTCGCCAAGCACGAGGATGCCGTCGGCTTCGACCCGCGCGCCACGCGGCAGACTGGCGACACCGATCGCCGCACGTGCCGGATAGGGCGCGCGAAAATACTGGGCCATGATCTCGCTGACCTTGGCGAAGTGCGCCAGGTCGGTCAGATACACGTTGAGCTTGGCCATGTCCTGCAAGGTGCCGCCGGCGGCCTGGGCCACGGCCGACAGATTGCGGAACACCTGGTGGATCTCGTCCTCTATCGTCGCGTTGAGCAAGCTCATCGTCGCCGGGTCCAGGGGGATCTGCCCGGACAGGTAGACCGTGTTGCCGCATTTCACGGCCTGCGAGTAGGTGCCGATGGCCGCAGGCGCGGCTGCGGTCTGGATGATTTCTCTGGTCATAAGCTTCCCGAGTTTCTGAAATGCAGTGGTGCCGGGCCGATTCTAGAGCCGCGCCACGCGCTCAACCCATTCGATGCGGCGCAGGCGGCGCAGTACCCGTGCCAGATGCACGCGATTCTTCACCGTCAACACAAAGCGCATCTCCATCGCCTCGCTACCGGCACGATCCGGCATCTGCACGTTCTCTATCGAGGCTTCGGCATTGGCGATCTCGGCCGTTACCTTGGCCAGCAGACCACGCTTGTTATGCGCCTTGAGACGCACTTCCGACAGGAAATCGTTCTGGATCTTGTCGCTCCAGGTCAGCGGCACCCAGTCCTGAGGCCTGCCCTTGGCGTGGCGGCAGTCCAGTCGATGCACGACGATGCCACGGCCGACGCTGACATGCCCGCGGATCTCATCCCCCGGCAACGGGAAGCAGCAGCGCGCGTAGTCCAGCACCAGGCCCTCGGTGCCCTCAATGGCAAGCGGGGCCGCACCCCCGGCCCGCTGCGCCGCCACACCTTCCGGCAGAAAGTGGCGCGCCACCAGTGTAGCCAACCGCTGACCACTGCCGATGGCGGCGTACAAATCCTCCACGTCCTTGAGCTTGTGCGCCAACAGCACCGGTGCGAGCTGTGCATCGTCCTTCAGCGCCGACGCAGCGACGCCCATTTCGCGCAGCGCGATCTCGAGCAGCCGGCGCCCGAGACGCACGGCCTCGTCTTCGCGCTGATTGCGCAGGTAGTTGCGGATCGCTGTCCGCGCCTTGGCCGTCTTTACAAAGTTCAGCCAGGCTGCATTCGGCCGCGCGTGACGCGCGGTGATGATCTCCACCGTCTGGCCGTTGCGCAGATGCGTGTGCAACGGCTCCAGCACACCGTCGAGCCGGGTGGCGACGCAGTGGTCACCGAGCTGCGAGTGCACCGCATAAGCGAAGTCCACCGCAGTTGCACCGCGCGGCAGACGGCGAATCTCGCCACGTGGCGTGAACACATACACCTCGTCCGGAAACAGGTCGACCTTGACGTTCTCGATGAAGTCCATCGGGCTGGCGCCGCCAAAATCAGCCACCAGATTGCTGACCCACTCACGCGCGCGGACCTGCGGGCCGGCCGCGCCATCGCGCGCGCCCTGCTTGTACTGCCAGTGCGCGGCAATGCCGCTTTCGGCGACATGGTGCATGTCGCGCGTGCGCACCTGGATTTCGATCTTGTGCCCGTCCGGGCCGATGCAGGCCGTATGCAGGGACTGATAGCCATTGGATTTCGAGTTGGCTATGTAGTCGTCAAACTCGCCCGGCACCGGCTTGTAGACATGGTGCACGATGCCCAGCGCGCGATAGCAGTCATCAACCTTGGTCACGATGACACGAAAGCCGAGCAGGTCCATGACCTTCAGCAGCTTCAGTTTCTTGCGCCGCATCTTCTGGTAGACGCCGTAGACATTCTTCTGGCGGCCAACCACGGTGGCGCCGATGCCCTCTTCGCGCAGCGTGACCGAGAGCTTCTGCTCCACCTCGCGGATCAGCTTCCGGGTATCGCCGAGCTGCGTCTTCATCGACTGCGCCAGCACGCCGTAGCGCTTCGGATACAGATTGGCAAAGCCGAGATCTTCCAGCTCGGTGCGCATGAAATAGATTCCCAGGCGCTGGGCGATCGGCGCGTAGATATCCAGGGTCTCGCGCGCAATGCGGCGACGCTTGTCTGCCGCCATGTGGCCCAGTGTGCGCATGTTGTGCAAGCGATCCGCCAGCTTGACCAGGATGACCCGCAGGTCCTGGGTCATCGCCAGCAGCAGCTTGCGGAAGCTTTCCGCCTGCATCTCGGCGCGGGTACGGCCTTCAATGCGGGTGACCTTGCTGACCCCGTCCACCAGCGTCGCCACGTCGGCCCCGAACTCAAGCGCCAGCGATTCGCGGGAAACGCCGGTGTCCTCGATGACGTCGTGCAGGATCGCTGCGATCAGGGTCACATGATCCATGCGCATCTCGGCCAGAATGCGCGCGACCGCCAGCGGGTGATACACATAGGGCTCGCCGGAAGAGCGGCGCTGGCCGGTATGCACATTGGTCGCGAATTCCGCAGCCTTGCGCACCAGCGCGATCTGGTCCTCCGGCAGGTAGCCCTCCAGCTGGCGGGCGAGCGCATCAATGCCGTACTCGCGCTCCGCACGCTGCGTGCGGATCACATTACCCAGGCGTTGTATGACCGACAGCTGTTCCATGCGCTCCAGTATAAGAGCGCCCGCGGTCTCCGGCGTCTAAAACGCACAAGGCCCGCACGCGGCGGGCCTTGCTGTACAGCTCCGGGTTGCGCTCAGGCGTCGAACGACGGGTCCAGGGCTTCCAGTTCCATCTTCGGCTGCTGCACCGCCGGCAGGTCCATCTCCTCCAGGACCCCACGGCCGGTATAGCCTTCCGCGATCTCGCGCAGCGACAGCACCGTGGACTTGTGGTTGCCCCACGGCAATCGCGCCTCGGCGCCACGCGCCAGCTGGCGGGCGCGCTTGGCGGCAACCAGGGTCAGATCAAACTGATTGGGAATCTGGGCCAGACAGTCTTCGACAGTGACACGCGCCATGGCAAAACCTAGAGGGGCTGCAAATGAGGCCGCAGATTCTAGCGGAATGCTGCTTATTTCGCCAGCAGGCCGCGAATCAGGCCCGCATGCCGCGGCGCCTGCTCGGCAACACTCAGCCGCCGCGCCAGGAATATCGCCGCCAACTCCTCCAGCGCCTGCTCGAAGTGCTCATTGATGACGTGGAAGTCGTACTCGTCATGGTGCGTCATCTCCTGGCGCGCGGCCTGCATGCGGCCGGCGATGACCGCCTCGCTGTCCTGGCTGCGATCGCGCAGACGCCGCTCCAGTTCCGCCACCGAGGGCGGCAGGATGAAGATGCTGACGGCTTCCGGCAGGCTGCGGCGGACCTGACGCGCACCCTGCCAGTCGATGTCGAGAATCACGTCGCGCCCGCTCGCAAGCCACGCCTCGGTGGCATCGCGGCCGGTGCCGTAGCGCCGCCCAAAGACCTCTGCATGCTCGAGAAACGCATTCTCGGCCACCATCTGCAGAAAGCGGCTCTCATCCACAAAGTGATAGTGCTCGCCGTCCTGCTCACCTTGGCGTGGCGCCCGCGTGGTGTAGGAGACCGAGATGTCCGCGCGCACGCCGTGCCGGGCCAGTCGCGGCAACAGGGCGCGGGTGAGGCTGGTCTTGCCGCCCCCACTGGGCGCCGAAACGATGTAGCAGTGTCCTCGCGCCTGGCCCATGTACTGACTTCCCTGATCCAAATTCGACATATTTATATAGAGACCGGTTGCCGCGCCGCGCGCCTCAGGCGGCGTAAACCTGATTGCGGCCCAAAGCCTTGGCCCGATACAGGTTCTTGTCGGCCAGCTTCAGCAATTGCTCGGCGGCACCCTCGTCCTGATCCGGGATGCCTGCGGCAACGCCGGCACTGACGGTAACGATATCGGCCGCATCGGAAACGGCATGCGGCAGCGCGGCCTCGGCAACCGCCAGACGCAGATGCTCCGCTACCTGTGCGGCGGCCTGCAAATCCGTCTCCGGCAGCAGGCAGACGAACTCCTCGCCACCGAACCGCGCCAGCAGATCGCGCGGGCGCCGCAGGCCGCTGCCGAGCCGCGCAGCGACCCGTTGCAAGGCTACATCGCCGGCCTGATGCCCGTAATGATCGTTATACGCCTTGAAGTGGTCGACATCGAACAAGATGACCCCCAGCGCGGACTGGCTGCGACGGCCGGCACGCCATTCCTCGATCAGGCGCTCATCGAAGCGGCGGCGATTGGAAACGCCGGTCAATCCGTCGATATAGGCCAGATCGCGCAGACGATCGGATTGCGCCTTCAACGTCAGATGCGTATTGACGCGCGCCAGCACCACCCGCGGATTGATCGGCTTGGAGATGAAATCCACGGCTCCAACCTCCAGACCGGCGCTCTCCTCTTCCGGCGCGTTCTGCCCGGTCACGAAGATCACCGGAATATCGCGGGTTGCCGGGTCATGCTTCAGCCGCCGGCAGACCTCCAGCCCATCCATATCCGGCATCAGCACGTCGAGCAGCACGAGATCGGGAGACTCGCGCCGACACACCTCCAGCGCCTGCTCGCCACCGGTGGCCATGAACACTTCCTGATCAGCCTGGAATATCCGGTACAGCAACTGGATGTTGATCGGCTGATCGTCCACGACCAACAGGCGCGGGCGTCTGCCGTAGAGCGCGACGAGATTCAGATCAGTCATGCTGCACGTCCTGCCGCAGCTGCCGGCACAGCTCCAGCGCACGCGCAAACTCGAGCTGCTGCACCGCCGTGCTCAACTCCGCCGCCAGCGCCGGCGCTCTCGCCGACAGGTCTGCGTCGAGTTCCGCCTGCAGATCCAAAGCTCGCATATTGTGGTCGCTCAGCAGCGCTTCGAGTTCCTGCAGCCGCGCCAACACCTGCGGCAGCGGGGCAGCGGCGTGCGCCGGCAGCTCCGGTGCGGATGCATCCAGCCGCTCGGCTTCGGCTGCCAGCGCCTCGGCC
Organism: Solimonas sp.; assembly: GCA_041612095.1. Lineage (GTDB taxonomy): Bacteria > Pseudomonadota > Gammaproteobacteria > Nevskiales > Nevskiaceae > Solimonas. The sequence continues at coordinate 5,193 of JBFJJW010000063.1, read as the reverse complement.
GCGCGCGCTAGCGCACGCTCCAGCTCGGCAGTCTCTGCCTGCAGCGCAGCCGTGTCGGCGCCGGCTGCCATCTCGGCCTCCAGCCGCGCCGCTGCCCGCGCCAACGCCAGCGCGCCCAGGGTGCCGGCCACGCCCTTCACCGCATGCAGCTCATTTGCGGCCGACTGCATTGCCTCATGGCCCTCAGCAGCGCGCAAGCGCCTGGCCACGTCGCCGTAGCTTGCAGCGAAGGCGCGCGCCTGCCGCACGAACAGGCCGCGATTCCCGCCCAGCCGCGCAAGCGCCTGTGCAAAGGCAAACTCCGCGGCCCCCGCGTCGCGCGACGGCGCCTCCTCCACGTCCGCCAACTCGGTCGCGGCTTGGGGCGAGTGGCCGGCATGCCGCAGCAACAGGGCCACCAGCTCCTCGATATCAAACGGCTTGCCGATGTGATCATTCATCCCCGCCGCCAGACACGCTGCCTTGTCTGCCGCCATTGCATTGGCGGTCATCGCGATGATCGGCAATTCGGTCAGGCCGAGCTCGCGGCGGATTCTGGCGGTTGCCGCGAGCCCGTCGAGTTCCGGCATCTGCATGTCCATCAACACCACATCAAACGGGGGGCTGGCGTTGCGTACCGCATCGATGCCCGTCACTCCATTGTCGGCCACGGTCACACGTGCGCCCTCGGCTGCCAGCAGTTCGCGCGCCACCTGCTGATTGGTCAGGTTGTCCTCCACCACCAGAATGCGCATGCCCTTCAGGCGGGTGCCGCTGTAGCGGACCGCCGGTCCCTGCTTCCAGACCTGGCCGCGTCCCGCGCGGGCGTCGGCGACGACGTCGAATAGCATCGAAGCGGTAACAGGCTTGACCAGAAAGCCGTCGAGCATGCCCTGCTCCTGCTCGATCTTCTGCGCCAGCGACTCACGCGCATAGGCGGTGGCCATGATGATCAGCGGCGCCTGGTCGCCGAGCTCGTCATTGCGGATGCGCTCGCTGACGGTCCAGCCGTCCATGCCCGGCATGCGCCAATCGATGAATACGACATCATAGGGCGTGCGCTCGCGCTTGCTGTGCGCCAGCATCCGCAGTGCAGCCTCGCCGCCATCCGCAGTGTCGGCGGTCCAGCCGAGCGCCGTGGCGAGCGCGACCATGATCTCGCGGGCGCTGGCGTTGTCGTCGGCAATCAGCACCCGCAGCCCTTGCATCTCGCGCGAGGTTGCAGGGGCCTCACCTACCGTCTCCACCACGCGCTCAGCCGCCGGCTTCAGCGTAACCGTGAACGAGAAGGTACTGCCCTTGCCCGGTTCACTGCGCACGTCGATGTCGCCGCCCATCATGCGCACCAGGCTGCGGCTGATCGCAAGCCCCAGCCCCGTACCCCCGAAGCGCCGGCCGGTAGACGCTTCCGCCTGCTCGAAGCCCTCGAAAATGCGCGCGATCTGCGCCTCGCTCATGCCGATACCGGTATCGCGCACGCTGAACTGAAGGCTCAGCTGCGTCTCGCCTTGTGCGAGCACCTTGACGCCCAGAACAACCTCGCCATGCTCGGTAAACTTCACCGCATTGCCGGCGAGGTTCAGCAGCACCTGCTGCAGACGCAAACCGTCACCCTGCACCCAGTCCGGCAGCGCGGGATCGATATCGAACAGCACCTCGACATCCTTGGTGCCGACGTTCGCAGACAGGATGATGCCGATGTCACGCAACAGCCTGTCCATCTGGAACGGGTGGGCGTCCAGCGCCAGCTTCCCGGCTTCGATCTTCGAGAAGTCGAGGATGTCGTTGAGTATGCTCAGCAGGGTACGCGCCGCGGACTCTGCCTTGCTTGCATAGTCCGCCTGCCCGAAGCTCAGCGGTGTTCGCTGCAGCAACTGCAGCATGCCGAGAATCGCATTCATCGGCGTGCGAATCTCGTGACTCATGTTGGCGAGAAACTGACTCTTGGCCACACTGGCGGCTTCGGCTTGCGTCCGCGCCTCCTTCAGCGCGCGCTCGCGTCGCTGCACCTCGGTCTGATCGATCGCGATCGCCAGATAGCCGAAGATGTTGCCGTCGGCACCGCGCAGGGAGCTGACCTTGAGCCGGACCGGAAAGCGGGAGCGATCCTTGCGGATGTAAGTCCAGTCATTCTCGTCCGAGCCGGCAATCCGGGCCTTGGCCACGAGCGACTCAAAGCCGGGTTCGACGTGCACACCGAGTTCGGCGCTCAGTTCCCGAGCGCGCGCAGCGATCTCGTCACGGTCGTGAACCTTACCCGGCGCCTGCCTGCCGAGCAGTTCTGCCTCCGAATAGCCGAGCACCTGCTCTGCGGCGGGGTTGAACAGCGTGATCTTGCCTTTGGCGTCGGTAGCGATGATCGAGTAGCCGGCGTTCTCGAGTATCGCCCGCTGCGTTGCAACCGCGGTCTCGAGCTTTGCCGTCCGCTCCAGCACCTGCTGCTCCAGCGTCGCGTTCAGCTGCAGCAGCTTCTGCTGCGTGGCCTTCTGCGCGCTGATATCGCGCAGGATCGCCGATGCGCCAACGATCCGGCCATCGTCCGCGTGCACTGACGACATCGTAATCAGCACATCGATCTGCTCCCCGTCCTTGCGTCGCCGTTTGGTTTCGAACGGCGGAAATTGCCCGCCGGCAACGATTCGCATCAGGCCATCGACCTCGACGCTGGGCATGCCCTTGGGCACCAGCAGTGACTCCATCCGCTGGCCGATGGCTTCACCGGTGGTGAAGCCAAACAGGCGCGCGGCCGCGCTGTTCCAGCTCTCGATCACGCCACGCAGGTCCAGGCCGATGATGGCGTCTATCGAGCTGTCGACTATCGCCGCCAGACGCAGGCGTTGAATCTGGGCCTGTCGATGGCGCTGCTCACCGATCCAGTACAGATAGAGAAACAACATCAGCAGCAACCCGACCCCGAGCATGACCGCGACGACGCGCAGCAGCCCAGCCACGACCTTCCGCTGCACAACCGAATCCGGCATCACCGCCACGAAGCGCAGATGTCGACCCGAGCCGCTGGTCTCCCGGGCAAGCGTGCGCGTCACCGCATGCACGAGGTCCGGCCCCGACTGGTACGCGCGGATGCGCGCATCTGCTTCGAGTTCACCTTGTTCGGGCAGCTCGACAAAGTCGTCCTGCCAACGGTGGCGCTGACCCAGATCCGTACCGAAGCGGTAGCCAGGATCCGGGTGCACCACGTAATCGCCATTGCCATTGGTGATGTACAGCGCGCCTCCTGGTGGCCCGGACTTCGCCAACTCCTCCACGCGGGAGCTCAGATCGACATTGATGACGACGATGCCGAATATCTGGCCTTGCGCGTCATAGACTGGTGTCGCGACACGCGCCGTCGGCCGATGCGGAATATCCACCTGTCCATGCTCGCGATTCAGCGTGATGTCCGAGATGTAAACCTCGCCTTTCGCACGCTGTAGCGTTTCCACGAAGTAGTCGCGCGCGCCCTTGGCCTGCAGCTGCTCCGAAGGCACCACCTCGGCTCCGGATGGCCCCCGCTGCACTCGCACGAGCTCCATGCCGCCGTCGGCAACGCCGATGTAGCGCACCTGGAATACATCGGAGTTGGTGCCAAGGAATCCGGCAAAGATCTCCTGCAGCCTGAGCTGCCAGACCTCCAGCTTGCTCTCGCCTTCTGCGTCGTAGCCCTCGTTGACGCTGGCACGGATGATGCCCTGTATCGGCGGCACCTCGGCGAGGAAGCGAACACTCTTGCGTCGATAGTCGAGGATGCCGGCCATTTCGGTCGCCAGACTGTCGACGGTCGATCCAAGCAGTTGCTCCACTTCCTGCAGACTGCGCTGCCGCTCGTACCGGTAATCAAGCACCGCCACGCCGCCTGCGGCACAGGCAAAGCACAGCATCGCCACCGCAGCCAGCCGGCTACCGAAGAACGTCTCTTTGCGCTGTGCTTGTAAAGGCTTGACCAATACCGTCCGCTCCATAACTGCACCCATCTTCGCAGTGACGGCCCGTCACGTCACGGCGTCACGTGGGAGCCCGCTACCGCAAGCCGCTGCGCTCGAGAGCCGAACAGTTGCTGCGCCCGGAACCGGAAGCAGAAGGCAACCCGTAACCGACGCCGGCAACGGACGTCGAATGCCGCAGCAGACCTGCGGCGCTACTCGATGTTCTGCACCTGTTCTCGAATCTGCTCGATCTGCACTTTCATCTCCACCGCACAGCGGGTCATATCGGCATCCTGAGACTTGGACGAGAGCGTATTGGCCTCGCGGTTCAGCTCCTGCATCAGGAAGTCGAGCCGCCGACCGACCGACTCGCCGCGCACCAGCGCCTGCCGGACTTCCTCCAGATGGCTGGCGAGACGCGACATCTCCTCCTCGACATCCAGTCGCTGCGAAGCCAGGGCCACTTCCTGCGCCAGACGTTGGGGTTCAACGTCCACACCGAGTTCCGCGCAGCGCGCCTTGACGCGCTCCAGCCACAGCTCGCGCACAACCGGAAAGCGTTCGCGCACCTGCCCCGTCAAAGCGGTCAGCGTGTCGCAGCGCTCGAGTATGAACTGCTGCAGGCGCTCACCCTCGCGTTCGCGCGTATCGGTAAAGTCCTTGAGCGCGGCTTCAAACAGGGACCTGGCCTCCTGCAGTTGCGGTGTCAGGTCAGCGCGCTCTTCGTCGATGACCCCCGGAAAGCTCAGCACTCGCATCGGGTCCGGGACCGATAGCGGCCCCAGCTCCTGGCCGACCTGCTCCATCGCGGCACGCAGCTGAGCCAGACGCGCAAGATTCAGTTGAATATGGCCGTCTGCCATGACCTCGCGTTGAAAGCGCAAGCCGCACTCGACCTTGCCTCGGGAAATGTGGGCAGCCGCGGCCTGACGAAGCTCGCCTTCGAGTACGCGCAACTCCTCCGGCATCTTGAACTGGATGTCGAAGTACCGGTGGTTGACGGAGCGCAGCTCCCAACTCATCCGCCCCCAGGCCCCCGCCGACTCCACACGGGCGTAACCGGTCATGCTGCGTATCATCGCTCTGGCGCTCCCTAGGACTGGAGCACATTGTAGCGGCGCGATGCTCGCCCAGCTGTCAGACGGAGGCACCAAAAGAAACGCGGCTACACGAACGAGTCGGGCAGCCGCGGCGTAGGTGATGAAGCTGGTGCTGACTATAGGTTTGAAATACGGGCGGAGGCTGTCAGCAATGACATTGTGTGCGGACCGCCCGTCGCAGCAGTCCGCTT
>JBFJJW010000062.1:0-15010 GCA_041612095.1 Solimonas sp. | reverse complement strand
TGGGTGCGTCTGCGCCACCCGGACTACGACGAGCTGCGGCGGATCATGGACTGGGTGGGCGAGCACGTGCAGCTGCGAGCCCGCTGAGGCGTGGCGGAGGGGTCACACCGCGGACAGTGGCGCTCGAGCGTCGGCTTCGTGCTGGCCGCTGCCGGCTCGGCCATCGGCCTGGGCAACATCTGGCGGTTTCCGTACGTCACCGGCACCAACGGCGGCGGCGCGTTCCTGCTGATCTACCTCGGCATCATCGTCGCGTTCGGGGTTTCGCTGGCGCTGGCTGAGATGGTGGTGGGCCGCACCGCGCAGCGCAATCCGGTCGGCGCGTTCCGCGCGCTGGGCGGCAGCCGCTGGGCCGGAGTCGGCTTCCTCGGCGTGTTCACCGGCTTCATCATTCTGTCGTTCTATATCGTCGTCGCCGGCTGGACCCTGGCCTACGTCGTGCGCGCCGCAAGCGGCAGCCTGCTCAGCAGCGACCCCAAGGTGCTGGAGGCCGCGTTTGGCAGTTTCGTTTCGGACCCGATCCAGCCCATCGTCTATGCCGGGATCTTCATGGGCCTGACCGCATGGATCGTCGTCGGCGGCATCGCCAAGGGCATCGAGCGCTGGAACAAGATCCTGATGCCGGCGCTGTTCATCATTCTGCTGATCCTGGTTGCACGCTCGCTGACCCTGCCAGGCGCTGCCAAAGGACTGGCGTTCTATCTGGTGCCCGACTTCAGCAAGGTCAGCGCACAGACCTTCTTTGACGCAATCTCGCAGGCCTTCTTTTCGCTCTCGATCGGCATGGGCACGCTGCTGACCTACGGCTCCTACCTGCCGAAGAACGAGAACCTGCCGTCGTCAGCGCTGACGGTAGTCCTGCTCGACTCCAGCGCGGCGGTGCTGGCGGGCCTGATGATATTGCCGGCCGTGTTCGCGTTTGGCTTCAATCCCAGCGCCGGTCCTGGACTGACCTTCATCACGTTACCGGCCGTGTTTGCATCGATGCCGTTCGGTGAGCTGTTCGCAGTGCTGTTCTTCGCGCTGCTGGGCATCGCCGCCCTGACCTCGGCGATCTCCATTCTTGAGCCGATGGTCGCCTACTTCGTGGACGAACACTGCTTCGACCGGCGGCGCACGGTCATCGTCGCCGCCGTGATCTGCTTCCTGCTTGGCGTACCCGCGTCGCTATCGTTTGGTTTGTGGAATGGCTTCACGCTGTTCGGCAAGAACTGGTTCGACCTGATGGACTTCCTGTCCAACAACATCCTGCTGCCGGTGGGGGGGCTGTTCACCGCGCTGTTTGTCGGCTGGGTCTGGGCCAAACCGGCCACGCATCACCTGTCCAATGAAGGCAGCCTGCATCAGCCGTGGGCCCCGTTGTGGTTGTTTGTGCTGCGCTTTCTGGCACCCGCGAGCATTCTCTGGATTCTGCTCTCCGCCCTGCTGAAGTAGGACCCGATCACCGCCATGGATGCCTTCTTTGCAACGCTGGACCGCATCAACGCCGTCATGCTGGGCGTGCCCACATTGGTTGCCCTGCTCTCGGTCGGCGTGATCTTCACGATCTGGAGCCGCTTCATCCAGTACCGCGCTCTGACCCACGGCGTACAGCTGCTGCGTGGCAAGGTGCCCGGCGTCAGCGGCGAGGGTAAAGGCGCGCTGAGCCACTTTCAGGCCTTGTCCGCAGCATTGTCGGCGACAGTGGGGCTGGGCAACATCGGCGGCGTCGCGATCGCCGTTTCCATAGGCGGCCCCGGCGCCGTGTTCTGGATGTGGATGGTCGGGCTGGTGGGCATGGCGCTGAAGGGCACCGAAGTCACTCTGTCCATGCTCTACCGCAACACCGCCGACCCGGCCAACCCTCATGGCGGGCCGATGTGGGTCTGCAAGCAGGGCCTGGCCGAACTGTCGCCTAGGCTGGCCAAGCTGGGCTTGATTGCCGGCGCGGCGTTCACGATCCCCCTGATACTGTTCGGCATTACCGGCGGCAACATGTTTCAGGCCTGGAACGCGGCTGAAATTGCGCGCGCCTATTTCGGGGTCCCCGGATGGTTGTCCGGCGCGGTGATGGCGCTGATGGTCGGTGCAGTCATCCTTGGCGGCATCCAGCGCATCGGCAGGATCGCCGGGCTGCTGGTGCCGATCATGTGCGGCGTCTACGTACTCGCCGCGCTGTTCGTGATCGCCACCAATGTCGAGGCAGTACCGGCCGTGTTCGCGCTGATCTTCACGTCGGCCTTCACTCCGGCCGAAGCCGGGGGCGCTTTTGTCGGCGCCGGCCTGGGTACCGCCTTCATCTTCGGCATGAAGCGCGCATTGTTCTCGTCGGAGTCGGGCCTGGGATCGGCGCCGATTGCGCACTCCGCGGTGAAAACCCCGGAGCCGGTCACCGAGGGCGTGGTCGCCGGGCTCGAGCCCTTCATCGATACCCTGGTGGTGTGCACGATGACCGCATTGGTCATTCTGATCAGCGGCGTCTGGAACCGCGGGCCCATCGCCCACTTCGAGGAACCGCCGGCAATCATCGAGGTTGCACCGGGACAATGGGCACCGCAGACGCTGGCGACGACCGACTTTGGCACAGACCTCAGCGCAGGCGATCAAGTATTCGTGATCGTCGCTGACGCCGACGGCGCACGCAGCAAGCTGTTCGGTAACGTCACCGGTGCCGGCGATGAACGCGACGTCAGCTGGCGCCCGATCCCGTCGACGACAGCGCCTGTCGTAGTCGAGGCGGGGCTGTTTGCCGACTACCCCGGCTCAACCCTGACCGCGAAGGCCTTCGACTCGGCGCAGCCAGGGCTGGGCCGCTGGATGGTCACGATCACCGTGTGGCTGTTTGCCATCTCGACGATGATTACCTGGAGCTACTACGGCGAACAGGGCATCGTCTATCTGATCGGCAGCCGCTGGGTCATGCCCTATCGGCTCATCTGGTGCCTGCTGATCTTCGTCACCTGCCTGGGCTTTATCCGCACCGACGCCGAGCTCGATACCGTCAGCACCGTGGCATTGGGCTTCATGCTGGCGATCAATCTGCCGACCATGCTGATTCTGGGCAGCAAGGCGATGAATGCCTACCACGACTACTTCAGGCGCCTGAAGAGCGGCGAGATCGGATCTGGTTGAGTTGCGCCAGCTGAGCCGGCGGCGACGGCGTCCGCCCGGTAGACTTGGCGACCATGAAACCCGTTCCTGAACATCGCCAGACGCCGCGCTGTGGCGTCCTGCTGGCGAATCTCGGCACTCCTGACGCGCCCACGGCCAGCGCCATCCGTCGCTACCTGCGAGCGTTCTTGAGCGACCCGCGCGTAGTTGAACTGCCGCGCGTCCTCTGGTGGCCGATTCTCCATGGCTTCATCCTTCCGCTGCGGCCGCGGCGGCTGGCACATGCCTACGCCAGCGTCTGGACTGAGCGGGGGTCGCCATTGCTGGCCATTGGCCGCGAACAGCAAGCCGCCCTGCAGGCACGGCTGGGGCCCGACATCCCGGTGGCGCTGGGCATGCGCTACGGCAATCCGTCAATCGCCAGCGCCCTCGATCAGCTTGAACAGCAGGGCGCGCGTCGCGTGCTGGTGTTGCCGCTGTATCCGCAATACTCCGGCACCACGACCGCCTCGGTGTTCGATGCGGTGTTTGCCGAGGTCCAGAAACGGCGATGGCTGCCGGAGTTGCGCCTGATCAATAGCTATCACGACGAGCCCGCGTATATCGCGGCGTTGGCCGCCTCGGTCCGCGAGCACTGGGCCGACAACGGCCGTGGCGAGCATCTGCTGATGTCGTTTCACTCGATTCCGCAGCGCTATCTTGAATTGGGCGACCCCTATTACTGCTTCAGCCAGAAGACCGCGCGCCTGCTTGCAGAGCAGCTGCAACTGCCTGAGCACGAGTGGAGCGTGAGCTTCCAGTCACGTGTGGGGCGCGCCAAGTGGCTAACGCCCTACACTGATGTCGTCCTTGATCAGTTCGCCGGCCGCGGCATGAAGAAGCTGGATGTCATCTGCCCGGGCTTCTCGGCCGACTGCCTGGAGACGCTGGAGGAAGTGGCCCTGCGCTATCGCGATCAATTCCTCGCCGGTGGTGGCGAATCGCTGAGCTACGTTCCCGCACTGAACACCCGCGATGATCATGTCAGCGCGCTGGCCGAGCTGGCGCTTCGCCACCTCGGTGGCTGGATGCCTGGCGCAGAGCCTGACTTCGACCAGCGCGAAACGCGGGTGCAGCGCTGCATCCGGCAGCTCTACGCCTGAGCGCGAACCCCTGGCTGCGACGGGTGCCCCAGCTGCGGCGGCCGACCCGCGGGGCTATTCCGCGCGGCTGCGAATCTCGGCGCGCCGGTTCTGGGTTCGCCCGTCGGCGGTGTCATTGGTGGCTTGCGGCTTGGATTCGCCGTAGGCGTAGGTGCTGATCCGACTCTCCTTCACACCCTTGCGCACCAGATAGGCCTTGACCACGTTGGCGCGGCGCTCTGATAGCCCCAGGTTGTAGCCGTCGGTACCTTCCGCGTCGGCATGGCCTGCAATATCGATCTTGAGCGCAGGATACCGCTCCGTCAGCAGGTTGATCACGCGCACGGCGTCATCCAGCATCGCCTTGCCATAGTCGTTGAGCACCTGCTGATCAAAGCCAAAGTAAACATCTTCGAATCGAAGCTCGGCGCCCTTGCCCGAAATCCTGAAGCGGTTGCCATCACGCGGGCAGCCGTGGTCATCGACTGCCAGCCCGGGCGGCGTACCAGGGCAGAGGTCGTCGTCGTCACCGACGCCATCGCCGTCGGCATCCATCACCGCAGGACAACCCTTGGCATCCACCGGCGTTCCGGCAGGCGTATCCGGACATAGGTCGGCGGTATCGTTCACGCCATCGCCATCGCCATCGGCCACCGGCGCGGCCACTGCCGCCTTGGCACCCAGCGCCATGACCAGCCCGATACGCGCAACCGGCTCTTCAAACGGACCCACGCCGGGCAAATCTCCGGCGTCGACCCAGCGGTAGCGCAAGTCCGCCTGCAGCCCGAAGTTGCCGTTGCCGACGTCGAAATACTTGAAAAATCCGATTCCGCCATCAGCAAAGGCATCAGTGGATCGGCCTGCACCGATTTTCACTTCAGTACGAATGCCACCGACACCAAAGGCCACGTAGGGAGAAAAGCGACGGTCGCGACCGTAGAAGAACAGCGCATCGACGCTGCCACCATATTCGCGCCAGCTGTCCCCGGTGCCGCCGTCACGCTCAAACTCATCATGGAACCCGCTGATCTGGAATCCCCAATTCGGACCGAACGCCTTGCCGGCACCCAGGTACACACCGACGCCGTCGTCGGAACCGCGCCCCCCATCTGCAAACACGTGCGCGTAACCGCCGGTCAGATAGGGCCGCGTCTCGGTGGCCTCAGTTGCAGCCGCAGCCGCAGCCGCAAGCAGCAGCAACGAGCCAGCCGCCGTCGTTTGCACCAATCGGAATTTCGTCACTGCGTCCCCCAACTCGTTATAGAAGCAGGCTCACGGGCGACTATTATAGGGGCCACCCCCTGGCACAGCACTCGCTGTCGCCGCCCACAGCCGGCATTGCCTCGAGCCCATTATCAGCCCCCCAGGAGCGTATCCGCGTGATCGATTTCCTCAGTGCCTATGGCCTGTTCCTCGCCAAGTCGGTCACCGCCGTGCTGGCCCTGCTGGCGATAACGGCCGGTTTCTTCATGCTGTTACGCGGCGCCAGAGCGCAACAGCCAGACGATTCCATCGAAGTACGCAATCTCAACCAGCGCTTCCGCAAGCTGGCGGACGTACTGCGAGGGGAACTGCTGGATGCGTCTGAGATCAAGCAGCTGGAGAAGCAGCGCAAGGCCGAGCACAAGGCTCAGCAGCGCAAGGACCGTGTGCGCAAGCCGCGGCTGTTCGTGCTCGGCTTTCGCGGTGACCTGCAGGCCAGCGCGGTAGAGGCCCTGCGCGAAGAGATCAGCGCCGTCCTGCAGGTCGCCGACAAGGACGATGAGGTGCTGCTACGCCTGGAAAGCGAGGGAGGTCTGGTGCATGGCTACGGACTTGCCGCCTCGCAGCTGGTTCGGATACGCGAGCACGGTGTGAAGCTGACCGTTGCCGTGGACAAGGTCGCGGCCAGCGGCGGCTACATGATGGCCTGTGTCGCAGACCGTATTGTCGCTGCGCCGTTCGCAATCCTTGGGTCGATCGGCGTGGTCGCGCAGATACCCAATTTCAGCCGGTTGCTCAAACGTCACGATGTCGATCTCGAACTGCACACCGCCGGCGAGTACAAGCGCACGCTGACCCTGTTCGGCGAGAACACCGATGCCGGCCGGGCGAAATTTCGCGAAGACCTGGAGCAGACCCACCAACTGTTCAAGACCTTTGTCGCTCGCTATCGCCCGCAGCTCGATCTCGAGCGCGTGGCCACCGGCGAGCACTGGTTTGGCACCCAGGCCCTTGAGCTGAAGCTGGTCGACACGCTCCAGACCAGCGATGACTACCTATTGCAGCGCATCGCGCAAACCGACGCGTACGCAGTCCGCTACAAGCGGCGACAGCGTCTGGCCGAGCGCCTTTCGCGCGGAATGGCGCAGATCGGGGAAGAACTGCGCCGCGGCATCGAAACGGCCATCAACCGCCGATGGTCATAGTACCGTCCACCAAACCGGAGAGATCATGAAACTCAGCAGCCGCAGCTTCCGTGATGGTCAACGCATGCCCGGCCGATGCGCCTTCGCCCGCAAGAGTCCCAGCGGGCATATCCGGCTTGCGGAGAACCTGAGCCCGCAACTGAGCTGGGCGGCCGTGCCCAGCGCTGCTCGCAGCCTGGTGCTCACCGCGATCGACGTCGATTGCCCCAGCAGCGGTGACGATGTCAATCGCGAGGACCGTGAAGTCGCCGCTGATCTCCCACGCGTCGAGTTCGTGCACTGGCTGATGATCGACCTCCCACCGGATCTGCGCTCGCTGGCGGAAGGTGCGTGCTCGCAGGGAGTTGTGGCTCACGGCAAGCGTGCACCCTCGGGTCCGGCAGAAGCGCTGCAGGGCCTGAACGATTACACCGGATGGTTCAGGGGTGATGCTGCGATGGAGGGCCAATACCTGGGTTACGACGGCCCCTGCCCGCCGTGGAACGACACCCGCGTGCACCGGTATCGCTTCGAGATACTGGCTACCGACCTTCCCAGCGTTGGATTGAAGGCAGGCTTCACGATCACCGAACTTCGGCAGCGCCTCGAAGGTCACGTGCTGGCACGCGCCGCAATCACCGGCCTTTACAGCCTGAATCCGGATATTCGTCTGCAGCGCTGAACCTCTGGCCGGAAAGTACTGTCATAACCGCGCTGCCCGTCCGCAGCCTGATGAGAATGCCTACGATGTCAAAAGAATTCGCAATCAAGATCTTCGCCCCCTTGGCTGTTTCGGCTTCGCTGCTAGGCGCAGCGTTCATGCTCTCCAGCAATCCCGGACCGGCGCACGCCGACATCCCGGTGGGCGTGCCGCTGCAGCAGGGCGTGCCGTCACTGGCGCCGATGCTCAAGAAGGTCATGCCGGGCGTGGTCAATGTCTCGGTCACCGGTGAGGTGCAGGTGCAAAGCCCGCTTGGCCCGTTGATGGATGACCCGATGTTCCGCCGCTTCTTCGGCGTACCCGATCGACCGCAAGAGCGTGAGTTCCAGTCCGTTGGCTCCGGCGTGATCGTTGATGCGGCCAAGGGATATGTCATTACCAACAATCACGTCGTGCAGCAGGCAAAGGAGATCAAGGTTCGCCTCAGCGATGACCGCGAGTTCGACGCCTAGCTGATCGGCGGCGACGCGGAGACTGACATCGCAGTACTGCAGATCGATGCCGGCAAGCTCCAGGCCCTGCCGCTAGGCGATTCCGACGCCATGCAAGTCGGCGATTTTGTCGTCGCGATCGGCTCGCCGTTCAATCTGCGCCAGACCGTGACCAGCGGCATCGTCAGTGCGCTGGGTCGAACCGGGGTCGGCGATGGCCTGGGCGATTTCATCCAGACGGATGCCTCCATCAATCCCGGCAATTCCGGTGGCGCACTGGTCAATCTGCGGGGTGAACTCATTGGCGTGCCGTCAATGATCTATTCGCGCTCCGGCGGCAACATCGGTATCGGCTTCGCGATACCGGTCAACACTGCGCGCAACATCATGGACCAGCTGATCGAGCATGGTTCGGTCCAGCGCGGACGCATCGGCATCAACGGTCAGGATCTGACGCCGGACCTGGCCAAGGCGTTTGGACTCAGCGACACCCGCGGCGCTGTCGTCACGCGCGTGCTGCCGAACTCGCCAGCCGACAAGGCCGGCATGAAGTCGGAGGACGTGATTCTCGAGGCCAACGGCAAGAGCATCGATAACTTCATCCAGCTGCGGAACATCGTTGGCCTCCTGCGCGTGGGAGACAAGGTCAAGATCAAGGTCATGCGCGAGGGCAAGCCACGCACCCTGACCGTCACCATCGGCAAGGACGACGAGGCCGCTTCCGAGGGCGAGCAGCTGAATCCGCGGCTGGCGGGCGCGGTGTTCGCGCCGGTAGATGACAGCACACGCGACGCAGACCGTGGCGTGCGTGTGCAGAGCGTCGATCCACGCTCGGCGGCGGCCCGCGCCGGCCTGCGCGAGGGCGACATCGTCATCGGCATCAATCGCCAGCCGATTGTGACCATGGAGGACTTTCGCAAGCTGGCAGGTGGCAAGGGCCAGCTGTTGCTGCACCTGCGCCGCGGGCCAGGCGCCTTGTTCCTGCTGTTGCAATAAGCCGGGCCGGGGGAGGCTGCAGACGCAGTCTCCCCCCAAGCGGGCGGCGGCCTTATACTCGGGCCTGCCGCCTTTTTTATTGCCCCATGCTCGACCAGGAACTTCAGCAGCTAGAAGAACGCACCCAGCGCCTGATTGCCGCGTATCGGCAGGCTCGCCTGGAGCAGAAGCGTGCCTTGCAGGAACGCGACCGCCTGCTCGCCCTGAACGCCGAACTCCGTCGGCGCATAGAGGGCATCGTCGAGCGCGTCCGGTCGCTGGAATCGGAGCCGGAAACATGAGTGCCAACGCCAAGGATCCGCAGGAACCATTGAGCGTCACCGTCCGCATCATGGGCAAGGAGTACAGCGTAATGTGCCCGCCCGACGAGCACGAGGCGCTGGTCAAGTCGGCGGACTACCTCAATGAACGCATGACCACGATCCGCAAGCGTGGCAAGGCGCTCGGCACCGAGAAGATCGCCGTTATGGCCGCGCTCAACATCGCGCGCGAGCTGTTGGAGCTCAAGGGCGTGGAGGGGGTAGCTCAAGTCAATCCGGACGCGGTCAATCGCCTGCGCCAGATGACGCTTGATATCGACTCCTCGCTGTCGCTCGAATAATCGGCGCGCGCACCGGCCCTGGCAGGTCCGGAAATCCCGTACCGCAGATTCGGCTTTTCCCGACCGCCGCATGATTCACCCGTTGACGACCAGTGGTATGCTTGGCACGTGTCTCCTGCGGTGTTCGAATATTGGTCTGGAACCCCTTGAGCCTATTTGCAAACCCCCGGGAGCCTTACCCGAGCCGGGCGTGCAGGCCCACCCCGTAGTGGGAAGCCCGAAGGCTTGGTGCAGCACCCACTTGAGACGCTGTCTCAAGGTCAATGACCGATGACGGCACAGGCGGGAGACACACTGATTCAGAAACGCGCGTTGCGCCGCGAACTGCGGTTGCGACGCGCCGCCATCGGCGCCGCTGCGCGCCGAGCGGCTTCCGAGCTTGCCGCCACTCACGCCCTGGTTGCACTGCGTGCGAGAAGGTGCAGGCACATCGCGGTCTACCTGAGTGCTGGCAGTGAGCTCGACACGGCGCCGCTAATTGCCGCCCTGCACGCCGCCGGCCTCCGGGTCTTCGTGCCGTTGGTACTCCCACGGCAGACACTGGGCTTTGTCGGATTGCGACCCGATACCCGGTTGCGCCGCGGCAGCCTTGGCATCGCCGAGCCGGTGTTGCGGCGACCACTGATACGCCGGCGGCAGCTCGACGCGGTACTGATGCCGTTGGTCGGCTTTGATGGACAGGGATTTCGACTGGGGGCCGGCGGCGGCTACTACGATCGCTGGCTGGCGCGGCCCCGGATTGGCCGCAAACCCCTGCTGCTCGGTTACGCTTACGCCTGTCAGCGCGTCGAGTGTCTGCCGCGCGACCCCTGGGACCGGCGCATGGACGCCGTCATCACCGAACAAGGAATGCTTAGATGGCCTACTGGCTGATGAAATCGGAGCCGGACTGCTTCTCGATCGACGATCTGAAGAGCCGCCCGAAGAAGACCGAGAAATGGGACGGCGTACGCAACTACCAGGTGCGCAACATGTTCCGCGATCAGATGAAGAAGGGCGACAAGGCGTTCTTCTACCACTCCAGCTGTGCCGTGCCCGGCATCGTCGGAACGATGACCATCGCGTCGAACGCCTATCCGGACCCGACGCAGTTCGACCCCAAGGCCGATCACTACGACCCCAAGTCCACACACGAAGACCCCCGCTGGCTACTGGTCGACGTCACGTTCGAGTCGAAGCTGAAGCAGCCGGTAACCCTGGCCATGCTGCGCGAACACGAGAAGGCACTCAAGGGCCTGCTGGTGCTCGCGCCAGGCACCCGGCTATCAGTCACACCGGTGCGCGTCGAGCATTGGGACTACATCCTCCAGCTCGCCGGCCAGTAGGACTCAGTCGGTTCCAAGAAACAGCGTGTAGGCCGGGTTATCGCTTTCCTCGGCATAGGTATAGCCGAGTGCGTCCAGCGAGCGCCTGCACTCGGCCCACTCTTTCTTCGGCACCTGCAGGCCGCATAGCACACGACCATAGGCCGCACCGTGATTGCGGTAGTGGAACAGCGAGATGTTCCAGCGCGAGCCGATCGCGTTGAGGAAGTCCAGGCAGGCGCCGGGGCGCTCCGGAAACTCGAAGCGAAACAAGCGCTCGTTCTGCAAGCCGGTACTGCGGCCGCCAACCATGAAGCGCACGTGGACCTTGGCCATTTCGTTGCCAGTCATGTCCACCACTTCGTAGCCATGCGTGCGCAGCCCGTCGATCAGTGCCTCACGCTCCGGCAAGCCACCGCTGAGCTTGATGCCGACGAAAATGTGGGCCGCACCGTTGGCGGCATAACGGTAGTTGAACTCGGACACCGCGCGCCGGCCGATCTGGCGCAGGAACTGCTTGAAGCTGCCAGGTCGCTCCGGGATCGTGACTGCCAGCAAGGCCTCGGCCTCGTCACCGAGTTCGGCCCGCTCGGCGATGTGACGCAAGCGATCGAACGTGACATTGGCGCCGGACACAATCGCAGCCAGCGTCTTGCCGCGCGCACCGGTTTCATGAACCCAGCGCTTGAGCCCGGCGATAGCCAGCGCGCCGGCCGGCTCCGGCAGGGAGCGGTTTTCGTAGAAGGCGTCGCGTACCGCAGCGCAGATCTCGTCGGCGCTGACCAGCACCGTCGCATCGACCAGATGGCGCGCAACCCGGAAGGTCTCCTCGCCTATCTGGCGCACCGCCACACCGTCGGCAAACAACCCGACCTGCGGCAGCGTCACTCGACGCCCGGCACGGAAAGCGGCCTCGAAACAGTTGGAATCGTCAGGCTCGACGGCAATCACCTTCACCCTGGGCTGTGTCGCCTTGATCCATGCCGCGACGCCCGCCAGCAGTCCGCCGCCGCCCACCGGGACAAACACCGCGTCCAAATCGTGGCATTGCTGAGTCAGCTCGCGGCCGATCGTGCCCTGCCCGGCTATCACGTCGGCATCGTCATATGGCGGCACCATGGTCATACCCTTGTCCGCCGCCAGTGCGTAGGCGTGCTCGCGCGCATCATCGTAGGCATCGCCGTGCAGAATCGCCTTGCCTCCCAGCGCGCGCACCGAATCCACCTTGAGGCTGGGCGTGGTTCGCGGCATCACGATCGATGCGCTCAAGCCCAGCTTCCTGGCCGCCAACGCCACGCCCTGGGCGTGATTTCCGGCGGATGCCGTGATCACCCCGCGCGCGCGTTCAGCCGCACTGAGCTGCACGATCTTGTTGTAGGCCCCGCGCAGCTTGAACGAGTGCACGACCTGCGTGTCCTCACGCTTCAGCAGGACCCGGTTGTCGAGGCGCTGGGACAGCTTGTGCGCCTCGTCCAGCGCCGAGATGATCGCGACATCGTAAACGCGAGCCGATTCAATGCGGTCGCGATATTGCTCCAGCAGCTTGCGCAACTCGGGGCTGCGCTGGGTCGGCGTCTTGGGCTTGGGGCGGGAAGGTGGGTTCACAGGCGCGTCGTGTCGAAAGGCGTCATGCCCTATGATACCGCGCACTCCCCTACTACCCCCTTCCTCCTGCATCCAGATGGCAGCGACGATTGCGTTCATTGGCGGCGGCAACATGGCGGCCAGCCTGATTGGTGGCCTGCTGGCGGCCGGCCGCAAGGCTTCCGATATCCGCGTCGCCGAGCCTGTGGCCGCACGCGCCGAATGGCTGCGCGCAACCTACGGCGTTACGGTAGGGTCCAGTGGCAACGAGGTTGTCGACGGTGCCGCTGCAGTGGTGCTGGCGGTCAAGCCACAGCAGCTGCGAGCAGCGTGCATGTCGCTCACTCCCGGCACAGGATGCGTCGTTGTCTCGATCGCCGCTGGCATCCGGCTGGCCAGCCTGCGTCAATGGCTGGGTCCGGATCTGCATTACGTCCGCAGCATGCCGAACACGCCGGCCCTGCTCGGCGCCGGCATCACCGGGCTCTACGCACCGCCGGAAACGCCGGTGCCGGCACGCCAGCTGGCTGAGAACATACTGAAGACGGCCGGTCCCTGCGTATGGTTGGAGTCGGAAGCGCAGATCGACGCTGTGACCGCGCTTTCCGGCTCCGGTCCGGCCTACTACTTTCTGCTCACCGAGGCGCTGCGCGAGGCCGGCGTCGGCCTGGGGCTGGCACCGGACGTTGCGGCGCAACTGGCACGGCAGACGTTTATTGGCGCAGCACGCATGGCCGACGGCAGCGACGACGTCACTCAGCTGCGCACCAACGTCACCTCCAAGGGTGGCACCACTGAGGCCGCGATCGCGCAGCTTGAAAGCGCGGGACTGCGTACCATATTTGCTGAAGCCCTGGGCGCGGCAGCGGCACGCAGCAAAGCGCTCGGCGATCAACTGAGCAAGGACACCTGATGGGCGCCAACACTTCGAACGCACTGCTGTTTCTGGTCACCACGCTGTTTGACCTGTTGATGTGGGTGTTCCTGCTGCGCATCCTGCTGCAGGCGGCACGCGCCGATTTCTACAACCCCATCTCACAGGCCATCTGGAAAGCCACACGCTTTCCCACCGACCTGTTGCGGCCGTACCTGCCGGTGGTGCGCGGCTTCAATCTCGCTGCGCTGCTGGCGGTGGCCGTCATTGCATTGATCTACATCTACAGCATCGTCGGCATGCTGGGATTCAACGTGGGCCCGGCGTCCGCCCTGTGGTTCGCAGCCTTGAAGCTGATCGTGCTGACGGTGAACCTGTATACCTTCACCCTGTTCGTGCAGGCCGTCATGTCCTGGCTGGGGCCCGGCGTGAACAACCCGGCCAGCAATATCCTGTGGAGCATGAACGAGCCACTGCTGCGCCCGGTACGGCGCCTGATCCCGCCGCTCTCGGGGCTTGATCTGTCGCCATTGGTGCTGATCCTGCTGCTGCAGGTCCTGAACCGCCTGCTGCCGTTGCCCGGCGCATTCCGCTAATGCCTCGATGAGCGCCGCGCACCCTGCCGATTCCGTTGGGCTGGTGAGCCCGCAGAAGTATCTGATCGAGGCGCCGCTGGCGCTGGATTGCGGACGGATGCTGCCCAGCCACGAGCTGATGGTTGAAACCTACGGCGCACTCAATGCCGCCCGCTCCAACGCAATCCTGATATGCCACGCGCTGTCCGGTGATCATCATGCGGCCGGTTACCACGATGCCGAGGACAGGAAGCCCGGCTGGTGGGACAACTGCATAGGCCCCGGCAAACCCATCGATACCAATCGCTTCTTCGTCGTATGCCTGAACAATCTGGGCGGGTGTCGCGGTTCCAGCGGCCCGAACACGATCAACCCGGGCACAGGCAAGCCCTGGGGGCCGGACTTTCCGCTGCTTACGGTACGTGATTGGGTGCGCTCGCAGGCGCAACTAAGTGATCAACTGGGTATCGGGCGCTGGGCCGCCATCATCGGTGGCTCGCTGGGCGGCATGCAGGTCATGCAGTGGACCATTGACCTTCCGGAGCGCGTCCGCCACGCCGTGGTCATCGCCGCCGCTCCGCAATTGTCGGCACAGAACATCGCGTTCAACGAGATCGCGCGCCAGGCGATCCTGTCCGATCCGGACTTCCATGGCGGTCACTTCTATGGTCATGGGGTCGTCCCCTCGCGCGGGCTCAAGCTGGCGCGAATGCTGGGCCACATCACCTACCTTTCAGATGCCGCCATGCGCGCCAAGTTCGGCAACGACCTGCGCATTGCCACCCCCAGCTTCAACTTTGACGTCGAGTTCGAAGTCGAGAGTTATCTGCGCTACCAGGGGCAGTCCTTTGTCGACCGCTTCGACGCCAACACCTACTTGCTGATGACCAAGGCGCTGGACTACTTCGACCCCGCGCGCGACTTTGGCGATGATCTGGCAGCCGCATTCTCGGTTGCCCAGGCCCGCTTCCTGGTCGTGGCCTTCTCCAGCGACTGGCGCTTCTCGCCGGCCCGCTCGCGCGAGATCGTGAAGTCGCTGGTGGATGCCGGACGCGATGTGTCCTATGCGTTGATCGATTCGCAACTCGGGCATGACGACTTCCTGATGCCCATTCCTCAGTACCACGACCTGCTGCGCGGCTATCTCGCCCGGGTGGCTGACGAGGTCAGCGCATGACGACCGCATTGCGTGCTGATCTGGCGTTGATCTGCGACTGGATACGGCCGGGATCGCGCATTCTTGATCTGGGCTGCGGTGACGGCACCCTGCTGGCCCATCTGGCGCAGACGCGCGGCGTGCGCGGCTATGGCCTGGAGATCGATCCC
>JBFJJW010000061.1:0-15020 GCA_041612095.1 Solimonas sp. | reverse complement strand
CCTTCTTCTTCACGACCTTCTTCGCAGCCTTCTTCGCAGCCTTTTTCGCAGTCGCCATCTGTACATCCTCCATACTTTGATAACGCGGAAGTCTCCGCGCAGGTTGGGTCACGCTGCATTTGCGTTTCCACGGTGTGAATTTTTACTGATAAAAAGTTTTCAAATCAACGTTCTTATGCAATGAGCTTTATGAAGACTTCTTCGAGCGGCCGACTTCTTGTCGCACTTGTGGTACGCACTGCGCGCATGTTCGCGCTCGCATGCGCTGCAACGTCACCCCTCGCAAACGCTGATGGCACAACGGTTTCAGAGGTTCTTCACTATCAGGTCGTGAACGACTTTCCACACAACGCAACGCACTACACGCAAGGTCTCGAGTGGCATGACGGACACTTCACGGAGAGTTCAGGCGGGTACGGTGTTTCCGCGCTCTTCGACAAAAAACGCGCAAACGGAGCGACCGTGCGCAGCATTTCCTTGCCGCACAGTGTGTTCGCCGAAGGCCTCACCCGATTTTCCGATCGCATCTTTCTGCTGACGTGGCGCGAGCGCATCTCTTACGTTTTCTCGCCGGCGTTCAAGCTGCTTCAGACATTCAGCTACGAGGGTGAAGGGTGGGGGCTGACGCATGACGGCGCGCAACTGATCATGAGTGATGGCAGTCATCGTCTCAGCTATCGCGATCCGCAAACCTTCGCATTGATTCGACGGATCGCGGTGCGGGATGGCGGGGTGCCTATCGACCGACTGAACGAGCTTGAGTATGTCCGCGAGCACGTGCTTGCCAATGTCTGGCAAACCGATCGCATCGCGATGATCGAGCCCCGTTGCGGGCAGGTGCGCGCGTGGCTGGACCTTTCGGCGCTGCAGCAGCGGCTGCACAAGTCGAGTGACTGGGACCCGATAGACAACGTGCTCAATGGCATCGCCTACGATCCCGACACCGACCATTTGTATGTCACCGGCAAGCGCTGGCCACGACTGTTCGAGCTGCAGGTCCGCTGGCCGGACGACGGTGGCCCCGGCGCCCGCTCGACGCCTTGCGGTAACAGTGGTTACTAGCGTCGTCGTAGCGGCATCTCACTTCGATTGACCTTTGCCGGGGGACGCCCTATAACTCGGCGCGTGATTCCAATCGGCGGAGCCTGGTAATGCAACTTACACATGAACACAACGAGCTGTATCGCACGACGAAACAGTTCGTCGACGAACAACTCAACCCCCACATCGCCGAGTGGGAGCAGTCCGGCATCTGGCCTGCGCATGAAGTGCTGAAGAAGATGGGCGACCTCGGCCTACTGGGCATCACCAAGCCGGTCGAATGCGGCGGACTTGGGCTCGACTACAGTTACGAAGTGGTATTTGCGCAGGCACTGGGCAACTGCATCTGCGGCGGCGTGCCGATGGGCATTGGCGTGCAGACCGACATGGCCACGCCCGCTCTGGCGCGCTTCGGCTCGGCCGAACTGAAGAAGGAATACCTGGCGCCTGCTGTTGCCGGTGATATGGTGGTTTCCATCGCGGTGAGCGAAGCCAGTGCTGGCTCGGACGTGGCCGGCATCAAGACCACCGCGCGCAGGGACGGCGATGACTACGTCATCAACGGCTCCAAGATGTGGATCACCAATGGCACGCAGTCCGACTGGGCCTGCACCTTGGTCAACACCTCCGAAGGCAAGCCACACCTGAACAAGAGCCTGATCATCGTGCCGATGGACGCCAAGGGCGTTGAGCGCAGGACCAAGCTCGACAAGCTTGGCATGCGCTCCAGCGACACAGCGATGATCTTCTTCGACAACGTGCGTGTACCGCGTCGCAATCTGATCGGCCAGGAAGGCATGGGCTTCATGTATCAGATGATGCAGTTCCAGGAAGAGCGCCTGTTCGGCGCCGCCGTCGGTCTTGATGGCCTGTTCAATGTCATCAAGGAAACCATCGAGTACACCAGCCAGCGTCAAGCCTTCGGTCAGGCGCTGATCGACAACCAGTCGGTGCATTTCCGCATGGCGGAGCTGCGCACCGAGGTTGAGTCACTGAAGGCGCTGGTCTATCAGACCACCGAGGACTACATCGCCGGCAAGAAGTCGCCCGAGGAGATCGCGATGCTGGCCAGCATGTGCAAGCTCAAGATCGGCCGCGTCTCGCGTGAGGTCACGGATGCCTGCCTGCAGTACTGGGGCGGCCAGGGCTATATGTGGGACAACAACGTCTCGCGCGCCTACCGCGACACGCGCCTGGTTTCGATAGGCGGCGGCGCCGACGAGATCATGCTCGGCATCATCTGCAAGGTCATGGGCATCCTGCCGAGCAAGAAAAAGCTGGAGCAGGCCAGGGCAGCGCAGGCCGCCCGCGCCGCCTGAATCTGCTCGCCAGTGACGAAAGAAGGCCGCGCATGCGCGGCCTTTTTCTTTGCGGCCCCGGCCTAGAAGTTGACCGTCGTCGTGCGGCCTTCCTTGACCTCGGTATTGCGTGAAGTAAAGCTGGGGCTGTCGTTGGCTGCGGGGTCATCGCGCGCAGCATCGCAGGTGAAGGCCGCGGTGTAGGTGCCGGGCGGCAGGAACGCAACCTGATACCGATGCTCCCCGCTGCCGGCCTGCAGCCGCACGCGGTCGGAGGTGATCGGCTGTGCGCCGCTTCCACCTATGTCGTCCGGCGTCACCGACGAACCCGTGTACACGTACACCGCCGGGCTGCAGTTGGCGGTGATCTTGCCGGAGGCAACCGAGCCACCGATGGCGCCACTGCGCCGGGTCTCCACGCTGCGCAGTCGCGGCCTCAGCACGTAGTCGGTGCTGTTGTCTTCAGGCTCACGCACCGAGCGCCGCAGATCGAAATCAATGGTATACCCGGATGTCTCGCGCTCCTGGACCTCGAACGTGCCCTCCAGCGTCAGGCCGCTCTCGGCATCCTCCGGCAGATAGAGCGCGCGGCGTCCCTGCGGCGTATCCACGTAAGACTCGCCGCCGGCGCGACTTGCATTCACGAACAGACGGACGCGCTTGTAGGTGTCGGCCTCTACCGCGACGTCGCTGAGCAGCAGTTCGCTATCGCCCCCGCTCAGCGCCAGCAGATCGATGCTGCGCGGCGGATCGAACTCGAAGCGCAGCTCGTCCCCATTCTGGTGCTGCAGGCCGACCCCGCTGAACTGGACGACAACGGCCGTCGCACCATCTACCGGCGCGTCGGCAATGGCGAGATCGAGGCTGCCGTCCTTGCAGGCAGTGAACAGCAGCAGCACGCTCAGCAGCAGGATTCTTGCGGACATGGTGGATCCGAACGACAAGTAGACAGTGACCGGCGACCCGCACAGATTCCCACCGTCGGCAACGCCCTGCAAGCAGCGACAATCGGCGCCCGGGCCTACAATTCGCCGATGACCACCGTAAGCATCCTGCTCCTCGTCAGCGCCGTCATTGGCGCCCTGCTCGGCTGCTGGCTGGGCCTGCGCCTGTTTGCCCGGCCCATCGACTTCTCTGCGCAGCTCGCGCCGATACTCGACCGGCTGGAACAACGGCAGCGCGAGGAGGCCGCCACCACGCGCCGCGAAGCCGCCGAGCTGGCGCAGGCCCAGCGCGGCGAGCTGACGCTGCAGCTGCAGGCATTCGGCAAGCAGTTGGCCGAAGTGCAGCGGCAGCTGCTGGAAGATGCCCGCACCGGCCGCGGCGAGCAGCGCGAATCCCTGACCCGGTTCGGCGAAACCCAGCGCCTGGGGCTGCAACACCTGACCGAGACCCAACTGCAACAGGCCAACGCGCTGCGCGCCGCGGTGGAGGAGGGTCTGAAGACCCTGCGCCAGGAGAACAGCGAAAAGCTGGAACAGATGCGCCGCACCGTGGACGAGAAGCTGCACGAGACGCTGGAAAAGCGCCTCGGCGATTCGTTCAAGCTGGTCAGCGAACGCCTGGAGCTGGTGCACAAGGGCTTGGGCGAGATGCAGAATCTCGCCACCGGTGTTGGCGATCTGAAGCGCGTGCTGACCAATGTGAAATCACGCGGCATCTTCGGCGAGGTGCAGCTGGCAGCGCTGCTGGAGCAGGTGCTGACCATCGAACAGTACGCAGCCAACGTGGCCACCAAACCCGGCAGCAGCGAGCGCGTCGAGTTTGCGGTGCGCCTGCCCGGCCGCGGCGACGACGAGCAGGCGGTATGGCTGCCGATCGACGCCAAGTTCCCGCGCGAGGACTACGAACGTCTGATCGAGGCTCAGGAGCGCGCCGACCCGGTGGCTGCCGAGGCCGCGGCCTCGGCGCTGGAGCGGCGCATCCGCGACGAGGCGCGCAGCATCAGCAGCAAGTATCTGGCGCCGCCGCACACCACCGACTTCGCCATCCTGTTCGTGCCGACGGAGGGCCTATACGCCGAAATTCTGCGGCGCCCGGGCTTGTTCGAGGCCCTGCAACGCGAGCATCGCGTGACCGTGACCGGCCCCACCAATCTGCTGGCCTTCCTCAACAGCCTGCAGATGGGGTTCCGCACGCTGACCATCGAGAAGCGCTCCAGCGAGGTCTGGCAGGTACTCGGCGCGGTCAAGACCGAGTTCGGGAAGTTCGGCGACGTGCTCGACAAGGTGCGCAAGAAGCTCGACGAGGCCACCAATCAACTCGACGCCACCGGCGTGCGTACCCGCGCCATTACCCGCCGGCTGAAGAACGTACAGGAGCTGCCGGGCAGCGATGGCGATGCGATCCTCGGCGCGCCCGCCGACAACGGCGACGACGAGGATTGATCAGGCTGTCGCGCCGCCGCAGGAGGAGCCCGCACCTGCGGTGCAGCCCAGGCAGTGGTCTGCAAATCGGATCTGCCTGCCCACCACAGCGGCATGCTCATAGTCGCGGATGTTGCGCGGACCGTCCGCCGCCATGCCCAACTGCTGATTGAAGTCGCAGTCAAACAAGTCACCGTTGTAATCCACGCTGATCAGGCTGCGACACATCACGCCGCTGGCTGCGCTCGGGTTGAATGCACCCAGCAGCTTGTCCATGTAGGCGCCGTACTGCCCGCTCTTGCGCAAGTGCAGCGCAAAGCGATGGATCGGCATGTTGGTGATCGCGAACAAGCCATTGAACACGATGTCCAGGCGCTCCTTGAGCTCGCGCTTGTAGTCCGCCTCCAGTTCCGCCTGCGGCGCGGGCAGATAAGGTCCAACCGGGTTGTAGACCAGATTCAGCACCAGGCCACTGCCGTCCACCCCGTAGCCCACGGCATTCAAACGCCGCAGCGCCTCGACGCTCTTCTCGAACACGCCACCCCCACGCTGGGCATCGGTGAAGTACGCCTGGTAGTAGGGCAAAGAGGAGATCACCTCGACCCGATGCCTGGCGAAGAATTCAGGCAGATACGCCTGCGAGGCCCCCGTCTGGGGATGGGCATCCAGCTGCACCGTCAGGTTGTGGCGCACCATCACATGCCGTTGCAGGCGCGTGGCCTCGGCCACCAGCCAATCAAAATCGGGATGCAGCTCGGGCGCACCGCCAGTCAGGTCCAGATTGCGGATATGCGGATGCGCTTCAAGGACGCGCAGGCAATGCTGCAGGGTTTCGCGCGTCATCGCCTCGGTGCGCGCGGGGGACGAATCCACATGACAGTGACGGCAGGCCTGATTGCACAGCTTGGTCAGGTTCAGCTGCAGCGTGTCCACGGACACGGGCGGCAGGTGCAGCCCACGCGCCTTGAGGATGGCCTCGAAGTTGTACCGGGCGGGCGCCAGCTCGCCCAGCTTGGGGACTGCGCTCATCAGCAGCAGCTGCCAGTGGCGCTTGCGTCGGCGGCAGCGAACGCCGTCGGCCCGCAGTCGAACAGACCGTAGTGCCGCAGCTTGTCGCCGCGCACCTCGAAGTGACTGCCGTAGCGGGTGTTTGCCAGCATGTCTGCCGTGTTGCCGCAGACCAGCATCGGCCGCCCCGTCTCGAAATGATGGTGATCATCCAGATCGAAGGCATGCACCTGCTCGGGAAGCGTGCCGAGATAGGTCGCGACCTGACCGTAGTCCTCGCAGCGATCCTCCAGCGCCAGCTTGAAGGCGCGTATCGTCAGTGAACGGAACTGGATGCTGCCGGCCTTGTGCTGCACCTCGGGGTTGAACAGCGGAATCGGCGATGACTTGCAGATGCGCGCATCCGCACAGCCAACCTCGGTCAGCAAGCGCCGGAAGTCCTCCACATACAAGGCCCCCCCAAGGCATTCGCCGAGCATCAGCGGGTCTTGCGCCAGCGCCTGCGGCACACGGCGATCGGCGAACACGTCGGAGAAGTACAACTCACCGCCTGGCTTCAGCACGCGGAAGATCTCGCGGAACACGCGCGCCTTGTCCGGAGACAGGTTCAGCACGCAGTTGGAGACGACGATGTCCACCGACGCATCCGCAATGCCGGCCGCGGCCAGGTCCTCGATGTAGCCCTGCCGGAACTCGACGTTGTCATGGCCGAACTTCTCGGCGTGATAGCCCTGATGGCGCCGCGCCACGGCAAGCTGCTCTTCGGTCATGTCAACGCCGATGACGAACCCCTGCGGGCCCACCAGTTTCGACAGCAGGTAGCAATCGCGACCGGTGCCGCAGCCCAGATCGAGCACGGTGGCGCCTTCCAGCCCCGGCGGAATGGGCGAGCCGCATCCGTAGAAGCGGTCCCGCACCTCGTCATGCAGCTCCTTGAGTATCGGCAGCAGGTAGGCCGGCATCGCCTCTGCGGTGCAGCAGGCGCCGGTCTGCAGGTCGGCGGTGGTTTTCAGGACCCTGCCGTAGTAGTCCTGCACACTGCCGTAAGTATTGAAGTCGCCGTTCATGGATTCGTCCGGAAGTTAAGGCTTGCAATCGTCGTAAGTAGCGGTACGCCAGCGGCTGCGGTTGCGATGCACCCGCGCCCGGCGGCAGCGCCCATCATCGGCGCCGCCGTCGCCGCCCGCCATCCCGATGGCAACGCCGGATATGTCCGATCGTCCCGCGGCGTCACGCTAGAGCACCAGCCTGTCGAGCTGGTTGTTCATCTGGATCATGTGCGCCAGCGTGACCCCCGCCTTCATCGCGGCCGCCACGTGCACCGCCTCGGCCATCTGCTCCGGGTTGGCACCGGATTCCAGGCAGGCGGTGGTATAGGCGTCTATGCAGTACGGGCATTTCTCCGAATGCGAGATTGCCAGCGCTATCAGCGCCTTCTCACGCTTGCTCAAGGCCCCGCCTTCACTGGTGACCTTGCCGTAGTACTTGAAGAACTCATCGGCCAGTGGCTGCGCGTGCCGCCCGATATCGCCAAATTTCTTGAGGTCTTCGGGTTCGTAGTAGCTGCTCATGCGTACAAGTTCCGATGGAAGGCTGGGTTTTTAGCCTAACACTGCCGCTCGTCACCCCCGCAGCGCGAGTGCCGCTGGCGCTGACGTAAAATACGCCCCCCGCCAGATCTGAGCCGCCCATGGCCGCCCGCTCCGCTACACCCCGTGCCCGCAAGTCCGTCGCGCCCAAGGTCGGCTTTGTTTCGCTTGGCTGCCCGAAAGCGCTGGTGGACTCCGAGCGCATCCTCACCCAGTTGCGCGCAGAAGGGTATGAGACGGTCAATACCTACGACGCCGCCGATGTCGTGGTGGTCAATACCTGCGGCTTCATCGATTCCGCCGTCGAGGAGTCATTGGAGGCCATAGGGGAGGCCATGGCCGAGAACGGCAAGGTCATTGTCACCGGCTGCATGGGGGCCGGACCCAAGAGCCAGCTGGTGCGCGAGCGCTTCCCCGAACTGGTGTCGATCAGCGGGCCGCAGGATTTCGGTAGCGTGATGCAGGCCGTGCATGCCGTGGTGCCACCCGCGCATGATCCGCTCTTCGATCTGCTGCCCCCGCAAGGCATCAAGCTCACGCCGCGGCACTACGCCTACCTGAAGATTTCGGAAGGCTGCAATCACAAGTGCAGCTTCTGCATCATCCCGTCGATGCGCGGCAAGCTGGCTTCGCGCCCGGTCGGCGAGGTGCTGCTGGAGGCCGAGAAGCTGGTGCGCTCCGGCGTCAAGGAGTTGCTGGTGATCTCGCAGGACACCTCCGCCTACGGCGCCGATCTCAAGTACGCCAGCAGCCGCTGGCGTGATCGCGACTATGAGACCCGCTTGCTCGGACTGTGCGAAGGCCTGGGCGAACTGGGTGCCTGGGTGCGTCTGCACTACGTCTACCCCTATCCGCATGTCGATGCGATTCTGCCGCTGATGGCCGCAGGCAAGGTGCTGCCGTATCTGGACATTCCGTTCCAGCATGCCTCGCGCTCGGTGCTCAAGGCGATGAAGCGCCCCGCCGCTGCTGAGAACACGCTGGAACGCCTGCGTGCCTGGCGCGCCATCTGTCCCGACCTGACCGTGCGCAGCACGTTCATCGTGGGCTTTCCGGGCGAAACCGACGCTGACTTTGAAGAGCTGCTGGCGTGGCTCAAGGAAGCGCAGCTGGATCGCGTCGGCTGCTTCCAGTACTCGCCGGTCGCCGGTGCGACCGCCAACGCGCTGCCGGGCGCGGTGCCCGACGAGGTCAAGCGCGAGCGCCACGCGCGCTTCATGCAGACCCAGGAAAAGATCAGTCGCGCGCGCCTGAAGAAGAAGATCGGCACTGAGATCGAGGTGCTGGTGGACGGCCGCGACGACGATGGCCTGATGCTCGGCCGCTCCTGGGCCGATGCCCCGGAGATCGATGGCAAGGTCTACCTGTCCACCGATCAGCCGCTGCGTGCGGGCCAGATCGTGCGTGCGCGCGTGCTGCAGGCCAGCGAGCACGACCTGAACGCGGAAGTGCTGTCCGACTGAATCCGGTCCGCAGCATCCCGGCCTGCCTCGGCGTCCGCCTGCCGCAGGTCGGCTGTCGCATGTGCCGCAAGCGCATATTGCCGCCCGGTGCCGGTAGGCCGGCGCGCTACGATCCGCAGTCGCTGAGATGCGCGTTACACGGCCGCGAAGGCCTGTGCCAGCAATGCGTAGCTGCGCAGACGCGCGGCGTGGTCATACAGATTGCTGACCACCATGACCTCATCGGCACCACTGTCCAGCGCCAGTCGCTCCAGCCGGGCGCGCACCTGTGTGGGCGTGCCGATCACGGTGTGTGACCGGTACTCGCGCACGGCCTCGCGTTCGTGGGCGCTGTAGGGATAGGCGGCGGCAGTCTCCGGGCTGGGCAGCGGCAGAAACGCCCCGCGCCGGATACGCAGCCAGGCCAGGTCCATGGTCCGCGCCAGATGATCCGCCTCCTCGGTGGTCGCAGCGCAGACGACGGCAACACCCAGCACCGCATGCGGCTGCTGAAACTGCGGCGATGGGCAAAAACTCTCGCGATACGCACGAAACGCCGGCGCTGCAGGGGCCGGGCTGAAATGACTGGCAAAGCTGTAGCCCGTGCCCAGGCTGCCGGCCCACTGCGCGCTGGCGCCGCTGGAACCCAGCAGCCAGATCGGCGGCAACGGCGCATCGTCAGGCACGGCCACTACATCGCGATACGGATGGTTGGCGGCAAAGTCGCGCCCGCCGCAGAACGCCTGCAGCTCAGCCAGCTGCGCCGGGAAGTCATGGCCGTCACCGGCGCGCAGCGCACGGCTGGCCATGTGGTCCGAACCCGGTGCTCGCCCCAGCCCCAGGTCGATGCGGCCCGGGTGCAGGGCCGACAAGGTGCGAAAGGTCTCGGCCACCTTCAGCGCTGCGTGGTTCGGCAGCATGATGCCGCCTGAACCCACGCGCAGTGTGGTCGTGGCGGACGCGACATGGCCGATCAGGATTTCCGGTGCCGAGCTGGCCACGCTCGGCATGTTGTGATGCTCGGCGAACCAGTGACGGACATAGCCCAGGCGCTCGGCCAGCCGCGCCAGCTCCACGGTGTGGCGCAGCGCAGCGGCGGCGCTCCCGCCTTCGGGGACCGGCGCCAGATCCAGCACCGACAGGGCAAAGGGTGTCGGCATCAGGACGCCTGATCGGTGAACACGTGCATTCCCCTGTTAGTGGGCGCGGCGCAGGCCGCATTCAAGGGCGCTCAGCCGAGCACGAAGCTCCACAACGGCACCGTCACCAGTGACGCGAGGATGCCGATGCCGAGAATGCTGTTGGCCAGTGGCGGTTCGAGGTGATGCTGATCTGCAAGAATCGCCGCCGAAACCATTGGCGCCATCGCGGCCTGCAGTACCACGATCGTCAGCGTCAGGCCGCCGACACCGAAAGCCAGGCCCAGACCCAGCATGATCAGAGGCGCCAGCGCCAGCTTCCATGACAGCACCAGCGCCAGCGCAGAACCCTGCCCAGCGCTCAGCTGCAGGCGCAGCCGCAGGCCTACCGAGAACAGGGCCAGCGGAATCAGCGTATCGCCCAAGCGCGCCAGCAGCGGCGCGACGCCCGTGGGCCAGCCGCCGAAGCTTCCGACCGCCACACCGACCACCAGTGCGAGGAAAGCCGGAAACAGCAGTACCCGCCTGGCAATATCGCGCGGCTTCGGCGTCGCGCCGGAGTACCAGGCGGCGACCAGCACGCCGCCCACCGCCAGCGCGATGAAGCATCCCAGCTGATCCGCGACCACCCCGAGCGCCAAGCCCTCACGCCCGTGCAGCGCTTCGAGCAAGGGGTAACCCATGAATGCGGTGTTGCCGAGGCCGCTCATCAGCACCAGACAGCCGATGCGCTCACGCGACCAGCCATAGTGCCTGCCCAGCGCGGCGACCAATATCCACGCGCCGATGAACACCAGATACTGCGACACCACCAGAAACCACAGCTGCGGATCAAAGTGCAGCTGCGGTATCAGTTCCAGCACCAGCGCCGGCAGCGCGATATTGATCACCCACCAGTTCAACCCCTGCGCGAGACCCAGCGGTGGATGCATCCAGCGCGCGACGACCGCGCCCAGTACCAGGCATAGCACCAGTAACAGCAGGGCCGTCACGCGCGGGTTTACTCCACCGTCACCGACTTGGCGAGATTGCGCGGCTGGTCCACATCCGTGCCCTTGAGCACCGCCACGTAATAGGCAAGCAACTGCAGCGGCACGGTGTAGATCATCGGCCCGCTGAGCACCCCGGCGTGCGGCATCGGAATGACGGTGACGCCGTCCTCGCTCTTGAAGCCGGCCTCACGATCCGCGATCACGATCAGCTCGCCGCCGCGTGCACGCACTTCCTGCAGATTGGACTTCACCTTCTCCAGCAGATCCCCACCCGGGGCCACCGCAATCACCGGCATGTGTTCATCGACCAGCGCCAGCGGTCCATGCTTGAGCTCGCCCGCCGCATAGGCCTCGGCGTGGATGTATGAAATCTCCTTGAGCTTGAGCGCGCCTTCCATGGCCACCGGGCACATCGGGCCACGTCCCAGAAACAGGGCGTGCTGCTTGTGCATCAGCCGTTCCGCCAGCTCGCGCAGCATCGCATCATGTTCGAGCACGTCCTCAACCAGGGCCGGGGCATGCTCAAGTTCCTTCACCAGCGCCTGCTCGGCCTCGGCCGTGAGACCGTGCCGCCGCGCCAGCAGCAGCGTGACCAGAGCCAGGGCCATCAGCTGCGTGGTAAAGGCTTTGGTACTGGCGACGCTGCGCTCCGGCCCGGCATGGGTCATCAGCGCGATATCGGACTCGCGTACCAGCGACGACTCGGGGGCGTTGCAGATCACCAGCGACGCCGCGATGTTCTGGGTCTTGGCGTGGCGCAGCGCTTCGAGTGTGTCGGCGGTTTCGCCGGACTGGGAGATGGTGATGAACAGCGTGTTGGGCGCGATCACCGGATCGCGATAGCGAAACTCCGAAGCCAGATCGACAACGCAGGGCACACGCGCGATCTGCTCGATCCAGTAGCGCGCCACCTGCCCGGCATGTGACGAGGTGCCACAGGCAGCGATATGCACGCGCTCGATGCGATCCAGCAGCGGCCCCGCCTGCGGGCCGAGGAAGCCCTCCAGCACGCGCCCACCGGCAACGCGGCCCTGCAGGGTATTGGCCAGCGCCGTGGGCTGCTCGTTGATCTCCTTGAGCATGTAGTGGCGGTACTCGCCCTTGTCGATGGCGCCGGGCGACAGCTTGGAGACGTGCTCGCGGCGCTGCACAGTGCGGCCCTCGGCGTCGAACACGTCATAGCCATCGACGCGAATCTCGCCGACGTCGCCCTCGTCCAGATAGACAAAGCGATTGGTGACCGGCAACAGCGCCAGCGCGTCGCTCGCACCGAAATGCTCGCCGATGCCGATGCCGATCACCAAGGGGCTGCCGCGACGCGCCAGCAGCACGCGCTCGGGTTCGCGACCGGCCGTCACGGCAATCGCATAGGCCCCCTTCAATCGATCGACCGCCGCGAGCACCGCGCCGCGCA
Organism: Solimonas sp.; assembly: GCA_041612095.1. Taxonomy (GTDB): domain Bacteria; phylum Pseudomonadota; class Gammaproteobacteria; order Nevskiales; family Nevskiaceae; genus Solimonas. The sequence continues at coordinate 2,731 of JBFJJW010000061.1, read as the reverse complement.
GGTTCAGGCCCTCCCCCAGCAGCAGATGGATCAGATGGGCGATGACTTCCGAGTCCGTCTCGGAGCTGAAGCGATAGCCGCGCGCCTCCAGCTCGGCGCGCAGCGCCTCGTGATTCTCGATGATGCCGTTGTGCACGACAGCCACGTCGTCCGAGGCCTGGGGGTGCGAGTTTCGTTCCGCAGGTACACCGTGGGTGGCCCAGCGGGTATGGGCAATTCCGGTTGTGCCGGCCTGAGGCGTGGCATCAAGGCTGGCTTCCAGCTGCGCGACCTTGCCGACGGCGCGCGCGCGCCGCAGCTGCCGGTCGCTGCCGGTGACCGCTATTCCGGCCGAGTCGTAGCCGCGATACTCCAGACGCCGCAAGCCTTCCAACAGGATCGGCGTGACATTGCGTTGCGCAACTGCACCAACGATTCCGCACATGGTGTATTCCTGAAAGTTTCCGGGGAAGTGTACGCCTGGGCTAGTGCTTGGCCTTCTTCTGCGGCCGCTTCCAGGCCGCATATGTCTTCTGTTCGCGGGCGCGGCAGAGCGTCAGCCCGTCCGCCGGCACGTCCTTGGTGATCACCGAGGCTGCACCTATCGTGGCCCCGGCGCCTATCGTGACCGGCGCCACCAGCGACGAGTTCGAGCCGACAAACACGCCGTCACCGATGCGTGTCGCGTGCTTGTTGGCACCGTCATAGTTGCAGGTGATGGTGCCGGCGCCAACGTTGACCGCTGCGCCGAGCTCGGCGTCGCCGACGTAGCTCAGGTGGTTGATCTTGCTGCCGCGTCCGACGCGAGCCTGCTTGGTCTCGACGAAGTTTCCGACCTTGGCCTCGTCGGCAAGCTCGGTCCCCGGACGCAGCCGCGCAAATGGGCCGATGTGCGTGTCGGCGCCGGCCACCGCCCCTTCAAGCACCGAATGCGACTCGACCACGGTATCGGGCCCCAGACGTACATTCTTCAGCACACAGTACGGCCCGATGCTGACACCGTCCGCGAGCTCGACGCGCCCTTCCAGCACGCAACCGACGTCGATGCGCACATCACGGCCATGGCTGAGTTCGCCGCGCAAATCAAAGCGCGCCGGATCGGCCAGCGACAGCCCCGCCTGCAGCAGTGCTCGCGCTTGCCGCTGCTGGAACACGCGCTCCATGCGCGCAAGCTGCTCGCGATCATTGACGCCCTCTACTTCCTCGGCGGTCGTGGCCGTCACCGTGGCCACCTTCAGACGCGCCTTGACCGCCATCGCGACGATGTCGGTCAGGTAGTACTCGCCTTTAGCGTTCTTGTTGCCCACCTTGGCGATCCACGGCTTGAGGCGCTTGGCCGGCATGGCCATCAGCCCGGTGTTGATTTCGCGAATCAATCTCTGCCGCGCGTTGGCATCGTTCTCTTCAATGATGCCGGTCACTGTGCCGCGGCTGCGGAGTATGCGTCCGTACCCCTTCGGCTGCGGCACCTCGACGGTGACCAACGCCAGCGTCTTGCGGCCGGCAGCCTCCAGCGCGCGCAGCGTTTCGATCGAGGTCAACGGCACATCGCCGTAGAGAATCAGTACCCGCGCGGTGTCGGGAATCTGCGGCAGCGCCTGCGCCACTGCGTGGGCGGTGCCAAGCTGCTGCTGTTGCGGCGCCCAGTGCACGCGAAGCTCGCCCGGATACGTGCGCTCGAACCAGCTCCGTACCTGCTCGCCGCCATGTCCGTAAACCACATGAATGCCGGCGGCATTCAGTGTCTGCGCGGCAGCCAGCACATGCGCCAGCATCGGCTGGCCGCCAATCTCGTGCAGCACCTTGGGCAGCGCTGACTTCATGCGCGTGCCCTGGCCTGCAGCCAGCACGATGACATGCAGCGGATCCTGGATTGCAGCCGGTGCTGCCTTGGGCTTCATTGCCATGGTCCGGACTCGGGCTCCTCAAAGAAAAAGGCCGCGCATGAGCGCGGCCTCTACTGTACTGCGAGCGCGCGCGTTTAGCCTCGGCCCGGGTTCTTCAACTGCTTGACGAACTGCAGGCGTGCCGCGGCTTCGATCAGTTCGGACTGCGCCTTGGCCAGATCCATCTCCGACTTGGCGCCAGCCAGCTTCTCTTCTGCCGCCTGCTTGGCGCTGAGGGCCGAAGCCTCATCCGCATCCTTGGCGCGCAGCGCGGTATCCGCCAGCACCGTGACCAGATGCGGCTGCACCTCGAGGATGCCACCGCCGACGAAGAACGAAAGCTCTTCGCTGCCGTTCTGGACCCGCAGAGTGCCGGGCTTCATCGTGGTCAGCAGCGGGGCGTGGCGCGGCGCAATGCCGACCTCACCCTGCGAGGCCGGCGCAAACACCATGGAGGCCTCACCGCTGTGGATGTGGCCTTCGGCGCTAACGATGTCGATGTGTAGTGCGGACATTTGGTTTCTCCAGTCGCCGTGCGGCGCCTTAGAGCTTCTTCGCCTTCTCGACGGCGTCGTCGATGGTGCCAACCATGTAGAACGCCTGCTCGGGCAGATGATCCATTTCGCCGTCGACGATGGCGCGGAAGCCGCGGATCGTTTCCTTCAGCGAAACGTACTTGCCGGGCGAGCCGGTGAAGATTTCGGCAACATGGAACGGCTGCGACAGGAAGCGCTGAATCTTGCGCGCGCGGGCAACGGCCTGCTTGTCTTCTTCAGACAGCTCGTCCATGCCCAGAATCGCGATGATGTCCTTCAGCTCCTTGTAGCGCTGCAGCACGCCCTGCACATCGCGGGCGGTGTTGTAGT
>JBFJJW010000060.1:0-15244 GCA_041612095.1 Solimonas sp. | reverse complement strand
GGGATGGCCATATGCGGGAATACGACCACATCGCGCAGCGGTAGTACGGGGGCGGTACGGTCGGTGAGGGTTTCCACGTGGGCTCCTGAGGGATCGTCTTCGGCATTATGCCGGTGTTGCGCCGTTGTATGCGGGCGATCTCCGACGAATCAAGCGCTTGGCCATGAACACGGCGCAAATAAGCCACCGGATCAGCGCGTTGCGCGCATCAGCGCACCTGAAAGCTCACCTCTGGCGTCTCCAGTGGCTGGCCGTCATCGGCGACGACCTGAGCGCGCAGCCGGTGCACCCCCGGCCTGAGCGGCCAGCTCCAGTACGGCTCGGAGCTAGTTGCCACGCGCACCCCATCCAGCAGCCAGTGCACCGCATGCGGAATCTGATTCCAGGCCAGCTGAAACTCGAAGGCCTCCAACTCGTCCGGTATGCGCGGGTCCATTGCCAGCTGCAGTCCGTTGAAGGGCTGCAGCAGCAGCGGCCCCTCTGCAGGTGCCGTCACGACACCCGAGGAAGGCTCGGGCTGCAGCTTCAACTCCGCCTGCTGCAATGCACGTGTGTCAGGCGCCAGCACCGCCAGCAGGGAGCGCGTCAGCAGCGCCGGACCGCGGGCCCCAGTAATGCCCTCGGTCTCCCGACCCGACAGATTGCCGACCCAGACGCCGACCACATACCGGCCGTCATAGGCAACGGCCCAGGCGTCGCGGTAGTCGCTGGAGGTGCCGGTCTTGACCGCAGTGGCCGCCGGAAACCTCAGCACCGCCCCTTCGCCGAACTCGAGCTGACGCGCGGCCGGATCGGCCAGGATCGCATTGATGGTCCGCGCCGCCTGCGGTGCGTACCCTCGCCTAGAGCGGCGCGGCTCCAGATCGTCCTCGAACACGGTCAGCGGTTGCCAACGGCCCTGGCTGGCCAACGCGGTATAGGCCTGAACCAGTTCGTACAGGGACACCTCGCCGTTTCCCAGGGCAAGACCATCGCCATAGACATTGGGATGCGCAGCCAGGCTGTCCATACCAAGCAGGTGCAGGCGTTCGAGGAAGTCGGCGCCCCCCACATGCTGCAGCGCTCTCACCGCCGGGATGTTCAGCGAGTTGCCCAGCGCCTCGCGCACCGTCACCGCGCCGTAATGCACTCGGCTGTAGTTGCGGTACTGATGCAGCCCGTGATTCACACGCTCGGCCAGCGGACTGTCGTCAATCAGGGTCGTGGCATCCCAGCCTCGCTCCATTGCCAAGGCGTAAAGCAGCGGCTTCAGCGTCGACCCCGGTTGCCGTGGGCTACGCACCGAATCGACGCCGACCACGTCAGGGTGTTCCTGATCGTTCACCGCCCATGCGCGCACGCGATTTCCGGGCACTTCAACGATCAGCACAGCGCCCTGCCGCGCACCCTCGCGCGACAGATCCTTCAGCCGCTCGTCCAGATACGATTCGGTCAGATGTTGCAGCGGCGCATCCAGGCTGCTGCGAACCTGAGCGCGCGCTGCGCTCCCGATCGCCAGTGCGCGACGCTCCACCTCGCGCTGGAAGTGCGGGGCCTGCGCTCCTTGCGAGTGTCGCTTCAGCTGCAGGCCCTGAGCAGACACTCGCTGTGCATCCGCTTTGCTCACGACGCCGGTCTGCTGCAAAGCGGACAGCAGCCGCTGGATACCGGCCCGCAGTGCAGCGGGCTCGCGCGACAGCCGCGATGGCGCACGAACCAGCACCGCCAATGCCAGCATTTCCGACTCTGACAAGGTGTCGAGATGGCGGCCGAAATGGAGGCGCGCTGCGGCCAGCACGCCGCGCCGATTGGACGCATACGGCACCTGGTTGAGATAGAACTCCAGTATCTCGGCCTTGCTGTAACGCGCCTCCAGGCGCATCGCCTCCCAGCCTTCAACCCAGCGCGACCATAGCGTTCGCGGTCGCGGGTTCAGCAGCCGCACAACCTGCTCGCTGATGGTGCTGGCGCCGCGCTGGGCGCCCCCGGCACGCAGGTTCTGCCACACCGCTGCTGTACGCGCCCGCCAGTCGATACCCCCGTGCTGCCAGTAGCGGCGGTCCTCGGCCGTCACGAACGCCTCGCGCAGCAGCAGTGGAATCTCCTGCAGGGCGACGCGTTCGTGCAGATTCCAGCCGCCGTCATGCGCTGCATGCAACAACTGCCCCTCGCGGTCCAGCACCGCCACCCGGCCGGCGGCTTCGGCTGCCAGATCGAGCCGAGCGGGCAAGCGCCGCTGGCCCAGCACGGTCGCCAGCACCAGCAGTACCACTGCGCCCACCGCCAGCCTCAACACCGCCCGACTGGGGTTGCGTGTACTCAGGGTGCCGCCTCGACAACTAGGCGCTGCGGCGCACCGCTGGCGTAGACATCGGGGTCGTACATCTGCACGGCGCGCGGCACATCGACCAGGAACTCGCCGGTAGCCACCGCCTGGCCGATCCAGCTCAGACGGTAACGCCCGCTGCCGATTGCGTCGGCGTAATGGCGTACAGCGTCAAAGCGCAACTCGCGATGGTAGAACGGGTACGGATAGGCGCTGCCATTCAGATCGATGGCCGCTTCTTCGATCGATGCGGCGTTGGCCAGATCCGGGTTGATCGGCTCCAGGCCGCCGGGAACCGGATCGTCGACGACCAGATAGTTCATCGCGCCCGGCACCGAAACGTCCAGCTCCACCTTGATGCGCTCGCCGCGGCGAACCGTCATCGGTGAATCCAGTACCTGCCACTGCCCTGCTCGCTGCACGAAGTAGCGCCGCTCCAGACTCAAGCCCGCGCTGACGGGCTGCGCTACCTCAGGTCGCTCGACATAGCTCAAGGTCGTGTCCACGTATGCACGCCCCGTGCCGGTGGCAGTGACGCTCAGCACGTGATCCTTGTCGACGCTTTCGGCCGTCAGCGCCTTGCTTATCGCGCCATTGCGGCCGGCTGCGATCTGCACGCTCGCCAGGCGCTGACCATCCAATGCCACAGCTGCGGTCAGCAACAGATCCGGGCGTTCGTACCGCTGCGCGTACTCAAGCAAGGCGCGGCTGCAGAATACGTTCTCCTGCGTGTTCTCCCAATGCACGCGGCTGCCGCGTGCCTGGGTAATGGCCCGCGCAAGCCGAGTGGGCAATTCGTCCAGCGCTGCCGCCTTTCCGGTTGTTCCGGGCGAAACCATCAGCGCCGACAACGCCGCGCAATTGGATCTGAGTTCACTACCCAGTTGCTGGGGCCAGCGGCTGTCGCCGTCCTCTTGCAGGACCATGCGCCCGGCTGAGAGCTGCGCGCGCGACAGCAGCCGGCCGAGAGCCTCATCACGCGCCGGCTCAGCACCGGCAACCGCAGCTGCCGCCTGCAGATAAAGCGCCTGCCCAAATACGCCCATGCGCGGCAACTGCGCGCGATACCGCTGTAGCTCACCAGGCGGCAGCTGCCCTTGCTGCGCCAGCGCCGCAAGCGCCACCGCCCTCACCTGTGCCCGGGCCTCGGCGCTTTCATATCCAGAGGCCGGGATGTCATCCCGCAATAGCGACTGCAGATAGTCGTTGAGCCTGGCGCTCACGTCCGGTGGCGGGGTGTACCCCATCTGCTGCAGCCATGCGAACGCCAACGCGGTATAGGCCGACAGGTAGGGGCTCTGGTAGCCGTCGCGCGGCAGCCAGAACGCCATGCCTCCTGCAGGTGCCTGGAAGTCGCCGGCACGGGCCAGGATCTGTGCGGGCAAGCCTGCAGCCTCGGGCCAGTTGACGCTGCCTCCAAGCCGGGGCTGCAAGTTGAGATAGTGTGCGGCCATCAGCGCACGGCTCAGTTGCTGCTCCCAACAGCTGTAGGGGTAGTCGCGCAGGTAGCCGAACGCACCCCCCAGATTGCCGATGACGCTGGGTGAAACCGAAACCCGCAGCTCACCACGCTCGGCGGTATCGGGCAGACGCAGCTGTTGGGTGTGTTGATGCCCGGCGGTGACACTGCTGTAGTCTGCCGCCAGCTGATGCAGGGGGCGCGGCTTCACCGCAACCTCATGCCTCAGCGCATCCTGATCGGCGGCGTCACCTGCGCTGGCCGTGAACTGCAGGTTCTCTTCGCTCACAACCTTGACCGGGAGATATAGCGTACGCCGCTCGTATGGCTGCAGCTGGAAGGTTTCGGCGTGGCGGCCGCTGGCGCCACCAGTGACGGCGAGTTCTGCCTTCAGCGTACGCACTGCCGAGTCGCGATTCAGCACGGTGAATCCGGCTTCAAACCGGTCGCCCAGTGCGACCTGATTCGGCATGGCCGGCCGCAGCTCCGTGGCCTTGCTGACCGAGAACCGGCCCTGCCCCAGGCCCATGCGATCCGATGGTGTTGCCGCCAGCGCCAGCACGCGCCAGCCGCTGAGATTGTCCGGCAATCGGAACTCGATCGCTGCCCGGCCCTGCGCATCGGTCCTCAGCGCCGGATTCCAGTAGGCCACGAACTTGTCCACCGAGCGCAGCGCCAAGGCAGCGCCACCGTCGCCGCCGGCATTGGCACCCTTCTTCTCGAACTTCTGCCGCCCCACCAGACGCGTAAGCATCGCGTAGTTGGCCAGATCCAGCGGCTCCAGCGAGGTGAAGCCCTTGAGCGGGTCGAAGTAGTCGGTACCGGACTGGATCAGATCGAATACCGCCTCATCGAGGACCGCGACCGCCAGCTCGATCGGCTCCGTGCCGCTCGTGGACGACCGCACGCGGGGTTGCGCACGCAGGTCCACACGCACCCGCTCGCCCGGCTTGTACGTCTCGCGCGCCGGCTGCACCGCTACCGCGATCTCGCGGTGAGCATCGCGCACCGGTAGCGGGGTGTAGCCCATGCGGAACGTGGGTTTGCCCAGGTCAAGCCGCCCGGCCGCGGCGGGCGCAGCCGCAACCCGCGGCGAGGTCACCACGACCGAAACGTAAGCGCCCGGAAAATACTCGGGCTTGATCGGCACCCGGATCATCGGCGTGCTGCCCTCCAGCGTCTGCACCCAGTGATCGAGTACGCCGTACCGCTCGACGGTAATCAGGGCCCGCGCGCCTGGAAACGGATTCTTGACCAGAATCCGGGCGGTTTGCCCGCTGCGATACTCGGCCTGATCCAGCCGCAGATCGAGGCTGTAATCCGGCGTGTCCTCCCACAGCACCGCCTGCGGTCCCTCCACATACAGCCACTGCTGGGTTTGATGCAGGCGATCATGGCTGTCGCGCACCATCGCGATCATGCGGTACTCGCCTGCGGCCTCGGGAGTGAAGCTGCACGACATGCCTTCCACCGAGGAACGCCCCTGGCAGGTCTCGACCCGCTGCCACTCGCGCAGATAGCGCGTGATGTAGGCGTTGCCGGCACCCTTGACCCGCGCGCCGCGTGTGATCTTGCGCTCCACCTTGACGTAATAGGGAACGTCGGCCAGCGGATGGCCTTGCGGATCGATCACCAGCATCTCCGCAGCCGTGGGGCGGCCGCTGCGTCCGACCCACTCGCGGCTGCGCAGGCCGATGTAGCGATCGCGCCCGACATACGGTACGGCGGTCTGGGCAGCGATGCTGCGGCCGCGGTCATCCTGAACGCTGCCCTCGACCACGAGTTCGCCGTACAGCACGTCACCGTCGGCCAGATTCAAGACCTGCGTCCACTCGCCGGCTGCATCCAGCCTTGCAGATTGCGTCAGCACCTCGTCCTGACTCCGCCCGCCAGCGGCCAGCGTGTCGTACTGATAGCCGGCCGCCAGCGGTGGCTGTGGTTGCAGCGCGCGATTGCGAATGCGGGCGTTCAGCCGCGCCGGCGCAGCGGCGAACGGCCCGCCGCCATGCAGGCGCGCGCCTATGACGACGTCCACCGTCTGCCGAGGCTGCGCCGATGGGGTCCGCAGTTCAGCGCTGACGCGAAACGGTGCCGGTACAAAGTCCGAGACCAGCACCCGCAACGGCTCCAGCTCCTGGTCCTTGGCGAAGGCGGGGGTCAGCACAAACCGATACCAGCCCACCGCCGCACGCGTGCCCAGCTTGAATTCGCCCTGCAAGGCACCGAAATCCGACAACTGCTGCGCCTTGCGTTCATGCACCACGCTGCCGGCGGGATCGAAAACCTGCAGCCGGTATTCTCCAGCCTGGGCCGGCGCCAGCGAACGACCGGCGTCGTCACGTACATACAGCTTGTACTGGACCGTGTCGCCGCCGCGATACACGCCCTGCGCGGTGGTGCCCCAGGCCTTCAGATGGCCGTGACGCTCGCGTCGCCATGCGTAGATCTGCTCGCGTGAAGCACGCCAGGTATCGACCACGAAATCCTGGGACAAGGGCATGACCGCCAGCTCGTCGCCTCGCTGCACTCGCAGCCACAGAGGTCCTGGCTCACGTCCCCATACACGCTGCAAGTCGGGATCGAGCTCGGCCGCGCCCGGCAACTGCGCAGTGCCGTCTGTTGCCGTACGCGCGCTGGCCTTGATGCCAGTACCGAACTGATCGAGCACTCCGACCTCGGCATCGGCCACCGGCTGCCCGTCAGCCATTGCCGTGACCCACACCAACAGGTTGCTGTGGCCCAACTTGGCGTGGACCTGCCAGGGTGTAACCGCGGCAAAGAACTCCCGCGGCTGCTGATCGGTGCGAGGCTCGGTCGACAGCCCCCCACGCACCGCACCACTGGCGACGCCGAGCATGCCGCGCACGTCCAACGGCATGGCGAACGCCAGATTGCGGGTTGGCGCCACTGCCAGCGTCCGCGTCTGATTCGTCTGCAGACCGCTCGCCGTGAGCCGATCAAAGCGGGCGTCGATTCGCTGCAGATTCGTGACCACTGCCGGCACTTCCGAGTCGAGCCCCGACTCGATCACCGCGTGCTCATGTTCGAACACCAGTCGCGGAGAACGGGCGCCGGTGCGGAAGCGCAGGCTGAGGGGTGCGTCCATGCGGCGGCCCAGCTGGTCGCTGAGCCCGGCTGCGATCTCGACGTGATACTCCGTTTCCGCCTGGAGCTGAAACGGCAAGCGCACCGGATAGACCTGACCGCGCTGGTGCGGACCGGAATGCCGGCGCCCGTCCACCAGCCCCGCCCAAGGGTCGTAGTCGGGATCGGTCTGTCCACGCCCAGGATCCGGCGTGATACGCAACAACCCCTTCAGTGCGGTGACCGACACCGGTGCCGTGAACACCAGGTTGACGCCTTCCAGCGGCGGGCATTCAAGCGCCACCGCGCCGACTTCGGTCGGGCTTTGCTGGCAACTCAGGCCCTGCAGGCGCAGCGCCGGAAACGTGTGGACCTCGGCCAGCTTCTGCGGCTGCAGACTGGCCTGCAGTCCGAGCTCCGCACGCAAGCCAGGCTGCAGCTTCAGCGCATGGGGACGATTCAGCTCCAGCGCACGCTCCGGTCGCAACCACCAATCCTGTCGCGCCTCGCCCTCTGGGCTGTAGAACGGGGTCTCGGCGTCAAACTCCGGCGGCTCGGCCAGTGCCGGCACGTCGCCAAAGCGCAGCGTGGCGCGAATCGCGGCCGCGCTCACCGGCTGGGAAAACCGCGCGCGCACCACCGGCTCGCCGGGCCCCAACCAGTGCAGCACGTAGGCGTAGGCCACCCGCGGCCGCTCGGTTACAAACTGATGCTCGACCGGCCGCGCCAGCGCTGTACCATCCAGGGCCTGCAGCGGCGTTGCGATGCGCACGGTATAGCGCGTGGCCATCTGCAGCTGCTGCGGCAGCTGGCATGCCAGGGCCTGGGCATCCAGCCAGCGCCACTGACAACCGGGGTCCGGAAGCAGCTGAGCCGGCACTTCGGCAGCGGTGCGTTGCATCCGCCCCAGCGGCACCATCGCGCGATCAAAATGAATGACGACCTGATCGGCCGTGGCGACATCATCCCCCGCAGGAGTCACCCGCAACACCCTGAGGTCATCCGCGTACGCCGGAGCGGCCAGTGACGCGGCGAGCAGCGCCGCGCGCAGCCTAAGGTGTAATTGCTTTGACGCGCGCATACGCCACCCCGTTCTCGTCGCCGACCAGACGCACCTCCTTCAGACCCGCGAGATCGCGCCAGACACTCTCACTGACCGTGACCTCGTCGGGCTCGGACACCGGCAGTCCAAAATGAGCCAGGCCGTCTGCGGTGAACGGGACATCCCGACCGCGACTGCGAATCGTGAACCAGTCGGCGCGGCCACCAATGAAGACAATCTCGACGGGGCTTTGCGCATAGCGGCAGCGGCGGCTGTGCAGGGACTGCTCGCATTGATCGGCCGGGCCCAGCAGCCGCTCGATGCTCTGTGCATCCTTTCCGACCAGCGCCAGTACGTTCACGCCGTCGGCGGGACGGGCTTGCGACTGCTCGAACGCGGCGGCGTAGTCGAACGAATCCCGCGGCTCCGGCCTTGACCACCACAGCGCCGCTACCAGCGCAGCGACCGCGCCCACCGCCAAGACCATCCTGGTCTGATTCATCTGATTTGCTCTCTGCGCCGGAAGCCGCCTCGACCAAGAGCTTAGCTGCCTTTGCCCGGCGAGCAACACCGCCGACAGCACCACGGTCCATGGGATAATTGCGCATTGACCGATTCGCGCCCATGCACTTCGCCCTGCTCCTACTGACGATCGCTGCCCTACTCGCGGGTCCGGCCCTGTATGTAGTGGCCCGTTCCCGACCCGCGCTGCTGGGCTTTCTTGATGGCTTCGTGCTGTTCAGCATCAGCGGCCTGATCCTGCTGGACGTGTTGCCGGAGGCATTCGAGCTTGGGGGATATGCCACCCTGGGTTTCGTGCTGCTCGGCCTGCTGGGGCCCACGCTGATGGAGCAGCTGTTGACGCATGCACGACGCGAGGCACACCTGTTTGCCCTTAGCGTAGCGATCGGTGGGCTGATGCTGCATGCCCTGGGAGATGGGGCGGCGCTGTCACCCGCCGGCGGCATCGGTCATGGCGCGCTCGGCATCGCCATCGCCATACACAGCGTGCCGGTCGGCTTGGCCGTGTGGTGGCTGCTGTTTCCGGTTTTTGGCGTCTGGCTGCCGTCACTGGCGATAGCCGGCATGTGCGTCATCACCCTGCTCGGCTACGGCTACGGTGTGTCGCTCAGTACCCTGCTGGGGGGCCAGGGCTGGGCCTGGTTCCAGGCCTTGATCGCAGGTTCGATCCTGCATGTGGTCTTCGGTCGTCCGCACCTGGACGACCATGCCGCGCATCAGAAGTCTGTCCCGCCGTACGAGGGCCTTGGCAACCTCGCGGCAATCGGCCTGCTGGCGTTGATGATGAGCCCGCAGATCGGGCATTCCGAGATGCTCGACTTCTGGATGCGCGCACTGGATCTGGCGCTGCAGTCGGCGCCTGCACTGCTGCTGGCCTACGTGATCGGGGGCTTCGTCAGCGGAGAGCTGCCGGAGCGCTGGCTGCGCTGGATCGCACGTGGCGGCCCCGGCATGCAGGCCCTGCGCGGCATGGCGGTGGGACTGCCGCTACCGATATGCAGCTGTGGCGTGCTGCCGCTGTATCAGTCGCTGGTGCGGCGTGGCATGCCACAGGCGGCGGCGCTGGCCTTTCTGATCGCAACACCCGAGGTCGGCCTGACGGCATTATTCGTTTCGGTACCGTTGCTGGGTGTCGAGGTGACGGTGATCCGCGTGCTCGCGGCAGCGGCATTGGCGGTATTCGTGGCCTACGCGCTGAATCGCCTGTGGCCGCCGCCTTCGGTGTCGCCTGCGGCGCCAACCGCGGCCTGCTGCACACATGACCATGCTCGCCCGCTTGCTACCGACCGGCCACGCTGGCGCCGTGCCCTGCGATCCGGCTTGATCGATCTGGTGGACGATACCGCAGCCTGGATCGCCGCCGGCATCGCCCTGGCGGCGCTGATCATGCCCTATGCGCAATCCGTGCTCTGGGCGCAGCTGCCGGACGGGCTGGAGGTACTGATTTTCGCGGCGCTGGGATTGCCGATGTATGTGTGCGCCGCTGGCGCAACACCGCTGGTCGCGGTGCTGATCGCGGCCGGGGTATCCCCGGGCGCCGCGATCGCCTTTCTGCTGACCGGACCTGCGACCAACCTTGCCACCTTCGGCGTGCTGCGACGCCTGCATGGACAACGCATGGCATTGGCGTTCGCCGCCATTTGCGCCGGCGGCGCGGTATGCCTGGGCTGGCTGGTCGATGGCCTATGGCCCCAGGGCTTGAGCACTCCCCTGACGCAGGCACACCTCGACAGCCACGGCTGGTTGCAGTACTACAGCCTGGCCGCCCTCGCCCTGCTCTATGCCGGCAGCCTGTTGCGCAAGGGCGGACGCGGCCTGCTCAACGATCTGCGCGAACCGGGCGCCGCCTCAGGCTGATTTGGTCTCGCCCCGATGGTGGGCAACGATCCCCATTGCCAGCTCCAGCGCCTGCTCGTAGTTGAGTCGTGGATCGACGTTGGATTTGTAGGCCCGCTCCAGATCCGTGGCCGACAGATTGCGCGCGCCGCCGGTGCACTCGGTCACATCCTCGCCGGTCAGCTCGAGGTGCACGCCACCCAGATGCGAGCCGCAGGCGGCATGAATCTCGAACGCCTGGGTCAGTTCACTGAGGATGGCCTGATAGGGGCGCGTCTTCAGGCCGTTGTCGGTGCTGATGGTGTTGCCGTGCATCGGATCGCAGATCCACAGCACGCGATGACCGGCCTTGCGTACGGTTTCGATCAGACGCGGCAACTGGTCGCCGATCTTGCCGGCCCCCATGCGATGGATCAGGGTCAGACGCCCCGCTTCGTTGTCAGGATTCAGGACTCGACAGAGGCCCAGTATCCACTCGGCATCCATTGCCGCGCCGACCTTGACCCCGATGGGATTGCGAATGCCGCGGCAGTACTCGACGTGCGCGCCGGCAAGATCAGCGGTACGCAAGCCGATCCAGGGGAAGTGCGTCGACAGGTTGTACCAGCCTTCCGAGCGCGGCACCCGCCGGGTCTGCGCCTGCTCATACCAGAGCAGCAAGGCTTCGTGCGAGGTGTAGAAGTCCACACGCGAAAACTCGCCGATGGCCTGCCCGGCCAGGGTCTCCATGAAACGCAACGAGTCGCCGAGCGCGTCGACGCGCTGCTGGTACTCGGCAGCCAACGGCGAGTGCTGCACCCAGTCCAGATCCCAGTACTCGGGATGATGCAGATCGGCAAATCCGCCATCGATCAAACCGCGCACGAAGTTGATCGTCATCGCCGAGCGCATATGCCCTTCCAGCAGGCGCTGTGGGTCTGGCGTACGCGCAGCGGCAGTAAACGCAGGCGCGTTCACCAGATCGCCGCGATAGCTGGGAAAGGTCGCACCGTTGCGCGTTTCCAGATCGGCCGAGCGCGGCTTGGCATACTGCCCGGCAAACCGACCGATGCGCACCACCGGCTGGCGCAGGCCGTGTACCAGCACCAGCGACATCTGTAGCAGGACCTTGAGCCGGTTGGTAATGATCTCCGGCCGACAGTCCGCGAAGGATTCGGCGCAATCCCCCCCCTGGAGCACAAACAGCTTGCCCTCCTGGGCCCTGGCCAGCTGCTGCTTGAGTGCGTTGACCTCCCACGAGGTCACCAACGGCGGCAACTCGCGCAGTTGGGCCAGCGCGGCTTCCAGCGCCACGGCATCCGGGTAAGCCGGCTGCTGGGTAGCCGGCCGGGCCTGCCAGGAATCGGGGCGCCAATCGAGAGGGGACATGGGACTCACGGGAATACGCAGGCGATAATGGGGGTCGAATTATAAGCCCCTACCCACCGCTACCGACCCATGACGGCCGATCCTTTCAGCGGACACACGCCGCTGATGCAGCAGTATCTGCGCATCAAGAGCCAGCACCCCGATACGCTGGTGCTGTTTCGGATGGGCGATTTCTACGAACTGTTCTACGACGATGCCCGCAAGGCAGCGCGGCTGCTCAACATCACCCTGACCCAGCGGGGCGAGTCCGGCGGCGCGCCCATCGTCATGGCAGGCGTGCCGCATCATGCACTGGAGCAGTATCTCGCGCGCCTGGTGAAGCTGGGCGAGTCGGTGGTCATCGCCGAGCAAGTGGGAGAAGTAGGCGCTGAGAAGGGGCCGGTGCGCCGCGAAGTGGTGCGCATCATCACGCCGGGCACGGCGACCGACGAAGCGCTGCTGGACGCTCGCAGCCAGACCTTGCTCGCCGCCGTCTGCCGCATCAGGGATCGCTACGGCCTGGCTTGGCTGGAGCTTTCTACAGGCCGCTTCAGCGTGTTGGAGACCGGCAGCAGCAGCGATGCGGCCGCGGAACTGCAGCGCCTGCGCCCCAGCGAACTGCTGGTGCCCGACGGGGTCGTGCTCGAAGACATCGCAGCGCAGGGCCGGACGCGACCAGCCTGGCATTTTGACGCCGGCTCTGCGCAGCGCCTGCTGATCGAACAGTTCCAGACCCGGGATCTGCGCGGCTTCGGCGCCGACGGGCTGGAGGCTGCGATCGCTGCCGCCGGCGCGCTGCTGCAATACGTGCAGGAGACCCAGAAGGCGGCCCTGCCGCATCTGACCGGACTGCGCGTCGAGCAACCCGGCGAAGCGCTGATCCTGGACGCCGCCACCCGGCGCAACCTCGAGATCGATCGCACCCTGGCGGGCGCCTATGAGAACAGCCTGCTCAGCGTCATCGACAGCTGTGTAACGCCGATGGGCGCCCGTGCGCTCGCGCGCTGGCTGACACGGCCACTGCGTCACCGCCCGACGCTGGACGCCCGTTACGATGCCGTTGCAGCACTTGCCGATGGCGCCGGGTTCGAGCACCTGCGCGAACGCCTGAAGCACATCCACGACCTGGAGCGGATGCTGGCGCGGGTGGCGCTGCGCTCGGCGCGCCCGCGCGATCTGCTGGGCATGAGCCTCAGCCTGCAGGCGCTACCCGGTGTGGCGTCCGCCCTTGCGGACATCGAAGCACCGCTGCTGGCCACGCTACGCACGAGCCTAGGCAAGCATGATGAGCTTGCCGCGCTGCTGCAGCACGCGTTGGCCGACGCCCCGCCCATGCTGGCCCGCGATGGCGGCGTGTTCCGCAATGGCTACGACGCTACGCTCGACCAGTTGCGCCAGCTGTCGGAGAACGCCGACGGCTACCTGATCGAACTGGAAGCCCGGGAACGCGCACGCAGCGGCATCGAGACCCTGAAGGTCGGCTACAACCGGGTGCACGGTTACTACCTCGAGATCGGCAAGACCCATGCGGCGAAGGTGCCGACGGACTACACACGACGCCAGACACTGACCCATTACGAGCGCTACATCACCGAGGAGCTGAAGACGTTCGAGGATCAGGTGCTGTCGGCGCGAGATCGCGCGCTGGCTCGCGAAAAGGAGCTGTACGAAGCCCTGCTCGACCATCTGACGAAGTATCTGGCGCCGCTGCAGGCCGCCGCGCAGGCGGTTGCCGAGCTTGACGTGCTGGCGTGCTACGCGGAGCGCACGTTGGCGCTGAACCTGCGAAGACCGACGCTCAGCAGCGCGGTGGGTATCGATATTCGCGGCGGGCGTCATCCGGTGGTTGAGCAGACACTGCGCGATCCATTCGTGCCCAATGACCTGCTGCTTTCAGATGCCCGCAGCCTGCTGATCATTACCGGCCCGAACATGGGCGGCAAGTCGACCTATATGCGGCAGACCGCATTGATCGTGCTGCTGGCGCATACCGGATGCTTTGTGCCGGCAGAGTCAGCCTGCATCGGCCCCGTGGACCGGATCTTCACGCGCATCGGTGCGGCCGATGATCTGGCCGCCGGACAGTCGACCTTCATGGTCGAGATGAGCGAGACCGCCAACATCCTGCACAACGCCACCCGCGAAAGCCTGGTGCTGATGGATGAGATTGGTCGCGGCACTTCGACCTACGATGGTCTGTCGCTGGCACGGGCAGTTGCCGAGCATCTGGCGACGGACGTCGGCGCATGCACGCTGTTTGCTACCCATTACTTCGAATTGACCGCGCTGGCCGACACGCTGCCTGCGGTTGCCAACGTGCATCTCGATGCCGCCGAGTATCACGCCGATGGTGACGATCGCCTGGTGTTCCTGCATCAGGTCAAGCCTGGCCCCGCCAATCGCTCCTACGGTCTGCAGGTCGCCGCACTGGCCGGCGTCCCCCCCCCGGTCATCAGAACCGCGCGACGGTATCTGCAGGAACTCGAAGCGCGGCCGGTGCCCGCACCGGCCGGCGTGCCCACCAGCAGACCGCAGCTATCGCTGTTTGAAGCGCCCCTCTCGCCGGCGCTGAAACTGCTCGACAGCATAGATCCCGACAGCCTGTCACCACGTGAGGCCCTGGAACTGCTGTATCAACTCAAGCTTCAGCGCTAGACCCTGGGCGTCCGTCGCGGCGGACCTGCGAACTTCCCCCGCTTTGCACAGGCTGCAGGCAGATGAGCAACTGCTCACATGCCTGCGTGCTTGAGCGCCAGCTTTACCGCCAACAGCACCGTGACGATGAACACCACAGTCATCACCAGGCCGATGGCGATGAAGTGGCTGGCCTTGCCCTTGCTGAAATCGCGCTCGCGATTCTTCGAGTTCTGCACCCCGAAGAACGAGGCGGCAACGCTGCCAACCGTCTGCCAAATGGTTGGAGCAGATACCTCCTTACTTTCCTTTCGAGAATCGGTCGCGTTCATGACTCAGCTCAGTGGGGGTGCTGCGGTGACGATTCAATAGTCAGCCAGGATCTTGCGCGTGGTCGCAACGTCGTTGCCGGCCTTGGCCTTGATATCGTCAGCGGTCAGCTTCTCGATCTTGCCGCCTATCAGCGGAATGCCGCAGCTGATGTTCCACTTCAGCAGATTGGCCGAGCCCTTGCCCTCGTCCTTCAGCGTCATATCGCAGATCACCTTGACCGGCGCCCCCTTGATCTCGGCCTCGATCCGGCCGGTCATCTTGCTGATGTCCCAGCTGTCGCTCTGGGTAACGACGGCCATTGCCGGGATGAATTTCTTGGCGAAGTCCGGCACCGCCACATCGTTCTTGGTGGTGTAGCGCACCTTGATGCGGAACTTGGTCGCGCTCTTGTCGTGCTCCAGCACTTCAATGTCGGTAAAGCCGAGCGCCTTGTACTTGCGCTCGAAATAGGCCTTGTCCGAGAACATCTTCATCACGGCAGCGGCCGGCTTGTCGAAGCTGTGCTTGTCGTCAAATTTCATGGGCCCTCCCCCGGGCATTGCATGTAGTTTCTGCCAAACAAAAAAGCCGCCGGACGATGGGTCCGGCGGCCTTGAATGTACACCAGACGCAGTTACTTCGTGGTCATCTTCTGCACCGACGCAGCGGTGAAGTAGTCCGGCTTGAAGCGCGCCGTTGCATC
>JBFJJW010000059.1:0-15246 GCA_041612095.1 Solimonas sp. | reverse complement strand
GCCGATCTGCGGTGCGGCCAGGCCGGCACCATGCGCGGCGCTCATGGTGTCGCACATGTCCTGCACCAGAGCCACCAGCTCTGGCGTGTCGAACTGCTCTACGGGCTGGGCGGTCTGGAGCAGACGTGCATCGCCCATGCGGAGGATTTCCCGGATCACGTCACGAAGTTTAACCGGCGCGCGCCAACGCCAGGGGTCAGTACGCGCGCCGCCGGCGCATGCCCAGGAAACCTGCGCCGATGATCGGTGCGGTGTGTGGGCGCTCGCTGGCGTCACGAACAGCTTGGATGAAGGCATCGTATGGCGCGAAGCCGCTGGCGACACGAACAGCGTGAGTCACGCACCCGGGCACGTTCGGGTTAGGCGTCCGTGAAGTGCAAATCGATAGCGGGACGGGCACTGGACACGAGTGGCGGTGCGTCGACAACGGCGCGACGTGATCTCAGCGGCGATGGCAGCAGTCTGCGTCCGGATGGCCATGCTGGAGATCGCAGGAAATGTCTGGACTGCTGTATTCGCCGTGACAAGGTCTGCCGGCGCGGCGCCGCCGCCGAGCAGTGGCGTCGCGCAGATGCCGAGTTGAAGCATGGTGTGGCAGCTGGTACCGACAACACGGCTCTGGCGGCGAGGATGTATCGTGCGGTCAGAGCGCGTGGAGCCGCCTGTTGCCAAGCGGGTTTCGTCGGGGCCACGGCTGGGGCCGCGGGTACGCTTCCCGCTGGTGGCGCAGCAGCGGAAGCTGGCAGACGATAAGCTGGCGCGGTACCGACGTCAGCGTTCAGAGCCCGGCCGCGATGCGCGGTAACCTCGGCGCCATGCTGAGTGATGATCGCTATCAGTAGCCGGAGAGACAAGGATGCCCGTCCGTAACGCGCCGTCTGTAGTTCCGACCACCCTGCGCTTTCTTGCGGCACGTCTGTGGCATCGCCTGCGCGGGCGTGCCGAGTCGCTATCTGCCTGCGCCTATCGTGACCGTGTGGATGCCGTGCTGGCGCAGATGAAGGCTCAGGTCGAGTCCTGTGACTGGATAGAGGTCGCAGGCGATGCGCAAGGCTGGACCAACACCGGGACAGTGATTGCGCCCGATGTGCCGGTGACGTTGCTGGCCTACGGTCGCGTATACGTTTCGCGAGCGCTGGACGTAGGTTTTGGACCGGGCGTGGGGCTGTGGTATCGCCTCGGTGACGGGGTGATCGGCAAGCAGATCGGTGATGCCTGCACGCTGCGCTCGGCGGCTGGCGGCATGTTGAGCCTTACCACCAAACCTTCGGGCGAGTTCGCAGATCCGGGCGGCACGTTCGATGCCACCGTGCCACGAGAGGCCTTGAGCGGGTCATTTCTGGTCGCGGTGATTCGCTGGCGTACCGATATCCTGCCGGCACTGCAAATGGCAGCGGAGCTGGATGCTGAGCTGTTTGCACCGGCCCTGCAGCGATTGCAGGCGCCGGTAGAGCCGCCATCGGGTTGGCACTATCTCTGGCGGCTGGGGCGGAGCGAGATCTACCGAGCCTGCGACGATGAGACACCGGCTCTGTGCTGTCACACACGGGCCGATGTGGGCATTCTGCAGTTTCCGCTGCCACGCCCATTGTCCGCCGCGACGCAGCTCGCCTGGACCTGGTGCGTGGAGCAACTGCCGTCCCGGCTGCCCGAGCACACGCCGCCCACGCACGACTACCTGTCCATCGCCATCGAGTTCGACAACGGCCTGGACCTTACCTGGATGTGGAGCGCGGCCTTGCCGACCGACACCATCTTCCAGTGTCCCTTGCCATGGTGGGATCAGCGCGAAACCCATTGGGTGATACGCAGTGGTACTGCGGAACTGGGCCAGTGGCTCAATGAGCGCCGCGATGTGCTGGCGGACTACGCCCGCGCCATCGGTGGCCCGCCGCCGAAGACGATAGTGGCGATCTGGCTGATCGCCAACACCGCGTTTCAGCGTGGCGAAGGCAAGTGCCAGTATCGGCGCATCGTACTCAGCGACGAGACCGGAGAGGTGGTGGTGCAGGCCTGAGGCCGCGACCGTGTAGCGCTAACGAGCAACCGGGTGCCCGGTTGCTTCAAGATCGGCAAAGCCGCCGCGCATGGCCGTGACATGCGTATATCCCAGCGCACGCAGACTGGAGGCCGCCCGCCACGCACGCACGCCAACGGCGCAATAGGTGACGATGGCGGCGTTCTTGTCCGGCAATAGCGTAGGCGCAAGCGCGTCCACCTGTTGCCAGGGCATCAGGATGGCGCCCTTTGCATGGCCGGCGTCCCATTCTTCCAGGCTGCGTGCGTCCACAAGCACCGCACCGTCTCTGGCCAAGGATGCCGCCTGCGCGGCATCGGGTCGCTCGTTCGCAGCGATGCTGGCGGCAATACGTGCGACCGCGGCTTGCGCGCCGCTGTCGGCATGCGCCAGGGACAACGCCAGACAGCAAGCGGCAGCCACCACCATGATCCGATTCGTGCTCATTGCTGCAGTCTAGCGTTTCAGTGCGCGGCTGAGCAGAAAGCCCTGACGCACGCGGTTGCCTTCAAACCAGCGCTCGATCAACTGATCGAGCTGGTTGCGAAACGCCACCAGCTGCTCTGGCTGATCCGCAAGCGTGGCCACCAGCTTGATCACCGGGCCCGCGGTCAATTCCATGTTGTGGCGGTAGTGCCGCGGGCTCAGCGCCGGTATCCACATTTCTGAGCGATCGAATTCGAGCTGGCTGACGGCGTCACCCAGGCGCTGGCGAACCATCGCGGGGTCGCCCCAGGCGGGCGGCGGTGCCACACCCGCTGGCGGCGGCATGTAGCTTGCAACCAGCGCGAACATCTTGCCGATGAACAGTTCCGGCGGCCAGGTGGAGAACGCGATACGGCCCCCGGGCCTGAGCACCCGCAGCATTTCGGCCACCGCCACCTCGGGGCGCGGCGCGAACATGTGCCCGAACTGGCTCAGCACGACGTCAAAGGACGCATCCGCGTAAGGCAGTGCTTCGGCATCGCCTTCGCGAAACTCCACCGCCGCGTCTATCAGTTCAGCATTGCGATGCGCGTCCTTCAGCAGCGCAGGCGAGAGATCCAGTCCACACACCTTGGCGCCCAGGCGTGCGGCACTGATCGCGACGACGCCTGTGCCGCAGGCGACGTCAAGCACCTTGTGCCGAGCTTCGACCCCCGCAAACTGCACCAGCGTTGCCGCAGGTGGAGTGGTAAAGCTAGCCAGAGGAGAGAACAACGCCCAGCTCTCGCGTTGCATCGCCTTGAACTGGGCAAACGGATCTTCGGACATGATTGCTGCTCCGATGCGTGCACAGCTTGTGGCCTGTGCGAACCTCGTGCGCCCACTGGCGCCAAGCCTGTCGCCGAGCTTCTGCCGTGCCCGCGTCTAAATCAAGGCCCTTCGGCCCGCTGCGCCGAGGCCGCGCCCAAGCTGCGCTGCAGCAGCAGGAGCCGCAGATCAAACTCGATCTGGTGATAGTCCGGCAGCATGTGCCGACACAGTTGATAGAAGGCCTTGTTGTGTTCCCGTTCGCGCAGATGCGCCAGCTCGTGGACTACCACCATCTGCAGAAACTCCGGGGCCGCTTCCTTGAACAGGCCGGACACGCGAATCTCCGCCTTGGCCTTGAGCCGCGCCCCTTGCACGCGCGAGATCGCGGTATGCAGCCCCAGCACGTTCTGCAGCACATCCATCTTGTTCTGCCACAGCACCTTGTGCAGCGGCGGCGAGCTGCGCAGGTGGGCCTGCTTCAGCGCCAGTACGTAGTCATAGAGCGCGCCATCGGTCTGCACGCTGTGGCGCGCGGGATACTTGTGCCTCAGGTACTCGTCGAGCCGGTTTTCAGCCAGTAGCTGCTGTACCTGGGCCAGTACGGTCGCGGGGTAGCTGCCGAGATATCGGCGCAGACGGGTGGCTGTTGCCGTCGCGTCTGTCGGCTCCACCATCAGTCCGTGCCGCTGGCCCGCACATGAATTTCAAGGTCGCCACAGCCCACGACCTGGCCCGCCCGAATCTTTGCGGTCTTGCGGGTCTCGACTTGACCGTCCACGCGTACCTTGCCGGCCGCTACCAGGGCCTTGCCGGCACCGCCGCTGTCGCAGGCGCCTTCGAGTTTCAGCAGCTGGTTGAGCTCGATGAACTCGGTGGTCAGGACAAAGGTGGCGGTCGGCATGGCGCGGGGCGGCAGTGGGAGGCCGATTCTATCCCAGGGCTGCCGCCCCCCAGATGGGTGCGTGGCAGGTCGAACATCAGGACGACAGGGCCCGGTCCCGGTGGCGTCCGGGGACTGGCCGGCAGGCACCGCTCACCCCGAATCGTGGTAATAACAGCGCTGATGCGATGGCCCGTTCGGACGCGGGCCAAGCTAAAGTCGATGCCGCGACTTGCAGGAGGAGAACATGACACAAGAACGCAGTGCCCCTGCGCCGCAGCCGCGTCGCCCAGCACCGGTCGTGCAGATGCGCGCAGTGTTCGAGCGCAAAAATCTTCCAGTGCCGCCGGAGCATCCCAGGCCTGCGGCCGTGCGCCGGCACCATGGCGTGGCGGTGATCTGATGGGGCACGCCAACCAGCGTGCTGGCCTATGGATTCCTGGACGATGCGCGGCGTGCGCTCGGCGCCATCCTGCTGGTCGTGGACGGGGGCATCAGGTACCTGAAGTTTCAGGAGATTGCGCCATAGTCGCGGATCAGGCGGTGCTGGGCGCCGCGCCTTGGAGGCGTCGCCGGCTTGGGTGTGACCCTGTGGGCCGCCGCATGGCTCGGCCACGGCTCGGCGCGGGGATGCCATGACCGGAGGCCTGGAATGACCGGTGAGCAGACCGCACTGCTGAGTCTGGCCTTGATCGTGCTGATCTCCGGCCTGCTGGTGGCGGGGTATCTGCTGATCCTGCTGGTTGCAGCCATACGGCATCGACGCCGTGGTATCGCAGTGACCGCCGCGATCGCCGCCTTGGGCGAGCTGGTGGCCTTGGCCGCGGTGTTCGTGGTCTGGTTCGGCTACGCCGTTGCCCACAGCGGCAAGAGCGCCGATACCGATGTGAAGGTACTGCTGTACACGGTGCCGCCGTTCTTCATCATCGCTGCGGGTCTGGCTGTGCTGGGCCGCATGCTGGGCCGGCGCTTGCGGCGCCCCGACACTGTCGCCGGTAGAGTAGACGGAAAATCCTGATAACAGCGGCTGCCCGAAGTCGGGCGTCGCACTGCCTGCGCTTCCATTCCATGAACCTCAGCACGAGAACCTTGCACCGGGTGGTGGGTTTGTTGCTGGTGTTGCCGATGCTGGCCTGGTCGGTCACCGGCCTGGTCTTTTTCTTCAAGCCCGGATACACGGATGCCTATGCGCCGCTCAATCTCCGGACCTATCCCCTTGAGTCCGTCCCATTGCCGCAGCCGCTGCAGCAGTGGGAGGACCTGCGGCTGCTGCGTACGGTGCTGGGCTATCACCTGCTGGCACGGTCGGCCGAGGGTCTTGTGCATCTGGACCCCGTGACGATGCAGCCTCGCGCGCTGCCCGCGGCACCGGCGTTGGCACAGCTGGTTGACGACGCCATTGCGACGCGCCGCGAGCGCTACGGCGCAGTGGTGAAGGTTGACGGTACCGTTGTCACCACCAGCACGGGTGTCGAGATTGCAGTGGACTGGGCCAACCTGCGTCTGAGTCAGCAGGGAGCCGATACGCGGCTGATCAATGCGCTGTACCGAGTTCACTACCTGCAGTGGTCCGGCTCGGACTTTTTCAATCGTGTGCTCGGCGTTGCTGGTCTGCTGCTGGTGGCCACCCTCACGGTGCTCGGCCTGCGCGTGTATCTGCGTGCGCGGGGGTCGCGTCCCTCCTGAGCCGGTCCTGCTCTGCGGCGTCATCTACCCCAGCCGGGTTAGGCGCCGACCGTGCCCGGCTTACACACTAGACCCTCACGATTGAGCCGGTGTGCACAGCAGCCAGCCGGCTCCAGACTTTGGGGAGAGCATGATGTCGAAGTTGCAGGGCAAGGTGGCGTTGATTACCGGTGCGGGCCAGGGCGTGGGGCAGGGCATCGCCTTTGCGCTGGCCGCGGAAGGCGTTTCCATTGCCGTCGCCGGTCGCACCCAATCCAAACTGGACGCGACCGTGCAGGCCATCGAGCAGCGCGGGGGCAGGGCCTACGCCGTCGAGTGCGATGTCAAGAACGCAGAGTCGATGAAGGCTTGTGTCGATGCGGCGGTCCGGCATTTCGGCAGGCTCAACATTCTGGTCAACAATGCGCAGGAAGTTCCGCTCGGCGCGCTGATGGATGTCAGCGATGAGGCCTACGCTGCCGGCTGGGAATCCGGTCCGCTGGCCACGTTCAGGCTGATGAAGCTCTGCCATCCGCACCTGAAGGGCGACGGCAACATCATCAACTTTGGCTCCTCGTCGGCCATGCGCTGGGACCTGGCCGGCTACGGCGCCTATGCTTCCGTGAAGGAGGCGATTCGTCAGCTGACGCGTGCCGCCGCCTGCGAATGGGCCAAGGACGGCATCCGCGTCAACGCCATCCTGCCCCTGGCCGATTCCCCCGCCATGCAATGGTGGACACGTGAGCGCCCGGCTGAGGCGGCGGCGTTCATCGCCACGGTGCCGCAGGGTCGTGTGGGTTCCTGCGAGCAGGATATCGGCCGCTTCGTGGTATCGCTGGTTTCGGACGATTCGCGCTATATCACCGGACAGTCCATCGGCGTCGATGGTGGTCAGGCGTTTCTCGGCTAGCGGATGCCGATGATGGGCACAGCAAGCGCCGTGACGATACAGCGCGCGAGCAACGGCATAACCACCGTGAGCCTGCGGGCGGAAGGCCGCATGCCGGTGATCTCGCTGGCCTCGGGTACGGCGCTGGCCGAGGCTTTCGAGGCGCTGGCAAGCGACGGCGATACGCGAGTGGTCGTGCTGCAGGGAGACAAGGGGCATTTCTGCGCCGGCGGCGATATCGTCGCGATGCGAGAGGCCCTGGACGACCCGGATCGTCTGCTCGGCGCGATCATGGATCAGTTCCATCGCTGCGTGCGGGCCATGCACGCCCTGCCGCAGCCGGTGGTGGCGAGCGTGGCTGGTGCGGCGGCCGGCGGCGGCCTGTCGCTGGCCCTGGCCTGCGATCTGATCGTGTGCGCGGCAGACGCCCGCTTCATCGTTGGGTATCCGGCGCTGGGCACGTCTTCTGACGGCGGGCTCAGTCACACCCTTGCGCGGCGGGTCGGTTCAATGCGCGCGCTGGACATCATACTCACGCGCAGCGCGCTCACCGCAGACGAGGCGCTGGCGCTGGGGCTGGTCGCCAGAGTGACGGAACCTGCTGCGCTTTCCGATGCGACCATGGCCTATGCCGAGCGCCTTGCGCAGCATCCAACCCAGGCGCTGCGCGAGTTCAAGCAGCTGTTGCTGCGGGTCGAGGATCAGACCCTGGCAGCGCAGCTCGATGCGGAGAAAGCGGCGTTCCTGCGCTGCGCCAGGACCCAGGACTTCAGGGATCGCGTGATTGCCTTTCTGGACAAGAGGCGCTGAGCCGTGGGCCTGTCCACCGATGCCGCGGCCGCATATACCCCGATCCAGATTGGCCCGCTGCGGCTGCGCAATCGCTTCATCAAGGCGGCTACCAACGAAGGTATGGCCAAGGGGGGCGTGCCTTCGAAGATGCTGGTCGAGCACCATCGGCGCATGGCCGCCGGCGGTGCAGCACTGACCACCGTTGCCTACTGCGCCGTGGCGCCGGATGGGCGTACGTTCGAGGATCAGGTGACGCTGGACGTCGAGAGCCTGCCGCATCTGCGCGCATTGACCGCTGCGGTTCATGCGGAAGGCGCGGCGGCATCGGCGCAGATCACGCATGGCGGTGCATTCACTTTCCTGCCGAAGCTGTCGACGCCTTATCCCTACAGCGCCTCCGGCGGCTTCAATCCCGCGGGCGTGATCGCGGGCCGGCTGTTCAAGACGGCGATGCGTCGCGTGGACATGGAGCGCATCACCGAGGAGTTCGTCGCCGGTGCCCGCCTCGCGCGCGAAGCAGGCTTTGATGCGGTCGAAATCCATATGGGTCATGGCTACCTGCTGAGCCAGTTTCTGTCGCCACATTACAACCGGCGGCGGGACGAATACGGCGGCAGCGCGGTGAACCGGGCGCGGTTCCCGGCGGAGGTCCTGGAACGGGTGCTGGCGGCCGTGGGCCAGGATCTCGCGGTGATCTGCAAGATCTGTGTAACCGAGGGGCATGGGGGCGGCGCCAGCATCGAGGATACGGTCGAGGTGGCGCAGGTGCTGGAGCGCAGCGGCGCGCATCTGCTGGTACTCAGCGGCGGCATGAACGTGGAGGCGCCCTGGGCCATATTCGGCAGCAACATGCCGGCGGCGGCCGTCGAGGCGATCCAGAACCCGATGGTCAGATTTGCGAGCAAGCTGATGCGGCTGTGGGAGCCCAAGCTGACGTTTCGCGAGCTGTACCTGTTGCAGCACTCGCGGCGCGTGCGTGCCGCAGTGCGGATGCCGCTGGCCTACCTGGGTGGAGCCAAGTCGGTGGCGGGGGTCGAGCAGGCGATGCGCGACGGCTTCGAATGCGTGGTCATGGGTCGTGCCCTGATTCACGAGCCCGACCTGATCAATCTGTTCCGCGACGGCAGCGCAAGCGTTTCCGGATGCACGGCCTGCAATCAATGCGTGGTCATGATGTACACGCCGGCCGGCACGTCGTGTGTGTTGCGCGCTCCCAACGACGTGGTCATGAATCGAACCCCTGCGGCGCCTTGAGCGGCGTGCGGTGCCGGATTCGGCGTCAAATTGTTGGCATCGGCCCTCCGGCTTCAGCGGCTGAACGCCTGGGTTCAGAACTTGCAACTTGGGCCGATAAGGTTCCTGTCCACAGCCAGTTCAGCCCATGTCGACCGTCAATGTCCAGCAGTTGCTCGATTCCGTAGCCAATGTGACCCGCGAGCGGGATGCAGACCATCTGCGCCTCAGTCTGATCAGGACCCTGGGCGAGCTGCTGCCGTTGGAGGCCGCGGAGTTCATCGAGTTTGAATCCTCCGGGGAATCACCCGATGCCCAGGGTTCGGCCGCAATGTGGTCCGGGGTGCCGCCGGAAAGCCGCGCGGCGGCGCTATTGCGCGCCAGCGCCGGGCAGGGCACCACCCAATCGATACCCGGTGCCGAATCGGTGTTGCTGGTGCAGCCGGTTTCCGCTGAGCAGGCACTCAGCGTGCGTCTGGAGGGCCACGATCTGGAGCGCCGCGACGACGAGATTCGCATCGTCCAGGCCTTCGCACGCCTGTACAGCAACTTCACCAGCCTGATTCGTGACACCGAGCTGGACCGTCTGACTGGACTGTTCAACCGTCGAAGCTTTGATGGCTATCTGGGCAAGCTTGCCGACCTGACGCTGGACGCCGCGCCACGACAGCCGCGACGGGGCGGTGCGCAACCGCGTGGCGAACTGCGCTGGTGGCTGATGCTGTTCGACGTGGATCACTTCAAGCGCATCAACGATGGCTATGGCCATCTCTATGGCGATGAGGTGCTGCTGCTGCTTGCGCGCCTAGTGCGCCAGATGTTTCGTGGCGAGGACCGCTGCTTTCGCTACGGCGGCGAGGAGTTCGCGGTCGTGCTGGCACGCAACGACATGAACGGCGTGCGTGTGGCGGCTGAGCGCATGCGCCAGAAGGTTGCGGACTACGCGTTTCCGCAGGTGGGGCAGGTCACCATCAGCATAGGTTGCGCCGAGATCGAGCCTGGTCTCGGGCCAACGGATGTGATCGATCGTGCGGATCGTATGCTGTATGAAGCCAAGCACGCCGGGCGCAACCGCACGGTCTGTTTTGGCGACCATCCGCGACAGTCCGGGATACGGCGGCCGCAGAACGTACTCGAGCTGTTCTGATTCAAGCGCCGTGATGCGCGCTCAGGTGGTGGCCTCCAGGACGCGAACCCGATCAGCACCTCTGACGGCGGCGATCTCGCGGGTTTCGGGGATGTCGCCAGGCGCATGCAAGCTAACGCTTGAGTAGCCATAGGCCTTGAGTTCGCTGACAGCCTGCTCGGGCGTGATGAAGTGCACATGCAGGCGCCCGCGTACGAACAGCTGCAGGATCTTTCCGAACAGCAGCAGCGCGAGACTGCCGCTGCTGTCGCGGCGCAGGTAGAAGTCCGATAGGTACACGCCGTGGGGAAATGTCCGCAACGTCGCTGCTATACGCCGCCACACCTGTTCCGCCGGCCCCGGTGCGAGATAGTTCATCAGCCCTTCGGTGATGATCGCCAAGCCCTTGGCGGGATTGAGCGTGGCGGCGATGCCTGACAGGGAATCGGGCCCGCTGTCCTTCAACACGTCGAGCTCGACCACCCGCGGGATCGTCTCGGTGTCGCCGCAGGTGGACAGCAGGCGCCGTTTCTCCGCGACCATCACCGGCAGATCGGTCTCGATGTAGGTCAGGCGTTCGCCGTAGCGCTGCTTGTAGCGCCAGCCACGTGCGGACAGGCCGGCGGCCAGCTCTATGACCTGGCTGACCCGCCCGTCATCGATCGCACGGCTCAGCTGCGCGTCGATGCCGGTGTGCCGCGCCTGCATCATCGCGTCCAGCGAGAGCCCGCCCAGCGCCTGGGTTATCCGTCCCAGGCTCCGGAATGCGCGATCCAGGCGACGGCCCTGCGGGGTTGTCAGGCGTACATCGGACAAGCCGAGGCGATACCACAGATAGCCGGTCGCGTAGGCGGTAGGGCTGATCTTCTCCGATTTCGCGGTCACCGGCTCAGACGCCGGGCGCGCCGGGAAAGCCGACATAGTACTGGCCGGTCAGCATGCCGCCATCGACGGCGATCTCCGCGCCGCACAGGTACGAGGCGTCGTCGCTGGCCAGGAACAGGCTGGTGCGGGCGACTTCTTCTGGATCGCCGACGCGCTGTAGCGGGACCATCGTGTAGCGTTTGTTGACCTCGGCCTTTTGCTCGGCGAACGGATTGCCCATTGCGGTGTCGACGCCGCCCGGATGTACCGAGTTGACGCGCACACCCTTGTGCCCGAACTCCATAGCCGCGACGCGGGTCAGGCCGCGGATGCCCCATTTGCTGGCGCAGTAGGCGCCCAGCCCGTTGGCGCCCTTCATGCCGTCGACCGAGGAGATGTTGACGATGCTGCCGCGGCCGCGCTCGACCATCTGCGCGCCAACCAGCTTGGTGCCGAGGAAGGTGCCGATCAGGTTGATGTCGATGACCCGCGAGAAATCGGCCTTGCTGGTTTCCGCCAGCGTGCGAAACAGCAGAACCCCGGCGTTGTTGACCAGCGCGTCGATGGGGCCGAACTGCCGCGTCGCCGTGGCGATGGTCGTGGCCCAGGAGTTTTCGTCGGTTACGTCATGGTGCACGAACAATGCAGCGCTGCCGATCTCCTTGGCGAGCTTGCCACCGTCTTCGTCCAGCACATCGGCAATCACGACCTTGGCGCCATGCTCGGCAAACAGCCGGGCGGTTGCAGCGCCCATGCCACGCGCGCCGCCGGTGACAATGGCCACTTTGTTGTCCAAGCGCTTCATCTTGACTCCTCGTCGTTCTGGATTCCGGAAAAGATCCTCATCCTCGTAAGCATGGCGTCCGATCGCCTCACCCGAACGAACGACCGCCGGGCCGCCGGCAGCCCGTAGTGGCGAGCATGCGTAGCGCTTCTCTGGCGGCAGTGGCCCAGCCCCCGGCATGCGGCGCAGCGTTGGCAGTCCCGAACGCTGGCGGCTGCGGTTGCCCCGGATGGACGCCCATCTCGCCTTTGCGTGATGATCCGCGCCGCCCTGTGGCAGCCCGACGCAATGCCTGCCGGCTGCGCGGCGGCACGGGGATTGGACTGCTCGCAGGGCGGAGGCATATTGTGTTTGCGTGGGCGGCGATTGCGATGGGGGATTGCCGCGCCGCTGGTGGATCTTCGGGGGGGGGTATGGATAACCGGGTGTGCAAGCGGTGTGGCAAGGCGGCGGTGCATCGACGACGGCGCGCAGATTGGGAGAAGGCGCGCGACAACCTGATCGGAATGCGGCGCAATCGGTGCGTGAACTGTGGCACCGCGAAATGGGTGCCGCTGTCCGATCGTCGAGGGCCTGCCTGGGGGGTGATCGTCGCGGTGCTAGCGGTGGGCATCGGCGGCTCTGCGCTGGCGCTGTCCGGGCGCAACGGCGTCGACAGGGAGGCGGCGTTTCACCGTCAACTCGTACTGGCGGCCAAGCCGCTGCAGGCGAACCCGGTTAGGCCGTCTGCCGATGTCGTGAGTCCAGCCACCGGGACGCCGCAGCCGCCCGAGCCTCGGGAAACGGCGCTGTTGCGAACGGCGCATGCGGGACAGACTTCAGCGCAACCCGAAGCCGCTGGCGTCACTGATGCGTCCTCACCTGGGGCCGAAGCGCCGGCTGCCGCCGGGCCCGCGGCCCCGGCCGTGAGCGAGCTGCGTGCCCTGACGCCGCGCTGGACCGGCGAGCGCATGGAGGTGCTGATTGACGCCAGCGCGCTGCCAGCCGATTACACGCTGAGCTATGTTGCGAGTTCCGGCGGCTATGTACTCGATATCCCGGGGGTCTGGAGCATCCGGCCCGGCCTCAGGCGCTCGCGCAGTTTCACGCGCTCCAATCTGAGCGCCTACGACGTGGGTCTGCATGAGTCGTTTCTGCGGATCGTGCTGAGAACCGTGGAGCGCGAACCCGAGCCGGATATCAGTCGAGACGCGCAAACGCTGCGTATCCTGCTGTAGGCCGCGCTTGTCGTCCTTGTGGACGATGGCGGGCGTAGCGCGCAGGCGTAGAAATTGGCGGGCCCCTTGGCATCCGGGGGCAGCCCGCCGAGGTCAGGTGCCGCAGGCGGAACTCTAATAACGAGATGAGGAGTTCACCGGTGCAACAGCGAAACAGATTGAGTGTCCGGGCCTTGTCCGGGCTGATTCCCCTGATGGTCGGCGTCTCGGCCATGGCCCAGGTACCGCCGACGTCCCCAGATAGCGAGCCGAAGGCGGCCGATACCGCCGCAGCCACCACGACCGGCACGGCTGGCGGTACGCAACTGGAGGATATCGAGGTCACGGCCCAGCGCCGCGCACAGCGTCTGCAGGATGTGCCGGTGGCCGTGACCGCCTTCCCGGCCGCCGAGATCGAGTCCGCGGCATCAGCGACATCAGCGATCTGAACGCACTGGCGCCTGGCTTGCAGATCAGCAAGACGCCGTCCAACACCACGATTTCACAGGTGACGATCCGCGGCGCCAGCCAGATCAATCCGGCGATCTACTGGGATCCGGCGGTCGGCATCTACGTCGATGGCGTCTACCTGGGCAAGGCGCAGGGTTCGATCTTCGACGTCGTCGATCTGAGCCGGGTAGAAGTGCTGCGCGGGCCGCAGGGCACGCTTTACGGCCGCAACACGCTGGCGGGCGCGATCAATCTGATCACCAAGGCGCCGAGCGGCACGTTTGGCGGCAGTGCCAGCCTCGAGCTGGGCAACTACAACGCCCAGGTGCAGCGCGTATCGGTGGATCTGCCGCAGTGGGGCATTGCGCGGATCGCGGTATCGGCTCGCAGCGAGGATCGCGATGGCTGGGTCAAGACCGAATCCAACAGTTCGGTGCGCGAGCTCAATGATCGCAACAATCATGCGTTCCGTGTCGCTGCCGACTTCGATTTCGCACCGGGCGTGCTGGGCGAGTACCGCTACGACCAGTCCAGCGTCGACCAGACCAATAACTTCGATCAGCTCTATCGCATCGAGATCCCGTTCCTGCAGCCGTATGCCTCGCGCGAGCGGCTGGAGCGCGCCGGTGTCGATGCGCCTTCGTTCGAGCACTCCGATGTCGAGGGTCACTCGTTCACCGTGACCTGGGATCTGGATGAGCGCAACAGCATCAAGTCCATCAGCGGCTATCGCCGCCTGACCTGGGAAGACTCCCTGGATCTGGACGGATCGCCGCTGCCGGTGGTGCTCACTCAGCGCTTCACCGATTACGACCAGATATCGCAGGACCTGCAGTGGCTGGGACACAGTGACCGCTTGAACTATGTCGCCGGCATCTACTACTTCGGCGATGACGGCGAGACCAATAATCCGCAGAGCTTCTTCATGCTGGATCCTGGCAGCGATGCCTACTTCGATTCGCGCTATGCCACCCGCACTTCGGCGTGGGCGCTGTATGGCCAGGTCGATTTCAAGCCGTTAGATCCGCTGACCCTGACCGCGGGCCTGCGCTACACCCGCGAGAAAAAGGAATTGGACCGCGCATTCGGCCTGAAAGCCGATCCGGCAGACCCGTTCTTCTATCTGATTCCGGAAGGAACATCCGCTTCCGACACTTTCGACGCCACGACGCCGCTGCTGTCCGCTGCATGGGCGTTCAACGAGCGCGTCAACGTGTATGCACGTTACGCCGAAGGCTTCAAGAGCGGCGGCTTCAACGGCGAGTTCAGTCAGCCGCCAACGGGCGATCCCAACGAAGACATCCCGGCGTTGATTGCCTTGAACATTGCCGAGACCAAGACCCCGTTCAAGCCGGAGATGCAACAGTCGTTCGAGCTGGGTGCCAAGACCCGTTCGGCCTCGGGGCGTCTGCAGTTCAATGCAGCGGTATTCCAGAACAATCTGCAGGACTTCCAGGCCTCGATCTTCCTGGGTACCGGCGCGGCGGCAACCGTCGTGCGCAATGCCGGCGAGGCCACCATACGCGGCGTCGAGCTGGAGGCGGCGTTTGTGCCAGTGCCTGGCACCCAGCTCCGCGCCAACTATGCCTACCTCGATCCGGAGTACGACAAGTTCAACGACGGCGGCCAGAATGTTGCGGCCAACCGCGCGTTTGTCCATGCGCCGGAGCACAGCTTCAACATCATGCTGGACAGCGAGCTGATGCGCCGCAACTGGGGTGCGCTGCGTGCGGTGGTGGATTACGCGTGGACCGACGCGTTCTACACCTATCCGTATCAGTTGGCCCAGACGAATCCCGGTCTGCAGGTCGCCCGTGATTCCGAGGTCAAGGCCCACGGAATACTGAATCTGAGATTGGCGCTGGCCGAGATCCCGCTGGGTGATCGCGGCATCGGTGAGTTGGCCTTCTGGTGCCGCAACGCGCTGGACGACGACACGGCAACCAATTTCATCGACTTCGGGCCGGTATTCGGCAGCCTGACGGTGGCCAACTTCGAGGAACCCCGCACGTTTGGCATCAGCGGAACCGTGCGCTGGTAAATAACTACTGAACAGGGCATTTGTTGCCCATGCCGGGTAAGCTAGCGGCATGGGCAGTTTCTCAGCAGCGGGG
>JBFJJW010000058.1:0-15282 GCA_041612095.1 Solimonas sp. | reverse complement strand
CCGCTGTCGCTGCGTGTGACCTCCGATCGCGACGACGAGCTCCACCTGCACGGCTATGATCTGCAGATCAAGCTGGCTGCGGGTGAGCCCGCAGCGCTGGTGCTGGACGCACATCATGCCGGTCGTTTCGACCTCGAACTGCACCGCGGCCACCAGACGCTGACCACACTGGAAGTGCAGCCCCGCTAACGCCGAGGTCATGCCTCACCGTCGGGCGAATCCGCCGGGGTTCAGTAGAGTCCGACGGTTCTGCCTGGCGTAAACCCCGGAAACACCTCGGCCAACTGCGCGCCAGCGGAACCATGCGCGAGAATCTCTGCCAGCACATCGCGGTAGTCGATGCTGATGCGCAGATCACCGTCGTCCAGCGCGGAGGGACTGAGGCCGGGCCAGTCGGCAATCACGCGGCCGCCGCGGACACCGCCGCCCATGACGAACATGGCGCTGCCCCGGCCGTGGTCGGTACCCGCCGCTGCATTCTCCCGCGCACGCCGGCCAAACTCGCTCATGCTGACCACAGTGACGTTCTGGAACAGCGCGCCCAGATCAGTACGCAGAGCCACGAGTCCCTTGCCGAACTGGTCAAGAACCGGCGGCAGGAACGCATTCTCGCTGGCATGGTGGTCCCAGCCGGAGATGTTGAGGGTGATCACCTCGACGCCGATGTCCGCCTTGATGTACTGCGCTGCCTGCTTCAACGCGTCGCCATAGCTGGTGGCCGGATAATGGGCATCTTCAGCCACGGCGATCTCGTCGGGCCGCTTCTGCTGGAACAGGTCCAGCACCGTAAACACGCGCTCGGACTGCGAGACGTAGCTCGGCGCCACGCCGTCGTTGAGCAGCTGCAGCGCGGGTGTCCAGAGCTGCGCATCGCGTGAGCGCAGCTGAAAGTCGGCACTGCTGGCAATCGCCGCGACGTCGACGCTGCCCGCCAGCGACTGATCCAGCGCGGCGCCGATGCTGATGCCGCGAATGCGGCGTTCGGCCGCGCGCGAAGTCGTCGCCAGGTGCCGGCCCAGCCAGCCACCCGCCGCGCCGCCGCCAGTGTTGCCGGCCACCTCCATGCGCGCTTGCGCACTGAAGTGAGAACGGTCCGCCAGCATGTTGCCAACGGCATGGACTGCAGCCAGCTCGCCGGCGTCGTACAGGGGCTTGAGCATGGCCAGCGCAGGATTCAGCGCGAAACGACCGTCGAGATCAATGCCGCCTTCGGCGCTGCCCGGCGGCGCGATGCTGATCTGGGGCCGCAGATCGTAGTAGCTGCCATCGGTATAGGGCACGACGACATTGAGACCGTCCATCGCCCCGCGTTGGAAAATCACGATCAATGTGGGTGTTCTGGCCATGATCGTTACCGGAGATTGAAATAGGGTGAGGCCAGCAGCAGGCCTGCGACCCGTTCGGCGGCAAGGTTCAAGGCCTCACCCGCAAGCGGGCCGTCGCTGCCGGCAATGGCAATCAGCGCCGCACGATCACTGACGCGCAGCGCGCGCATGACCAGCTTGGCGGCCAGCGCATCAACCAGTTGCTCCGCACTCATGCCCGCCTCGACCAGCGCCGAAGCCGGAGACTCTCCCAGCAGGCCCCGCGTCTCGACCAGCTCCGCAGCAAAATTCCAGCGTTCCAGCAGCCCCGAGGCACTGAGCCAGTAACTCGCCACATCCGGGTAGCCATCGGGTGCAAACCAGCGGTGCGGCACCTGTCCCAGTCGCGATAGCAGCGACAGCAGTTCGGTGCCCGGATAGTGACTGGCGTCGTTGTCATAGGCGCGCAGCGCACCGCAGACGTAGTTGAACGGTCGCTTCAGCTTGTAGTCGGCGTAGTTCGCAAAATCCGGATGCAGGAACAAGGCGCGCAACAGCGTCGGGATATCGCCGTCGCTGGCACCGAACGCCGCGCTCACGGCCTCCACCATCGCCGCCGGCGCCTGATCAGCCACAAAGTGGCGCACCAGCTTGGTCGCGATAAAGCGCGCCGCAGACGGGTGGCTGGCCAGCAGGTCCAGTACCGCTTCGCCGTCCTCGACGCCGCCACCCGCCGGAATCACGGTGCCGAGCACGCGCTTCTCGCCGGCATCGTGCCGTTGAGGGTGAAATTCGAACATCCGGGTGGTGCCGTTGATGCCCCAGCCGGTAAAGCAGCGCGCGACTTCCTTGACGTCTGCTTCGCTGTAGCCGCCGTCCACCCCCAGCGTGTGCAGCTCCATCAACTCGCGTGCGTAGTTCTCGTTGGGGCCATCGGCCACATTGCTCCTGCCGTCCAGGTACTCGAGCATCGCCGGGCTCTTCGCGCTGGCCTGCAGCAGCGAGCGGAAACTGGAGAAGGCGTTGGCACGTATGACGTTACGGTCGAAATCGGGCTTGGTCCGTGGCAGCGTGCCGGTAACGTTGTCGATGTTGAAGTGGTCGGTCCAGAACCCGACCATGACCTCAAACAGCTGGCGGTCGCTGTAGGTGCCGAGAAATATTGTTTTCTCGGCTAGCTGTCGCGTGATCTGGCTGAGTTCGAAGGCGTCCGCATAGTAGGCGGCGGTCAGCGGCAATTCGGTGATCGGAAAACGCGCAGCGGCCTGCAGCTCGACCAGATCCGGCAGCATCTGCGGACTGAGCTGCTGATCCAGATAGCCATTGATGCCCAGTGCGCGGGCTGCCGCGAGGTCGGCGGCGGTGGTGCCGAAGCGGCTGCGCTTGAGCAGATGCACCAGCGGATCCGGTGGCGGCAGCGGCGCGGCCGCAGCCTGCGGATCGAGGCCGCCCAGCGGATCTTCGCCAACGGCCAACGGATCGCTGCTGCCGCAGGCCGTCAGATAGCCCGCAACCGACAGCAAGCCGCAGTGCTGCAAGAATTCCCGCCGTTCCACTGGCCCTCCCAGGGCAAGCCCTTACATCCGCTGGTGTCGTTACAGCCGTCCTCCCCCGACGCGGCTACGGCGCTACTCAAGCCCGCCCAAGGTCGACGCAGCGTGAGAATGCGCAATAGTTGTGCCAAAACAGTGTGGCAGTTCGGCAGGCGACACCATGCCACACACGACAAAAGGGTGCAGCGGCCGGATCAGTGCGCGGCCGGCTTGGCCTTGGCCACTGCCACCCCGTGCATCAGCCGATCCGTCCAGGCGATGCCGACTGCGGAGAGAATGAAGGTCATGTGGATGATGGTCTGCCACATCACACCTTCCGCCGTGGTGTTGGTGCAGCGCACCCCGGCTTCAACGGCGGAGCACAACGGCAGTGCGCCGATGGTGCCGGCTTCGATGAAGGTCTTCAGCAGATGTATGGATGAGATGCCGATGATCGCCATCGCCAGCTTGACCTTGAGCACCGAGGCGTTGACGTGGCTCAACCATTCCGGTTGATCGGGGTGGTTCTCGAGGCGCAGCCGCGAAACAAAGGTTTCGTAACCGCCGACGATAACCATCATCAGCAGATTGGAGATCATCACCACGTCGATCAGCGCCAGCACGATCAGCATCACCTGCTGCTCGTTGAGTTCGAACGCGCCATGAATCAGGTGCAGCAGTTCCTTGACGAACAGCACCACGTATACGCCCTGTGCGACGATCAGCCCCAGATACAGCGGCAGCTGCAGCCAGCGCGAGGAGAAGATCAGCGAGGGCAATGGGCCCAGGGCCTTGCGGGCCGCGGGCGGGGTCGACGAAGACATGATGTGGATTCCTTGAGGATGGAAAAACGCCGCGAATTCTACTGCACCCGCGTTGCGCCGCAGCGATTCAGGCGGCTGTTTTTGCGTTACGCATTTTTGACGGCGGTTCGCCGTAATGTCGCTTGAAGGCCTGGCTGAATGCGGTCTCAGAGCCGTAGCCCACCTGTTCTGCAATCTGCGAGATTGACAACCGCGTGTGCGCCAGTTTCCACGCAGCCAGACGCATGCGGTGCTCGGTCAGGTAGGACAGCGGCGGCCGGCCCAGGACCTGCCCGAAGCGCTCGGCAAAGGCCGAGCGCGACAGCCGTGCATGCTCCGCCAGCTCCGGCACGCTCCAGTCCCTGCCGGGATCGCCGTGCATGGCGGCCAAGGCGCTGGACAGCGCCTTGTCACGCAGCGCCAGCAGCCAGTTGCCGGTGCCTTCGGGCAGGTTGTTGACGTGATCCCGCAGCATCTCCACCAGCAGGATGTCGGCGATGCGATTGATGATGACCTGCTGGCCGGGCTGCACCCGCGCGGTCTCCTCGGCAATGAACTGCAAGCCCAGTCGCAACCATGACGATGGGGAACCGGCGCTGCGCAGGTGCATGACGGCCGGCAGCGCCGCAATCAGGGGCCTTGCCAGGTTGACATCAAATCGGAAGTGCCCGCTGAGTATGGCGGCCGAGGCGCCCTGCTGGCCGAGGCGCAGGGGTTCGGTACGCAGTTGCTCCAGTTCCGGCCGCAGATCATAGGCTGCGGCTACCGAGCTGAGTTCATCATGCACCGAATGCTCGGGACCATCAGGCAGCAGCACAATGTCGCCGGCCTGCAGTTTCACGGGTTCCGCGCCCTGGCAGCGCAGCCATGCCTGGCCGCGGGCGACAATATGGAACGCGGTGAGTCCCGGCGTGTGCAGCTTCAAGGCCCAGGGTGCGGAAAGCTGCGATTCGCGAAATACCGCGCCGTGCAGTCGGATGTCGTCGAGTATCAGGCTGAGTGTGTCCATCCGGTCGACGCGGCAAGAATCAGGTGGAAGTCCAAGGTCCGGCGTTTCAGGTACATCGCAGCGGCGTTGCGCGCTGCCACCGGCGTTTCACGCAGGTTTTGCGGTGCGCCGGCCATTTCGCCATTGACCAATGGCAAGGACTATAGCACTGCCCCGGCGCTGAACCGGGCGCGGCGACCGCATCCGCGCGGCGCCCCTATGCTGGAGGAACGCAGAATGAACACCTCAACCCTGAAGCTGGCCGACGAGGCCACCTGGACCGACGGAAAGCGCTATATGTGGCTGTTGAGCCCCGCCATTCCGGTGCTGGCGCTGTTTGCCCTGTGGGCTTTCCACGCCACCGGCTGGACCTGGCTGGCCTGGGGGGGGCCGATCCTGGTTTACGGCGTCATCCCCCTGCTCGACTGGCTGGTCGGCGAAGACACCAACAATCCGCCAGAGTCCGCGGTGGCGCGGCTGGAAGGCGATCTGTACTACCGCGTCATCGTCTACGCGTATATCCCGACCCAGGTGGCGGCGACGGTCTACGGCGCGTGGCTGGTGGCGCAGGGCCAGCTGACGGCACTGCAGCTGATCGGCCTGATCTTCACGGTCGGCACGATCAACGGCATCGCCATCAATACCGCGCATGAACTCGGCCACAAAAAGGAGTCTCTGGACCGCTGGCTGGCCAAGCTGACGCTCGCGCCGGTGGCCTATGGTCATTTCTACGTCGAGCACACCCGCGGCCATCACAAGAATGTGGCCACGCCGGAAGACCCTGCCAGTTCAAAGATGGGCGAAAGCTTCTGGGCCTTCCTGCCGCGCACCCTGAGCGGCAGCCTGAAATCGGCCTGGAAAATCGAGAAGGAACGCCTGGCACGGGTCGGAAAGCCGGTCTGGAGCCTGGACAACGACAACCTCCAGGCGTGGGCGATGACACTGCTGTTCTTCGCTGCCGTCACCCTCTGGCTGGGCGTGGAGGTGCTGCCGTTCCTGCTGCTGCAGGCATTCTTCGGCGCCTCGCTGCTGGAGGTCATCAACTACATCGAGCACTACGGCCTGCTGCGGCAGAAGGCGGCCGACGGTCGCTACGAGCGCTGCGCGCCCAAGCACTCCTGGAACAGCAACCACATCGTCACCAATCTGTTCCTGTATCAGCTGCAACGCCACTCGGATCACCACGCCAATCCGACACGCCGCTTTCAGGCCCTGCGCCACTTCGACGAAAGCCCGCAACTCCCGGCCGGCTACGCCTCGATGCTGATTCCCGCCTACATCCCCTGGCTGTGGTTCCGGCAGATGGACCCGCGCGTGGTCGCCCACCACCAGGGCGATCTCAGCCGCGCCAATCTATACCCGCCGAAACGCGAAGCCCTGCTGCAGCGCTGGCACAACGTGCAAC
Organism: Solimonas sp.; assembly: GCA_041612095.1. Taxonomy (GTDB): domain Bacteria; phylum Pseudomonadota; class Gammaproteobacteria; order Nevskiales; family Nevskiaceae; genus Solimonas. The sequence continues at coordinate 9,250 of JBFJJW010000058.1, read as the reverse complement.
TGGGCGACGGCAAGCCCGAGGTATTTCCGCAAGAACACGCAGCGCCCGCCCGGCGGGCGGCGACGAGCGCGGCCGCGCGCTATCGCTGCACCGACTGCGGCTACATCTACGACGAGGCCCTGGGCTGCCCGCACGAAGGCTACGCGCCGGGCACGCGCTGGTCTGAGCTACCGCGGAACTGGCCCTGCCCTGACTGCGCCGTGCGCGAAAAACCGGACTTCGAACCCCTTCAGGAGGCGTCGTGAACAGCCGCCGCTGGCAGTGCGCCGGCTGTGGCTACGTCTACGACGAAGCCGAGGGCTGGCCGGCCGACGGCATTGCCGCTGGTACTGCCTGGGCCGACGTACCTGAGGACTGGACCTGCCCCGACTGCGGGGCGTCCAAGGCCGATTTCCTGATGGAAGAGATCTGAACGCAATTCGGGCGCGCAGCCCTCGCCGTTACACCATCGCCGGCGGGGTCCGCCCTGCAAACAGCGTCTTGGCCACGGCCTCGCTGTAGTCCAGCGCCAGAGTCGAGGTCGCCACAAAGCGGGTGCTGCTGATCTTCCAGGTGCCGCCCTGCTTGAGGTACTCGTCCTCGTAGTAACCGGCCAGCTGGGTAATCGACTGCGCCTGCGTATTGATCAAGCCGTACTGCAGGCTCCAGGTGCCGCGCGCATGGGTCGAGTCAAGCACCTCGATCTGCGGGTTGGCGCTGTGATGCAGCTCCACCATGTGTTCGTGACAGGCGATCTGCGTATACAGCTCCACCAGCGCATCGGCGCTGTCGAAGGTGCCGATGGCGCCGTAGTCGATATGCACCTTGCCGTCCGCGAAGCATGCGCGAATGCCCTTTGGGTCCTTGCGGTCGCAGCAGAATAGATAGCGGGCCTTGAGGCTGCGCACCGCTTCCGCATCCTCCAGCGCCTGCAACCGCTGTTCCGTTGTGCCTGCGTTCATGGTCGTGCTCCACGGTCATCATCAAAGAAGGTTCGCAGTTCAACGCAGACCCGGTGGCGGCGAATCCCCCGTTTGGCTGAGCCGTCGCCAGCGGCCGCCCAGGTTCTACTACAAACAGATGACGCCGGGGTCTTGTGGTGGCCATTACTGTCGGCAACGATAAGGGACCGGTGGCTAACAGCGCTGCCGGCCGTGCCGTGCGCATCCTGCGCATGTGCGCTACCGAGCATGTCACGGACGATATGCGCGATACAGGGTTACCAGCGACGGGGGTTCGGGGATGAAACTGCGGCAGCTCATGCTGGCGCTGGTGGCGATGATTGCCATCGGTGGCCTGCTGTTTCTGGTGCGCATGACGCAGGGCGCGGACAGCGGGGTTCATCTTGAGCGCCTGCAGAACCTGCGCACCACCGATGCACTCGACGTCGGCCTCAATCGCGCGGTAACACGGGTGGGCTCCAATACCCTGGCCACGGTGGCAGACGTGCGGGCCGTGACTACGGCGCAGCTCGGGGATGCCCTGAATGCGCTGGAGCACGGCCCGACCTCGTTGCGCGGGCTGAGTCCGGCCATCGACAATGCCCTGGACAAGTTCCTTGATACGATCGAAGCCAAGTTCGAGCTGGCCTTCGACTTCGAGGCCCGCAACATTCTCGTCAACCAGCGTCTGATTGCCGGCATGGATGCGGTGCCGCAACTGACCGATCAACTGCGCGCACAGACCCGCAGCGCCGACCGCGAGCGCGTCGACGGACTGCTGTCGCAGTTGCAGAGCGAAGTGACCGCCTACGGCGTGGTGCCCGCGCCGACCAACGAGCCGAACATCCGTAACGTGCTGGCGGAGTTGACCACGATCGCGGATCAGCAAACCCCGGCGTTCAGGCAGGCGCTCGCCACCCTGAGCTCCACCGCGACCAACGTCATCTCCGACAAGAACGAGCTGGTACAGCGACTCACCGACTTTCTGGGCCGTCCGACCGCCGAGCAGCTGCAGGCCGTCGAGCAGGCATACATGGCCTGGCACAACACCAACACCGCCGCAGCCAACCAGTACCGTCTGTGGCTGGCGGCCTACGCCGCGATCCTGCTGCTCGGCCTGGCGATGGTGGGTCTGCGCCTGTCGCGCAGCTATCGTGAGCTGGACCACGCCAACGCCAAGCTGTCGCACGCCAATCGGACGCTGGAGGCCAAGGTGGATCGACGTACCAAGGACCTGCAATTGGCCATCAAGGAAGTGCGCGCCTCGCAGGCCCATCTGGTGCAGTCGGAGAAGATGGCGTCGCTGGGCCAGATGGTGGCCGGCGTCGCCCATGAGATCAACACGCCGTTGGGCTACGCGCGCAGCAACACCGAGATCGTGCGCACGTCGCTGCGCGAAATCAGAACCTTGTGCGCGGTTCAGACACGCGCGCTGCAGCTGATGGGCGATGATCAGGCCGATGAAACGACCGTGGGCGATGCCTTTGCCCGCGCGCAATCGCTGGCCGCCGAGGTCAACACCGAAGAGCTGGCTGAAGACCTCGATGCCCTGCTCGGCGACGCCGATCACGGCCTGTCTCAGATCAGCGAACTGGTGCGCAGCCTGAAGGACTTTTCGCGCGTGGACCGCTCGCGATCAGACGTGTTCAACGTCAACGACGGCATCGACTCGGCGCTGAAGATTGCCAACAGCCAGCTCAAGCACCGGGTCGAGGTCGTGAAGGCCTATGGCACGCTGCCGCCAATCGAATGCTCGCCTTCGCAGCTGAATCAGGTGTTCCTGAACCTGTTTACCAACGCCGCCCAGGCGATCAAGGACAACGGCAAGCTGTTCATACACACGTCGGAGAAGCCCGAAGGCGTAGTGATCCGCATCATGGATACCGGTGGCGGCATGCCCGAAGAGGTGCGCGCGCGCATCTTCGAGCCGTTCTTCACCACCAAGGCGGTAGGCCAGGGTACCGGCCTGGGGCTTTCCATTGTCTATCGCATCATTCAGGATCACGGCGGCAGCATCGATGTGCGCTCTACCCTCGGCAAGGGCACGGAGTTCATCATCGTGCTGCCGCTGAAGCAGCCCCGCGTGTCGGCGGAGGACATACAAGGCGATGTTTATGCGGGATCGGACCCGGCACTGGCAGCGGCCTGAACAGGCCCCTGTGTGCTGAAGCGAGGATGAGGCTGACATGGTGACGGAAACAACCCCTGCCCCAAGCGCGAAGGCGCGCGTGCTTTTCGTGGACGACGAACCGCGTGTGCTGACAACGATGCGCATGCTGTTCCGGGGCCAGTACGAACTGTTTTTCGCAGACAGCGGCCAGAAGGCGCTGGACCTGCTCAAGACCCAGGCGGTCGACGTCATCGTCAGCGATCAACGCATGCCCGGCATGACCGGCATCGAGCTGCTGCGCGCAGCGCGGGACCTGAACCCGAATGCGATGCGCATCCTGCTGACCGGCTACTCGGATCTGACGGCCATCATCGGCTCGATCAACGAGGGCGAAATCTTCCGCTTCGTCAACAAGCCGTGGTCCAACAATGACCTCACCGCGACGCTGCAACGCGCGGTCGGCGCTGCGCGCGTCAGCCAGGCGGTGGCCACGAAGGAAGAAAACACACCCTCGCTCGAAGCGGGCGCGCGTGCGGCGGCAGGCATGGCCGCACCGGCAAACGACAGCGTGAAAGCCAAGCCCGCTGGCGTGCTCGTGGTCGACGACGATCCGGCCGTGCCACCCCGCATCCAGGCAGTGCTGGGAGCCGACTACCATGTGCATGGCGCCAAATCGATGGATGAGGCGGTCGGCGTACTTGAGCGCGAGCAGATCGGCGTGATTGTTTCGGACACGCGCGTGCAGGACCATCCGGTCATCAATCTGATCGGCACGCTGAAGCAGCACCATCCGGAGCTGGTTTCGGTGATCCTGACCGAGCGTGCAGATGCGGGCAGCGCCATCGAGCTGATCAATCAAGGTCAGATCTATCGCTTCATCACCAAGCCGATCCACGACAGCCAGTGCAAGATCGCCGTGACCTCCGCCGTACGCCAGCACCAGCGACTGGCGCTGCATCCCGAGCTGACGCAACGCTATGAGGTGGAGCGTCTGCCGGAGCCGCCACCAAGTTCACAGAACGCCGGCCTCGCCAATCGCATCAAAACATTGCGAACCTGGGTGCGCCGCTTCGTCTGAGTCTGAGTGTCACCTAGCCCATTGGCGAGTCAGCGCGAACCGTCACGGTGGCTACTGCAAACAGGTGAAGCCGCGTCGACCTGAGCGCCCTACTGTCTCCTGCAACTAGAACGAACAGGAGACAGCCGCGATGGCGGTTGATGACAAGGTACGCTCGGGCGCAGCTTGGGCAGAGTTCTGCGATGCGCTGAAAGCCGCCGGCCAGCAGGTGTTGCGCGCGGAAGCTCCGACCAGCGAACTCGACCGAGCCGAGGGCTGGCGCTATCTGACCCGGCTGCTGCGCATCGGTCTGGAGATGCATCTGGAATGCGCCGACCCCGACTTCCCGGCGTTCTTTGCGCCCTCGCACGAGACCGGCAAGATCGGCGCCGACAATCCGGACAACCTCTACCAGATGGCGCGCATCAACGGCCGCAATCAGTATGTGGTCAGGGGCACACGGGGCACCGTTCCCTATCTTTCGTTTGGTACCCAGAAAGGCGGCTACGAAAGCAACGGCAAGATGGAACAGACCGGCTTTCTCGACGGCAAGGATCTGCTGCTCGACGACGATGGCCGCTTTGAAGTCATCGTCAGCGCCACCCGACCGGCCGAGGCCCGCAACTGGGTGCGCATCGAGGCCGACAGCAATGCACTGCTCGTGCGCCAGACCTTTATGGATCGAAGCCAGGAGCGCGCGGCACAGCTCAGCATCGCGCGCAGCAGCGATGACGCAAGACCTGCGCCGATGACCGCCGAGCGCATCCAGCGCTCGCTGGACAACACGGCACGCTTCGTCAATGGCACCGCCACGCTGTTTGCGAACTGGTCACAGAGCTACCTCGCACACCCCAATCAGCTACCCCTTGCGGATCAGGCGCTGTGCCAGAGCGTCGGCGGCGACCCCAACATCGTCTATTACCACTCCTATTGGCAGCTGGCGGATGACGAGGCACTGATGATTCATCTGCCCCGCATCCCTGCGTGCCGGTTCTGGAACCTGCAGATCAACAACTGGTGGATGGAATCGCTGGACTATCGCTATCACCGTGCGCATTTCAACAAGCATTCGGCACAGCTTGCCGCCGACGGCAGCGTCACGCTGGTGCTGACTCACCGCGACCCCGGACTGCCGAATTGGCTGGAAACCGCCGGACACGATCGCGGCACGATGTGCCTGCGCTGGGTAGGCGCAACCGAGCAGGTCGACCCGGTGACCCGCGTCGTGAAGATCTCCGAACTCAAGAGAGCTGCCGCATGAGCACGCCTGCAATGCAATTTGATCCCGCCACCCTGCTGGCGGCGGCGCAGGCGCAGACCGGACTCTCGGATTTTGGAGACCCCAGCTTCCAGGAAGGCCTTGGCGTCTTCTGCCGCGCCCTCGAGTCCGAGGCCAGACTCTCCGAGTTTGGACGCGGCCTGCTGCTGCAGAAGGTCATGGAACTGCTGACCAATCGCCTCGGCATCGAGGACTGGTATCGGCGCCATCCGGAGATCGAGCAGGAGCTGCTGGCGGCGCCTATCGTGATTGTTGGCCTGCCGCGCACTGGCACCACGCTACTGCAGCGTGTGCTGGCCCAGGACCCGCAGTTCTATTCGATGCCCTGGTGGGAGTCGCGGTACCCGGTGCCCTTTCCCGGCGAATCGCTGCAGGCACCGACCCAGCGCATCGAGCAGGCTCGCGCGGAGGTCAAGGTCATGGTGGAGGCCATGCCCAAGCTGCTGTCGATACATCCGATGGATGCGGACCAGGCTGATGAGGAAGTGATGCTGATGGAGCACAGCTTCATGGCGGCGATGAACACCTACGCCTGCATTCCGAGCTACATGAACTGGCTGTCGCAGGTCGATGAACGCCCGGCCTATGCCTATCTGAAGCGCATGCTGAAGTTCCTGCAATGGCAGAAGCGGCAGCGTGGCATCTCTGCCAACCGGTGGGTCTTGAAGGCTCCGCATCACCTGTTGCGGATGAAGCTGCTGCTTGAGGTGTTCCCCGGCGTCAAGGTGATTCAGACGCACCGTGATCCGGTCGACACGATCCCGTCCATCGCCAGCTTTCTCGACACCTTATGGCGCATCTACAGCAGCGATGTGGATCCCACCGCGGCCGGCCGCGAGTGGAGCGACCTGATGTCGCGTGCCTTTCGACACACGATGCAGGTGCGCGACGCAAACCCGGCGCCGTTCTTCGACGTGCGCTTTGAAGACACCGTCAAACGTCCGATGGAGGTGGTCCGCGAGATCTACGCTTGGGCAGGCCTGACGCTGGGCGACGAGGCCGAACGTGCCATGCAGCAGTGGCTGGAAGCCAATCGGCGCGGCGCCCGCGCCGTGCACGAGTACGACACCAGCCAGTTTGGACTGACTGCCGAGCAGTTGCGGGCCGAGTTCGCCGACTACCGCGCGCGCCACATAGCGGCCTGACCCGCCACCGTCATCGAAGCCTCAATCCAATGAACATGCGGGCCATCGTCGGTTGATGTCCCGTTACGAACACGCGTGAACACGAAAGGGACGTAAGCATGCTGCTCAAAGACAAGATCGTCATCATCTCCGGCATCGGCCCCGGGCTCGGCGTCAAGCTCGCCATCGAGGCGGCACGCGAAGGCGCCGCCGCAGTTGCCATAGGCGCCCGCTCAGCCGACAAGCTCGACGATGCCGAGCGGCGCATCGCGGCGGCCAGCAAAAGCTGCAAGGTGCTGAAGCAGGTGACCGACATCACCGACCGCGCGCAATGCGACGCGCTGGCGGCCGCCACCGTCAAGGCGTTCGGCCGCATTGACGCGCTGGTCAACAGTGCCTTCTTCCACGGCGACATGGACTACGTCTCCACCGCCAATCTCGACGACTGGAACGCGGTGCTGGGCACCAATCTGCTCGGCACGCTGAAGCTGACGCAGGCGGTGCTGCCGCAGATGAAAAGCCAGGGCGGCGGCGCCATCGTGATGATCAACACGATGGCGGCGCGTCAGGTACCGCCGCTGGGCGAAGCCGGCTACGCCGCCTCCAAGGCCGCGCTGGCCAACTCCGCCAAGTACCTCGCCAAGGAGGTCGGCAAGGACAATATCCGCGTCAACAGCATCCACATGGGCTGGATGTGGGGTGCGCCGGTGCAGGGCTACATGGAGTGGCAGGCCCAGGAGCACAAGGTGCCGGTGGAATCGCTGAAGGCGCAGGTCGCCGCCACGATCCCGTTGGGCCGCATTCCTACTGACGACGAATGCGCACGCGCAGCGCTGTTTCTGGTGTCCGACTATGCCAGTGCCATCACCGGCGCTGCGCTGGATGCCAACGGTGGCGCCTACATGCCCTGATCTCGGGATACCGGGATGGAAAAGCTGATCTACCTGTTGTGGCGCCCCAGCGGCCTTCAGACCGAGGCCTGGGTGGGCCGGTTGCGCACCGATCTCGCCGAGCAGTTGCTGGCGGCTGGCGCGCGCTCGGCGCGCCTCAATGCCTGCGATGCAGCGGTACAGGCCGCCCACGGCCTGCGCCAGCAACACCTGGCACATCAACCGGATGCCGCACTCCAGATCTGGCTGGACAGCGCCAATCGTGATCTGCGCGCGCAGTGTGATGCCGCGGTACAGGCGCACTGCGAGCGCCATGCCACCTATCTGGTGACCGAATCACAACCGCTGCGCAATCAGCTGCATCCTGCGCTGCGCGGAGAGCGGACCGCGGGCTTCGCGCAGATCGCCTTGCTGCGCCGCCCGCCGCACCTGCAGCAGCGTGAGTGGCTGCAGCGCTGGCACGATGGCCACACCCCGGTCGCGATCGAAACGCAATCGACTTTCGAGTATCTGCAGAACGTCGTCGTGCGTGCGCTGAGTGCCGATGCGCCGCCACTGGACGCTATCGTCGAAGAATGCTTTCCGGCGGCGGCCATGACCGATCCGCAGGTGTTCTTCGACGCTCCCGGCGACGAGGCCAGATTCCAGCGCAACCTGCAACGCATGATGGACAGCGTCGCGCGCTTTCTGGACCTGAAGCTGATCGACGTGCTGCCAACCAGCCAGTACACCCTGATCTAGCGCCGCCGAGTGCGTCGCCAGTTCAACCCCAGCCGCTACCCGGCTGCGGCAGTGTCGGCGCATCCCCCCAGATCGCACCGGCGCCGGAATCGACTGTACCGAGGAGACGCTTGAGCAGCGATTTCAGGATCTGCCCGTCTTCAGCGCCCAGGCGCTCCAGCAAGGCCAGTTCCACGGCCTTGGCGGCGGAAATGAGCTGCAGGGCGGTACCGCGACCACGTTCGGTGAGCCGGTATTCCAGCTCGCTGCGCTCGGCGACGACCGGCCCTTCAGCGACCAGGCCCCGTGCGGTCAGGCTTTGCAGGGTGCCCGCGCTGGGGTGGTTGAGGACCGCGGCCATGCCCGCGTCCAGTTCGATCGCGGTGGTGACGGGACGCAACGTCAACGAAGCGAGCACGTAGAACTCGTCGTCACTGAGGCCTTCGGCCGCCAGATGTTTGCGGATCTGACCAAAGAACTGGAAATGGCTGCGCCCGAGCAGGTAGCCAAGAAAGTCTTCGTTGAAGCTGCCCGCCATGTAGGCGCTGCGCGGCTTGGCCGTTGCCGGCTCACGCCGGGTGGCGTGGGCATATTTGCCGCTGTGGAATACCAGCGGTGCCGCCTCGCTGCGATCGAACGACAGCACCTCGCCCACGAGGATGTCGTGATCCCCGCCGCCGTATTGGAATGCGGTCTTGCACTGAAAGCGCGCACTGCAACCACGCAGTAGCGGAATGCCGTCTATGCCGCTCTCGGTATCCAGCCCGCCGAACTTGTCCTCGCCACGCCGCGCGAAGCGTCCGGAAAGTTCTTCCTGATCGCCGCTGAGGATATGCACGGCCCAATGCGGTGCCCGGCGGAACGCCTCAAGATTCATCGAATTATGGGCAATGCTCCACAGCACCAGCGGCGGATTCAGTGACACGGAGTTGAAGCTGTTGACCGTCATACCCAGCGGGGTGCCGTCGGCACCCCGCGTGGTAATGATCGTGACACCGGTGGCAAAACTACCCAGCGCCTTGCGGAACTCGCCGGGGTCCAGACTGGAACCGGCTTCGGGAACGGCGGAACTGGCGGGCTTGGGGGGCTGGGTAGCGGTCACGGACTCAGATGTTGTACTTGATGGTGAAGGTCGCGTAATCGCGATCGG
>JBFJJW010000057.1:0-15389 GCA_041612095.1 Solimonas sp. | reverse complement strand
ACACAGACCGTACTGATTACCGGCGCCAGCACCGGCATTGGCAAGGCCACCGCGGAGTGGTTCTTCGACCGCGGCTGGAATGTGGTTGCCACCATGCGCAAGCCCAGCGGTGACCGCAAGGATCCGCGCTGGTTATGCGTGGCGCTTGATGTTACCGATGACACCAGCGTAACCCGCGCATTGCAGGCCGCGATTTCACGCTACGGCCGCATCGATGTGGTCGTCAACAATGCTGGCTATGGGCTCAGCGGCACCTTCGAGTCGATGAGCGAAGCACAGCTGCGGCGTCAGTTTGAAACCAATGTGTTTGGCCTGATGCGGGTATCGCGTGCGGTGATTCCGCAGTTTCGCTCGCAGGCGGGCGGCTGTCTGATCAACGTCGCCAGCATGGGCGGGCGCCTGACCTTCCCGTTTTACAGTGTTTATCATGCCAGCAAGTGGGCGGTGGAGGGCTTCACCGAGTCGCTGGCATTCGAGCTGGAGCCGCTCGGCATCCGCGTGAAGCTGATCGAGCCGGGCGCAATCAGGACCGACTTCTACGAGCGCTCCGCCGAGTTCGTGCACGACCCGGCGCTGACCGCGTACAACGCGATGGTCGAGACCGGCATGCGCAAGATGAAGAAGGCCGGCGCCAAAGGCGCGCCGGCGACGGCCGTGGCCGATGCGATCTGGCGGGCCGCAACCGACGGCAGCAACCGTCTGCGCTATGTGGTCGGCAGTGACGCCAAGAGCCTGCTGGCGCTGCGCAGAGTGGTCGGCGGAGATGCCGCCTACCGCAAGCTGATCAGCGCACAGCTACTGAAGTAGCGCCCCGCATCGCGGTTCTCCCGGCGCTCAGGCGCCGGGTACAGGCTTCTTGCGCCGCATGCGGATGTTGAGCATCTCCACGCCAACCGAGAAGCCCATTGCGAAGTAGATATACGGCTTGGGCACATGGAAGCCCATGCCTTCGCCAACCAGCGCCATGCCGATCAGGATCAGGAACGAGAGCGCCAGGATCTTGATCGTCGGGTGATTCTCGACGAAGTCAGAGACCGGGCCGGCAAAAAACATCATGACGCCGATGGCGATGACGATGGCGGCGACCATGACCGGCACGCGGTCGGTCATGCCGACAGCCGTGATCACCGAGTCCAGCGAGAACACGATGTCCAGAATCATGATCTGGACGATGATGCTGGCGAAGCTGACCGAGGCGACTTTGCCGATGACATTCTCCGGGCCCCGCTCGTCGCTATCGCTTTCCACCTGATCATGGATTTCCAGCGAGGCCTTGCCCAACAGGAACAGGCCACCGCCGATCAGAATGATGTCGCGGCCCGATATGGCGTACTCAAGAATATGAAACAGCGGTGTGGTCAGCTTCGCCATCCACGCCAGCGACATCAGCAGGGCAATGCGAGAGAGGCAGGCGCCGGCCAGGCCGATGGTGCGCGCGCGTGCGCGCTGATGCTCCGGCAGCTTGTTGGCCATGATCGACAGAAAGATGATGTTGTCGATGCCGAGGACAATTTCCAGGGCGGCCAGCGTGAACAGCGCAATCCAGAGTTCGGGTACTAACAGGGCGTCCAAAGGGGTCTGCCAAATGAAAGGGGAGCGGCCACCATTGTAGCCGCTCCCCTGGCCCCCTTCGAAGGTAAATCGCCGGGCCCTGGGGGCCTACAGCGTCTTCAGGTACTCGATGATGGCCTTGCGCTCCTGCTCGGTCAGCACGTCGCTGAAGGTATGGCCGCCGTTGCCATTGCCGAGGATGCGGGTGTCATAGACCAGCCGCTTGTCCAGCGACCCGGGTGCGGGGTCGGGGATCGAGATCAGTCCGGTCCAGCTCAGAGAACTGTTGAGGAAGTTCTGCATCAGCTGCACCAGCGACGGCCCCTGATCGTCTATCGGGTTGCAGTTGCTCAGCTCGCTGCCCGGCATCTCGCTGCAGCTCAGGGCATCGTGCTTCCAGCCCACCGCCACCGGGTCATAGGCCACAGCGTAGCGTTGGTCGTAGCCGACAATGCCCTGATCCTGCTGCAGTTTGCGCTGCCATATCGTCAGGCGCTTGCTGGAGTCCAGAACCTGATCCAGCGTGGGTATCGAGCCGTTATGGAAGTACGGAGCGGTCGCCCACACACCGTAAAGGGGCGGCGCCTGGTAGCCGATAACCGCCTTCTCCCAGCCACATACGCCCATCGGCCGCAGCTCCAGCGGATACATATCGTCCAGCAGTTCGGTAATCGGGTCCTTGTCCTCGGGGGCGACAAAGCCCGGTACGCCATCGCTGTAGCCCCAGTAGGTGGTGTCCCAGCGCTCGCGCAGGGTCGGCGTCAGCATGTCCGAGCGCGCGCGATCGGTACCAATCACGGCCAAGGGTGAGATGTGGCCGGCCACGCCCTCGAGCTCCGGCGTTTCCAGATACGCCGGATCATTCACGTAACGCGGCGAGTAGGCGCCATGGCAACCGGCGCAGGAGCCGTTGCCGCCCAGCGGCCTGGGCGCCGCGGCATTGCCCTCCTCCGCCCACAGGTCCTTGGTATGGAACAGCACCGCGCCCTGCTGGGCCAGGGTTTCGTTGATCGCCTCCGGAAATGCCGGAGAGCGCAGCGACAGGAAGTAGGCTTCGAGGTCCTGGTCGTACTGCTCGATGCGGTTGCGGTAGACCGCGCCGTCCATAGACACCAGCGAATCGAACTCGCCCGGACCTGCGGCCATGATGATGCGCGTGCTGTCATTGGACACGCCGGCATCAAAGAACTTGCGCGGCCGTGAACCCATGTTCCACCACGGTGGCGTGTCCTGGGTATGCGCCAGCGGATGGGCCACGTCCGTCGGACCGGTGACACCAACCACGGTCTTCAGGAAGTTCGGGTTCAGCCCCAGCGAATCGAGGTCCAGCACCGTAATCAGGAATTCGAAGGCGCCGACGGCGTTGTTCTGGCCGCGCTGCTTGATGCCGATATTGAACAGGCTGTTGATGTCCGCTGCCGGCAGCAGCGTCGAGAACGGCGTGCCGGCAAATGGCGAGGCATCCGCCGCGTTCATCTGCACGTCGTAGTTGTTGTTGCCCAGGCCCATGCTGGCGGTGGTCAGCAGATTGTCGCCCTCCGGGCCGCTGAGCTCGCCACCATGACACTGGAAGCACGCCGCCGTGCCGATCTGTCCGGTCCACTTTCCGTCTGCGTCCTTGGTCTGCCGCAGACCCAGCGGCAGCTGGCCGGAGCCGCCATCACTGGCATTGGGATCTTCGCCAGGCAGCGGATAGGGATTGTCGAACGGCGCGCGATTGAGCCCGTAGCGCAGCGTGTACAGCTCGTCGAAGTTCTCGGGGCGGCCCGGCAAGCCCCACTTCTCCCAGGTGTTGTTGTAGTTTTCGGCGCTGCTGGCGCTGGCCGGCAATTCGTCAATCAGAAACTGCAGGCCGCGATCCCGGCGCGCACGGTACTCGCCGCAGGTCTTGGCCTGCTGTTCGCTCTCGGGAAGATTGACGTGGCAATCCTGCCAGTAGGCGTTGTAGAACACGGCACGATCAGCATTGACGCCGGGCTGTATCAGGGAGCGCGGGTCGGCCGGCAGCGGCGCGTTGTCGGCCTTGTCCGCGCAGTAGCTGGCCCATCGATGTTGCGCGTGTTTGCTGCCGAGCAGCGGCAGCTCTTCGGTGATCGAACCCGAGCCGACGCCGTCCAGACAGCCCGCCGCATTCTCGAAGCACTTCAGCAGCACCGCCATGTCCTTGTAGGCGGCGCTGTGCTGCAGCCATGGGTAGCCGCCGGAATGCGCTTTTGCGTCCTGCTGCGAGGGCATCAGCAAGATGCGCGAAACGGGATTGTTGCCCCCCAGCGCTTCCCAGGAGGCGCGCAGCAGGGCGTAGTCATTGGCCGGGGTTTCGCCCAGCATCAGCAAGCGTCCGTCCTCGGCATTTGCCACGCCCGTAGGCACATGACAGGTGCGGCAGAACGCCAGACGCGGTTCGATCCGCTTGTTGTAGAAATCCTGGGGGCCGCTGAAGCTGCCACTGCTCGGGTCCGGATTGGATCCGCCGCCGGTGCCCACGTCGCCGCTGTAGTCGCCGGCGCAGGCTGCGAGCAGCCACATCGCACCGACGCACACGCTCCAACTGCGACGGCTGCCGCGTAGCTTGCTGCTCATACCCGTGTCTCCTCGCTCGGTCGGCGGCGCCCGGTGCGTTGGATGCCTGCAGCCTCGCCTGTTCAATGTGTGAGCTACGTTACCCCGGCAGCGCCATGTCAGCCACTCGGATTGACGCCTGCAGCTGCGGCGCCTACAAAACCCTGCAAGCGCTTGAATAGACGAAACAAGTCGGAACACGGTCACGCCTGCCGCGGGCCCGCGGTGATGGCGTGCTCGACTAATCGAGCGTGCTGCGGGCGATGATCTCCTTCATGATTTCCGAAGTGCCCGCCAGGATTCGGTGGATGCGCTCATCCTGGTACATGCGGCAGATCGGATACTCGTCCATGTAACCGGCGCCGCCGTGCTGCTGCACCCCCTCGTCCACCATGCGGCCATTGAGCTCGCTGGTGTAGAGCTTGGCGCGCGCGGCATCGGTCGGGTCCAGCTTGCCGAGATTGTGCTGCTCGACGCAGCGATCGACATAGACCTGTGCGATGTCGAGTTCGGTATCCAGCGCCGCCAGCTTGAAACGGGTGTTCTGCATCTTCGATAGCGGCTTGCCGAACACCTTGCGCTGGCGCACGAACTCGCGCGTCGCCTCCAGCGCGGCGCGGGCACCGGCAACGTTGCCGCAGGCGGCGATCAGGCGCTCTTCGGCCAGACCCTGCATCAGATGATAGAAGCCGGCGTGAACCTGGCCCAGCACATTGGCCTTCGGCACCTTCACATCGCGGAAGAACAGTTCGGCCGTGTCCTGCGACTTCATGCCCATCTTCTTCAGCAGGCGGCCGCGCTCGAATCCTTCCATGCCGCGCTCCACCAGGAACAGCGTCACCCCGTGTGGGTTGTCCGGGTGGGTCTTGGCGGCAACGATGACGATGTCGCTGAGGATGCCGTTGGAGATGTAGGTCTTGGCGCCGTTCAGCAGCCAATGATCGCCCTGGACGACCGCGGGGGATTTCCTGCCGGCGAGATCCGAGCCGGCATCGGGTTCGGTCATTGCGATCGCCAGTATCTTTTCGCCGCTGCGGATGCCGGGAAAGTAGCGCTGCTTCTGTTCTTCGGTGCCGAGGTGCTGCAGGTAGGGCGCGACCAGCCGGCTATGCAGCGTGATGAAGTAGCCGCTGTCGCCGTGCGCTGCGTTCTCCTCGATCAGCACCTGCTCGTAGCGGAAGTCCTTGAGCCCGGCGCCGCCGTACTGCTCGTCCATCCACATGCACAGAAAGCCCATCTCGCCGGCCTTGAGATAGGCCTCGCGGTCGATCAGCCCGGTTTCGCGCCAGCGCTCGCTGTGCGGACGTATCTCCTGCTGGAAGAACTTGCGCGCCGAGTCGCGAAACAGCTCCAGCTCGGCATCCACGGCGGGACGAATCATGCGGACGGCTCCTGGGGTCGCGGCAACACGCGGGAAACGGGAAATCGCATCTGGAAGCGCGAGGCCTGCACGCTCAGCACGGCATGTGCCTGCGCAAGGTCGGGAAAACGCTCCGGGTCGGAGGTGGCGGCGATCAAGCGCGCCGGCTTGACCCAGCCGTGTGCAGACGGCGTGTAGATGTACGTCTGTCCCTCATGGTGTTGCCCCAGCGTGCGCATGCCCGACGGCACCAGCGCGGTGGAGAACGGAAGGCTGAGCGGAAAATGCCGGTACTGAAGTTGCGCCAGCAGGCGGCCGTCCTGAAGCACGCGTACCGCATCCACACGGCCGGCGCCGTAGTCCACCTCGAACTGGGCCAGCTCCTTGGGAATCCCCCAATTGCGCCGGCCGTTGACCACGCTGTCCATCGACGACACCAGGATCCGGCTGATCGACAGATGGCGCCTGCCATCCTCGAACGGGAAGCGGCCCGGAATGAACAGCAGTTCGTGGTATGGCCCCACTTCGGACTGCTGGTAGTCCACGAACATCATCCAGGCAAGGCGCGATGCGGCGCGCCGGCCCTGCAGGCTCCCGGGCAGAAAGCGGTCCTGGGCATCGGCGCCAGCTGGGTAGCGCAGCAAGGTGATGTAGCCGCGGCCCTGCAGGGTCCACGGCGCGGGCGCGGTGCGGGCAAAGGGGGTGCTGCGGGGCTGCATGAACCTCACTCCGGGTGGGACGGTAATTGCTCGAACCAGCCTAATTACTGAACAGTTTGGCAGGGTTTAGTGTGCCAGCAAGGCCTTCGGAAATGTTCATTGTCGTCGCAACCGGATTGGAGCCTGCGACGATTTCTGCTCTAGTGCGGCAAATGCTGCGGAGCACAGCCATGTGGAGGCCGGTATCGGGTTTGCTGTTGGCGGGGTGGGTGCAACTGGCACACGCGCAGGCGTCCACCGAGCCTCTGCGCGTGATCACCCCGGAGGCCTTGCAGTACCGCAGCGAACCTGGCGCGCCAGGCGCCGAGGTCGCCGTCGTCGCAGGCGACCCACAGCGCGGCGGGTACACCCTTCGCGTTCGTTTTGCGCCGGGCGTACGCACGCCGCCGCATTGGCACCCGGACCAGCGCGTGGTCACGGTACTGTCAGGCCAGTATGCCTTCGCGCTCGGCACCCGTTTCGATGCCACGGCACTGGAGCGCTACGGCCCCGGAACTGTGCTGGTTGTGCCTGCGGGGCAGGCGCACTACAGCGCGGCGCTGGATGCACCTGTGGTGCTGCAGGAGTCCGGCATTGGACCCACGGCGCTGGTGCCCGCCACGCCCTAAGGCGCGGTGCGGACCCGCGCCACGGCGTCGCGCCAGCCGGCATACAGGTCGTCTGCGCGCTGGCGCGGCATCCTCGGCGCGAACTCGGCGTCCGCCTGCCAGAGCTCGGCGATCTCCTCCAGCGACTGATACACCCCGCACTGCAGGCCGGCCAGAAACGCCGCGCCGAGCGCAGTGGTTTCCACCGTGTGCGGCCGAACTACGGTGGTTTGCAATACATCCGCCAAACACTGTGTGAGCCAGTCGTTGACGACCATGCCGCCGTCGACGCGCAACTCGGTGGGCACCACAGCATCTTCGGCCATCGCCGTCAGCAGGTCGCGGGTCTGGTAGCACACCGACTCCAGGGCAGCACGCACGATATGTGCGATGCCGGAGTCACGGGTCAGCCCGAGGATCGCGCCGCGCGCCTCCGGGTCCCAGTACGGCGCGCCCAATCCGGTGAACGCCGGCACCAGATATACGCCTTGCGTGTCATCGATCGAGCGCGCCAGGCTTTCCGTATCGCCTGCGGCGCTGATCAGATGCACTGCATCGCGCAGCCATTGCACGGCCGCACCGGCCACAAAGATGCTGCCCTCCAGCGCATACGTGGGCTTGCCCTTGAGCCGGTAGGCAACGGTCGACAACAGCCGGTTCTTCGACAGCCTGAACTCGCTGCCGGTATTCAGCACCAGGAAGCAGCCGGTACCGTAGGTGGACTTGATCATGCCGGGCGTGAAGCACGCCTGGCCGATCGTGGCGGCCTGCTGGTCGCCGGCGATGCCGCCCATGCGAATCGCGGCGCCGAACAGTTCCGTGACTGTGCTGCCGTAGTCATCGGCGCTGTCGCGCACTTCCGGCATCATCGCCGGCGGCACCCTGAAGAACGCCAGCAGTTCCGGGTCCCATTGCTGCGTACGCAGATTGAACAGCGCGGTGCGCGAGGCGTTGGTGGCATCCGTGGCATGCAGCTTGCCGCCGCTGAGGTTCCACAATAGCCAGCTGTCTATCGTGCCAAACGCCAGCTCGCCATTCTCGGCGCGCTGGCGTGCGCCCGGCACTTGATCCAGGATCCAGGCGATCTTGGTCGCCGAGAAATAGGGGTCCATCAGCAGACCGGTCTTCTCGGCCAGCCACCCGGCGCGATCCTGGTGCTGCTGACAGAAGTCGGCCGTGCGCCGGTCTTGCCAGACAATGGCCGGATGGATCGGCTTGCCGGTGGTCCGATCCCAGACCACCGCCGTCTCGCGCTGGTTGGTGATGCCCAGGCAGGACAGCTCCGCGGCGTCGAGCTTGGCGGCAACCAAGGCCTCGCGCACGCACGCCACCGTATCCGCCCAGATGTGCTCGGCGTCATGCTCGACCCACCCCGGCCGCGGATAAGCCTGCGGCAGTTCGCGCTGTGCCGTGCCGAGCTTGCGGCCTCGGCGATCGAACACGATGGCGCGGGTGCTGGTGGTTCCCTGATCGATGGCCAGGATGGCCGTCATTGGCGTCTTCTTCATGTTTATGGAAGCATCTCCTCCAAGCCTTCCGGACCTTACACGTGGACTACCGACAGTTCCACCATCGCTGCGCCGATGCACAGACTGTGTTCGTGCACTGTTGGCGTCCGGGCGAGAGCAGAGCGCCTGCACGCGCAGTCGTTCAGATCGTGCACGGCATGGCAGAGCATGGCGGGCGCTACCGCCGCCTGGCCCAGACACTGGCCGCCGCAGGGTTTGCTGTCTATGCGCAAGACCTGCCGGGGCATGGCCACAGCGCGGCCAACGATGCCGAGCTGGGTCACGTCGATGATTACGAAGGCTGGCCGATGACGCTGGCGGCGATCAACGAAGTCCGCAGTCTGGCGGAGCGCAACCATCGGGGCGCGCCGCTGTTCATGCTCGGTCATAGCCGCGGCTCGTTTCTGCTGCAGGACTATCTGATCGAACACGGCCGTGGCCTCGCCGGTGCCGTGTTCTCGGCCGGCACCGGTGACATGGGGCCGCTGCGCGTGGTCGGCGAATGGCTGCTGAAGCTGGAAGCCCTGGTCCACGGCCGTTCGCACCGCAGCGCAGTGGCGGACCACCTGACGTTCAAGGACTTCAATCGCCGCTTCAAGCCGGCGCGCACCGATTTCGATTGGCTGTCGCGCGATGCCGCCGAGGTCGATGCCTATGTTGCCGACCCCTTGTGCGGCTTCCGCTGCTCCTGTGCCGTCTGGCTGGAACTGATGGCGATGGGCGCGCGGCTCCAGGATGCACGCAGGCTCAGGCGCGTTCCTAAGACCCTGCCGGTGTTGCTGCTCAATGGGGACGCCGATCCGGCGTGCCGCGGATCACAGGGCGCCCATGCGCTGGCGCAGCTGTATCGCCGCAGCGGACTGGGTGACGTCAGCCAGCGCCTCTATGCCGACGCGCGCCACGAGCTGTTCAACGACAGCTGTCGCGACGAAGTGACGGCCGACCTGCTCGGCTGGCTGATGGCCCACACCCGCCAGAGCGCCGCGGCGCCCGCGCGCTAGCGTCAGCTGGCGCGCAAGGCCGGCGCCGCCAGAATCACCGGCCCGGTCGGCTGCCCGGTCGGCGAACCACCTGCCGGTTCCTTGCTGACCGCGAGCACCGGCTTGGCCGGCATGTTGACGCCGCGCGGCATCGCCATCTGCCCCTCGCCGGTCATCGGCAACAGACCCAGGGAGATCGGCTTGCCATCTTCTCCTATGACCCACAGTTCCAGGCTCTCGCGGGTCGTGAGCGGGTAGCCGCCCATGGCAGCCACCTTGATCAGCTTGCGTTCGGGTGAAACCGAGACCATCCACTTCGCATCCGAAGTCGCCGGCTGCAGCATCGCCACATAGGGCAGCGGCTGTATCACCGGCACCTCGACGCGCACCACCTGCGGGGCAGGTGGTGGCAGATTGCTTTCCCGGTACAGCGCGAACGCCATGACCACCGAGGCCGCGGTGGCAACCGCCGACCACCCGCGCCAGAAATTGAGCGCGGCACTGCCGCCGGCTCTGGACGGCATGGCGGTTACCGTACTTAGATTCAGGCGACGGTCGATCTCGGCCCAGACCACGGCGCGCGGCTGCTGCGGATCAAAGCCCGCCTGCAGCTCCGACAACCGCGACTCCCAGAAGCGCACTTCCGCTTGCAGGTCGGCGCGGTCTGCCAGCAACCGCTGGAAACGACGACGTGCGGCACCTTTGAGGGTGCCCAGCACGTATTCGGCTGCCAGCAGCTGCTTCAATCTTGTTTCCTGAATCTTCATGCTTCCAGACACTCCCGCAGCCTTTGCAGGCCGCGTCGCACCCAGCTTTTCACTGTACCCAGCGGCGCGTTCAGCATGTGCGCAAGCTCCTGGTGCGTATAACCCTCGTAGTAAGCGAGCAGCACGCTGCGCCGCTGCTCGTCCTGCAGGTCTTTCATACAGTCGGACAACCTGCCGATCCCTTCCGATTCCACCGCCCTGGCTTCGGGGTTCACACCCTTCTCGTCGGCGAAAGTCATCGGTGCCGTATCGCTTTCCTCCGGCATCTCGACTTCCGGTCGCTTCATGCGCAACAGGTCCAGCGCGCGGTATCGGGCCACCGTCATCAACCAGGTCAGCGGCGCGCCCTTCTCAGGGGCATAGGTATCCGCCTTCTGCCAGATCTTCAGATAACAGTCCTGTAGCGCTTCTTCCGCCCAGTCCCGACGTTTGAGCATACGGATCAACAGCCCGAACAGATGCGGGCTGCTGGTGTCGTACAACTGGCGGAACGCCTGCTGATCCCCCCGGGAGGTGGCATGCAACAGGCGAATCAGGAGATCGGCGTCAACCATGCTGGGCATCGGATCAGGACAGGCCGCAGTGTAGCGCGGCAGCTAGAGCTTACGCAGGGGCTGCCGCAGCAGCGCGACCAGAGCCTGATCCTGGCGCTGTCGCAGCTCATGCAGACCAATCTGCATGGCGGTGTGACCATCCCGGGGCTGCGCGCGGTAGCTGCCGAACAGTCGATCCCACCACGGCAGATTGAAGCCGTAGTTCGAGTTGGTTTCCTCAACATGCACCGAGTGGTGCACGCGGTGCATGTCCGGCGTCACCAGCACCCATCGCAATGCGCGATCAAGCCTTGCCGACAACCGCAGGTTGGCGTGATTGAACATCGCCGTTGCATTGAGAATGACCTCAAACGCCAGCACGGCCGCCGCCGGTGCGCCTAACACCAGCACGGCGAGCATCTTGATCAGCATCGACAGCAGAATCTCGGCCGGATGAAAGCGCAGTGCGGTGGTCGCGTCGAACTCGGTGTCGCTGTGATGAACCCGATGCAGTCGCCATAGCGCCGGCACATGGTGGAACACGCGGTGCTGGCCGTAGATCAGCAGGTCCAGCAGCAGCAGGGACGACAGGAACGCCAACCACGGCGGCAACCCCAGCCAAGGCAGCAGACCCCAGCCGCGCGCGCCTGCCCAGTACGCCGCACCCACCGCACCCGCGCCGAGTAGCAAGCGCACCAGCAGCGATGCAATCACGACCATCGAAATGTTCGCCGTCCAGCGCAGCCACCGCTGAGGCTCGACGTCGCGCCGCGGCCAGCCGCGTTCGGCCGCCAGCAATGCCAGCAGCAGGACCACGGTAATGCTCAATCGCAGGTAACCGTTCAGTTCCAAGGTGTCTTCCGTTCGCAGTGCGCACAGGCGGCGCCGATATAATGCAGCTTCCCCAGCCGCCCCTCGAGCCAGGACCCACCGTGACCGACGCTGCCTACCCCGCCACCCGCCTGCGCCGCACCCGCAAGGCGCCGTTTGTTCGCGAGATGGTGCGTGAAACCCGCCTGTTGCCCGGCCAGCTGATACAGCCGTTGTTCGTGGCCGAGGGCGAGCTCAAGGGCGCGGTTCCGTCGATGCCGGGCGTGGTTCGCCATGATCTGGACGAGCTGGTGCGCGAATGTCGGGCGCTGCTGGCGCTTGGCGTCGGCGCGGTCGCCCTGTTTCCGGTGACACCCGCGTCATTGAAGACGCCCAACGGCGACGAAGCCTTGAATCCGAACAGTCTGATGTGCCGGTCGATCAAGGCGATCAAGAATGCCGTGCCCGAGCTCGGCGTCATTGCCGATGTGGCGCTGGACCCCTACACCAGCCACGGGCAGGACGGCGTGCTGGATGCATCCGGATACGTGGATAACGACGCGACCTGTGAAGTCCTGCGCCGACAGGCGCTGATCTACGCGCGTGCGGGTGTTGATGTGGTTGCGCCTTCGGACATGATGGATGGCCGTGTCGGCCATATCCGCCAGGTGCTCGAACGCGACGGCTTCAAGAACACGTTGATTCTGGCCTACGCCGCCAAGTACGCGTCCAGCTTCTATGGCCCGTTCCGCGACGCCGTGGGTTCGGCCGGCAACCTCGGCAAGGGCGGCAAGGACACCTACCAGATGGATCCGGCCAACAGCGACGAGGCGCTGCGTGAGGTGGCGCTGGACTTGGCCGAAGGCGCCGATATCGTGATGGTCAAACCCGGCATGCCGTATCTGGACATCATCCGCCGGGTCAAGGACGAGTTTCGCGTACCCGTGGCGGCGTACCAGGTCAGTGGCGAGTACGCGATGCTCAAGGCCGCAGCGGCCAATGGCTGGCTCGATGAGCGCAAGTCGATGATGGAAGCCTTGCTGTGTTTCCGTCGTGCCGGCGCCGACATGATCCTCAGCTACTACGCCAAGCAGGCGGCGCAGTGGCTCGCTGAATAACTCATCTCTACCCCTATGGACCGTTACGCCGTCATCGGCCACCCCATCGCGCATAGTCTTTCGCCGCAGATCCACGCGCAGTTCGCTGCCGCGACCAATCAGCTGCTCAGCTACGAGGCCATCGCGGTGCCCCCGGAGCAGCTGATGGCCACGCTGCAGTCCCTGCATCAGCAGAATTATCTGGGCCTCAACGTCACGCTTCCGCACAAGCTCGATGTGATGAGCCAGTGCGAACAGCTCACCGAGCGCGCCCAGTTGGCCGGTGCGGTGAACACGCTGCTGCGCAGCGAGCACGGCTGGCACGGAGACAACACCGACGGCGAAGGCCTGGTCCGCGATCTGGCGCGCCTTGGATACGCAGTCCGCCATCAGCGCGTGCTGGTGCTCGGTGCCGGGGGCGCGGTTCGCGGCATCCTCGGACCGCTGCTGGCGGCGCAGCCTGCGGAACTGGTGGTATCCAACCGCAACCCGTGGAAGCCCGAGGCTTTGGCCGAGGCCTTCAAGCCGATCGGCACGCTGCGACCGTGCACGCATCTTGCGCTCAAGGGTGATCGGTTCGATCTGATCATTCACGCCACCGCCGCAGGTCACGCGGGCGGCTTTCCGAAGCTGCCGGGACAGTTGCTCGCCGCGGGCGGTGCCTGCTATGACCTGTCGTACGGCCAGGCCCATGTCCCGTTCCGCGCCTGGGCCGAAACGCAGAATGCCGCACGCATCGCCGACGGCCTAGGCATGCTGGTTGAACAGGCGGCGGCGGCGTTCGAACGCTGGCGTGGCGTGCGTCCGGACGCGCAGCCGGTGCTGGACCAGCTGCGCCGCTAGCGTCTGCGGTCAGTCGGGCCGCGCGTCCGCTTTGGGAAACAGCCTGCCCAGCAATGCCGGATAGGCTGTCGGCGCCCAGCGCTGCAGACGCTCCATCAGCTTGGCGTCGGCCCCGATCAGCACCCGCCCGCGCTCGCGCTCTATGCCCTGGATGATGACTGCGGCTGCCGTCGCCGCGGTGGTGCGTGCCATCCGCTGAAAGCGCTCATGCGCTTCGGTACGGCTGGCCGGCGTGCTGTCCTGGGCGCGCGCATTGAGCACGATATTGGTCTTGATGCCACCCGGATGCACGCTGATGGCATTGATGCCGCTGCCGCGCAGTTCCTGCCGCAGGCACTCTGTAAAGCCACGCACCGCGAACTTGGCGGCGTGATACGCGCCCTGAGTCGGCACCGCGATGATGCCGAAGATGCTCGACAGGTTGACGACCGCACCCTCACCGCGCTCGCGCAGCTGCGGCAGAAATGCCTTGCTGCCGTGGACCACGCCCCAGAAGTTGATGTTCATCAACCACTCGAAGTCGGGGTAGTCGAGGTCCTCGATCGTGCGCGAAAGCGCCACACCGGCGTTGTTGATGATGACGTGTGCCGCGCCCAGCTCGCGCTTGACCCGCTCGGCAAAGGCGTAGACCGCAGCCCGGTCAGCGACGTCCAGCTGCTGGCTCAACACCGGCTGCGGCAGGCCGGCTGCGGTGTCGGCAAGACCCGCAGCGTCGATATCGGCCAGTGCCAGCACGCAGCCCTTGGCCGCCAGTTGCTGCGCGAGCGCACGGCCGATCCCCGAACCGGCGCCGGTCACGACGACCACCTTGCCGTTCAATCTGTACATGGCGTTCCCCGAAAGTTTGAGGCCCGCATCATATCGGGCCCGGCTGCAGCCGCGACCTAGCCGCTCTTCTGCTGCTCTTCGACTTCGCGCGCGCCGGGAACGAGAATGCGCGCGGCGATGATGCCGAGCTCATACAGCAGATACACCGGGATGGCGAGCATCAGCTGCGAGATCACATCCGGCGGCGTGAAGATCGCACCAACCACAAAGGTGCCCACCAGCACGTACTCGCGCACCGCGGCCAGCTTCGCCGGCGTGACGAAGCCGGTCATGACCATCAGCACCAGTGCCACCGGCGTCTCAAATGCCAGGCCGAAGGCCAGAAACAGGGTCAGCACGAAATCCAGATACTTGCCGATGTCCGTCATGACCGCCACGCCATCCGGCGCAACGCCCACCAGAAATCCGAACACGGTCGGCAGCACCAGGAAATAGGCGAAGGCGATACCTGCATAGAACAGCAGCGTGCTCGACAGCATCAGCGGCAGTGCCAGGCGCTTCTCGCTCTTGTAGAGGCCCGGAGCGATGAAGCCCCAGACCTGCCACAGCACCCACGGGATCGCGATGGCGAACGCCACCATGCCCGCGAGCTTGATCGGTACAAAGAAGGGTGACGCCACTTCCGTGGCGATCATCGAGGTGCCGGCCGGCATAAGCCCCAGCAGCGGCTGCGCCAGCAGCGCGTACAGCTCCTTGGCGAAGAAGGCGAGCGGCAGAAAAACCAGCAGCACACCCCAGACGATCTTGAGCAAGCGGTCGCGCAATTCCAGCAGATGCGCGATCAGGGGTTGCTCGTTGCTCGGCGTGGCCTCACTCATGAAGTCAGGCTCAGGCCTTGGGCGTGGGGGTGTCATCCGGCGCCGCAGGCGCGGCCGGATCATCCTGCGGTGCGCGGGGGGCATCGGTTACGGCCGATTTCAGTTCCTGCGCCGTGCCGTAGGCACCGGCACTGGCCTTGGTCATCAGATTGCTGACCGCTCGCTGCTGGTCGCGGACCAGTTGGTTGGCTTCCTCCAGCTGCGCCTTGAGCTCGGACAGGCGCGATTCGCGATCCAGCTCCGCAGTCAGATTCTTCAAGTAGACCCGCGCCTGCCCGGTCCAGCTGCCGACCGTGCGCACCAGCTTGGGCAGGCGTTCGGGGCCCAGTACCACCAGCGCCACAACCAGGCACAGCAGCAACTCGGCAAAGCTGATATCGAGCATGGTCCTGCGCCCGCCGGGCCGACCTAGACCTTGTCTTGCTGCTT
>JBFJJW010000056.1:0-15559 GCA_041612095.1 Solimonas sp. | reverse complement strand
GCTCCACGGCATCGATTCCCAGCGCCGAACGCAGCTCCGAGAGATCACCACTGGCGACACGATCGAGGCAGGCGGCAACGATGAACTCGGCCAGATTGAGGCCACGCGTATCGGGTGGCCGCACGCGCAACTGCAGCAGCAAGCACTCGCGCAGACAGCGCGCTCCAAAGCCCGTCGGCTCGACCGACTGCAGCTGCGCCAGGGCCGCTTCCAACTCGAGTTCTTCCGGCAGCGGCGTCAGACCCGATTCCAGCGCGATGCCATCCAGTGGCTGCACCAGATAGCCGTTGTCATCCACTGCATCAAGCATGACCTCGATCAATCTCGCCTGCCGTGGCGTGCGTACCGTCAGTTGCAGCTGCGACAAGGCGGACAGCCGCGCATCCTGAACCTCAGGTGCCGCCATGCGCGCCTCCCAGGATTCGCCGTCCTCGTCCACCGGCTCACCGCCGCTCCAGCTGTCCGCGCTGCTCCAGTCGTGATCGGCCTCGATCTCCGAGAGCGCCTGCGCTTCAGGTCCGGCGCTTTCGCCTGCCGTGGCCGAGTCGGCAGGGCCCACCTCGGCGTCCTCGTCCTCATCGTCGGCACCGTCCTCAAGCATGACGTTGGTCTCCAGCGCCTGGCGCAACTCCATTTCCAGCTCCAGTGAAGAGAGTTGCAACAGCCGGATGGACTGCAGCAACTGCGGTGTCATCGCCAGCTGCTGACCCATCTGCTGCTTGACTTGAGGCTTCATCGGCTTGCGCTCCTGCTTCGTTCGGATTTGCTGTGCAGTTCACTGTCCCGAATGCAGGCGCACCCCCAAAGCGGATTGTTCCTTACGCTGAGTAAGGCAATCCCTGATATGTGTCGGATTATTGCCACTTCGGAAATTCCGGGAGACATGAGCGTGTACAGGAAGGCCAGTGCGCTGACGTGCGGTGCGACGCAGGGCGGGAGACCGCTGTATCAGGCAGCGGCGAAGTCCAGGCCGATGCGGATGGCGTAACGCATCAGCGCATTGGTTCCGTAAAGACCCAGCGCCTGCATCAGGCGCGCGCGGTGAGTCTCCACTGTCTTCACGCTGACCCCCATCAGGGCGGCGATCTCCTTGGTGGACTTTCCCTTGGAGATCAGCTGCAACACCTGCCGCTGGCGCGGTGTCAGTTCGACGCCGTCCTCAAGCCGATGGCCGCCGCCACGACGTTCGACCGCCTTGTGCGAAATCGATGGGCTCAGGTAGATCTGCTGGCGCTCGATGGCGCGCAAGGCAAAGCCCAGCTCTACCGGCTCAGCCCCCTTGTCCATGAAACCGACGGCGCCGTTGCGCAAGGCACTGCGCACATGCTGACCATCGGTCATGGCTGACAGCACCATGACCGATATCTCCGGATAGTGGCGGTGTATCTGCACCAGGGCCTCAAGGCCGGTCATTGTCGGCAGATTGATCTCGGTGATAACCGCGTCTGGGCGCAACTGCCCGCACAGTTCAAGCAGCATCTGGCCATCGCCGGCCTCACCCACAACCTGAGCGTGAGTATGCTCCTCGATCAGCCGGCGCAGTCCGGCGCGCACCAGGGTTTGCGGCTCCGCCAGAACAACGCGCATCGAATCTCCATCCGGTTAGACCTTGGATCTCAGTCTAGTGAGCGGATGGCGTCTCACCGCGGGCGCCCGGTGAACGCGCATCAGCAACCGACCGCCGGTGACGAATGAACACGTGACGCTCCATCGCCAGTGCGCAGGAGTCGCCCAGCGCCCGGAAACGGGCATGCGCTTCCTGTGTCGCGCCTGGCAGCACGTCCGCCGGCCAGACCAGCGGCGACGGCAGCCCGGGATGCAGGTGGATCTGCAGCAGTATCAGGCTGCCTGCAGACGGCGGCGCCTCGCTGCGCCAGCTCACACCGGCAGTGCTGATACGGGCGACGACAGGCGGCGGCAGCGGCGACTGCTTGCGCAGCAGGGCGGCAAGCAATTCCAGCGCAAGGTCAAACTTGTGGTGCAGGCGTTCGATCTCGGCCGCCAAGGGCTCGTCCGCATCGGTTCGGCGCGGCCGCTCCTCCAGCAAGGCCGCAGCGGTCAGCAACCGTAGATTCTGGTCCTGCCAGTGTCCGAGCTGTGCCGCATCCGGCATTGCGGCCAGCGGCTCCCATACCAGCGGCACGCAATCGCGATAGCCCAAGCTTTCGTCCAAAGTAGGCGTGGCGGCGCTTTCGGTCACTGCGCAATGCCTTCCCAGGCGTGGTGAATTTCACGCATCAAGCGCAGCACTTCATCGAGCACGGCCGCGTCGTTTTCGGCATTGGCTTTCAGCAGGCGGTGCGACATGTATTCGTACAGCGCATCGAGGTTGCTCGCCAGCGCACCGCCGGCCTCATGATCCAGGCACAGCCGCAGGTGCTCGATGATCGCGGCCGCGCTGCCGATCAATCGTGCCTTGCCTGCAATATCTCCTCGGCTGAGCGCTCCACGCGCTGCAAGCAGCCGCTCCAATGCGCCGTCGTACAGCATGGCGACGAGCTTGTGCGGACTGGCGTCGGCTGCTGCACCGATGCTCGATGCGTTCTGATACTGGCGGACTGCGGCGGCGTAGGACACGGGGTTCGTCCCTGAAGATGTGTGTTTCCGTTATCGGCGATTCATCCGACGACTTGAGGCGACGCTCCATGTGCAGGGGTGAACGGTGAGCGGGCAAGGCGGCCGGCACCGCCCCGCTCGTCTACCGTGGCGAGAACGCCCATGAGATTCACGCTCCCACCCACCGTTCGCCGCTGCACACGAACACGGCGTCATCAGTTGTTGAGATTGCCAAGTGCCTCCAGCTGCTGCGTCAGGTAGCTGCTGGTGGCATTCATCTGCGCAATCAGGGTATCCAGGGCACTGAACTGACTGCGATAGCGAATCTCCAATCGCGCCATGCGCTCATCCAGTTGCTCCTGCTGGGTATCGATGCCCTTGATCTGGGCCTTGAGTGCGGTGTCCTTCGCGGCGATGCGCCCGTCGGTGCCGAGCGCACGCTCAAGCACACCCGTCAGGCGCGTCGCATATCCGTCGGTCCCAGAGAACAGGTTCTGCACCGAACTTCTGTCGCTCGCGATGGCCTCGCCGAGCTTGGCGCTGTCCAGCTTGAGCGTACCATCGGTGTTGGTGGTAATCCCGATCTCGGAGAGATAGCCGAACGCGCCCGCGCCACCGACCGTACTGCCGATGATGTTGCGCAACTCCTGTGCGGTGCCGCGTAACAGCGCATCACCTACCAGTGCGGCGCCCTCACGCTTCTCTGCGTCGTAGCGCGTCAAGGTGCTGATTGCGGCAATCGAGGTGTTGTACGCCTTGACGAATGATTCGACGGCGGTGGTTGCTGTCTTGCTGTCCACCGCGACATTCACGGTAGCGATGGTGCCGGGTTCCGCCTTGACCAGGTTCAACGTCAGCCCGTCGACCGCGCCAGAGACGCTATTGCTTGCGCTGTAGTGGTCATAGCCCTCTATGCGGATGTGTGCATCCAGCGCTGGCTGTTTCTCCGTCATCGACAGGATCGTGCTGTTCAGCGTCATGGCCGACTCCACGCCCGACTTCGAGGACGTCAGCAGCAGGCGGGTCCCGTCCGCCTCATTGACCAGCGTCGCGGCGACACCGCTGTTGCTGGATGCGTTGTTGATGGCATTCCGCAGATCGGCGAGCGTGTTGGCGCCGTCGGCCAGGCTGACGGTGAACGACTGCCCGCCAACGGCGATCTCGACATCGCCTGTACCCACAATGCTGTCTGAGGACGCGTACGGCGCCGTGACCAGCTTGTGCGGTTGCGCGAGCGCTATCACCTCGACACTGTAGGAGCCGGCCACTGCCGAGCCACTGCTGGCACTGGCGCTGAACAATGCCGTGTTCGAGGACGTGGCTGTCAGTTTTGCAATGGCGCCGCCGCTCTTCAGATCATTGATCGCAGTCTGCAGACCCGATAGCACGGCGCGAAAGGTTCCGAGCGCCGAGATCTGAGCATTGGCCTTCGATTCCGCCGTTGCCAGACGCGTATCCGCCGGCTGGCGCTCGGCCGCGACCAGCTGTGAGACGAGGCCGGCAACGTCGAGCCCCGAGCCAATGCCTGCTGAGCTGATGCTCGCCATGGGGACGCTCTCCTTTCTAGACGATGGCCGCGATCAGGCCGCCACTGGCGCCGCCGCTTCTTTTCAGATGGTCGGCGATGCGCAGGGCTTCCTCGCTCGGGATCTGACGAAGGATGCTGCCGTCGCGACGATCGGTGACCAGCACCACGATCCGGTCGGACTTGCGGTCCACTCGAAAGATCAGATCAACGCCGGACTCAGCCGCCGCCTTGCGCAGCCACGGCAAGGCATCGTCCAGTCGACGTCCGCCGGTGGGCTGCGCCTTTTCGGCTGCGGCGCCGGTCGAAATCGCGGCGGGCAAGGTCGGTGCCGATTCAGCGCCAACGCCGGAATGGCCGCTGCCTTGCGGCGCGACCGTGGGGGTAATTGCGGGGGTGGTGGGCATCACGACCGCACCTCCTGTCAGGGGATTACCAAGAGGCCCTCCCCCTGCAGGCAGGGGGAGGGCTCGGCACGAACGTCAGGCTTAGCCGCGCAGCAGACTCAGTACGTTCTGCGGTGCGGAGTTGGCCTGGGCCAGCATCGCCGTACCAGCCTGCTGCAGAATCTGCGCGCGGGTCAGGTTGGCGGTTTCAGCCGCAAAGTCAGCGTCCTGTATGCGCGAGCGCGATGCGGTCAGCGACTCGGAGGCATTCTGCAGGCTGGACACTACCGACTCGAAGCGACGCTGGTATGAACCCAGAGAGGCGCGGGCCGTGTTGACTGCGTCCAGTGCGGCGTCCATCGACTGCATCGCGGTATCGGCGCCGGCAACGGAGGCCAGGCTCAAGGCGGCGAAGCCGGTAGCGGTCGAGGTCGCCGTGGTGGCGGCAGTGAGACCGGTGGTAGCCGCAGTTGACGATGCACCGGCATGTGCAATGGTGATGCCGGTACCGCTGGTGGAGACCAGCGTCACCGTGGTCGCGGTGTCGTTGACGGCGTACACGCCGGTCTGGTCGGACACCGAGTTCACGGCGTCGCGCACCGCACCCGCGCGCTCGGTGGCCGACGCGTTGGCGGCGATGGCGCCAACACTGATCGCGCCGTTACCGTTACCGCCATCGATGGTCAGATGGCCAGCGGTTACCGCAGTGAACGCGGTCGCTGCCGCGCCGGTCACCGATGCCCGGGTATAGCTACCCAGTGCCGTGCTGTTGGCATTGACAATGCTGGATACGGAAATCGTTTCGCCGGCATTGGCACCCACCTGGAAGGCCTGGTTGGTGAACGAACCGTCGAGCAGCTTGACGCCGTTGAAGGACGTCTGGCCGGCCACGCGGTTGATCTCCGACATCAGCTGCTGCGCTTCCGTATTCAGTGCATCGCGATCCGACTGGCTGTTGGTGGCGTTGCGCGACTGCACCGCCAGCTCACGGATACGCTGCAGGTTGTTGGTGACCTCGCCGAGCGCGGATTCGGCCGTCTGCACCAGCGAGATGCCGTCGTTGGCATTGCGGGCCGCCTGATTGAGACCGCGGATCTGGGTGGTGAAGCGTTCGGAAATCGCCAGGCCGGCGGCATCGTCCTTTGCGCTGTTGATGCGCAAGCCGGATGAATGGCGCTGCAGCGACGTGGCGAGCGAGGATTGCGAGGTCGTAAGATTGCGCTGGGCATTCAGCGACATCACGTTGGTGTTGATGACTTGCATGGACTTCTCCTGATTGGACTCGAAACCGGGCCGGTAGCCGCACCGGCTCCGATCCCGCCTCAGCGGTCCCGCGAAGGGGAAGGTTTGCCGCTGCTGTGGGCTTTATCGGGAACGGCTGCGCAAACTTGAGGGAAATTGCCGACTGATGACGAACGGCATCAACTGACCCGACAGTCGGTCACAACGGCCCGCACGCATCTGGCATCCGATTCCGGTTCGAAATCTGCGACGCGCATGCATCAGCGCTGGCGAAGACTGACGGCGGGCATATGTAATGCCAGGCGGCAGCAGTATCCACGCGCCGCTCCGTTGCTCATCCAGAACACTCCGCCTGTCTTGTATGGGCCGCGCTCACACCCGGACTGCACGTAGGATTTTCCCTACAGAATATCGGTCCCCACTGGTGCAGGAGTCAGAAATGCGCAACATCCGTTCAGTTACTTCCATCTCTCTCGGGCTGCTGATCGGCGGCGCGCTGGCGCCAGCGGTGGCGCTGGCCGACACCGCCACCAACACCTTCAATGTCACGGCCACAGTACTGAAGGTCTGTACCGTATCAGCGGGCAATCTGGCCTTCGGGAACTACGACCCGACCTCGGCCACTCCAACCACCGGTACCAGCACGGTCTCGATGTTGTGCACGCTGAATACGCCTTACAACGTCCGCCTGTCCCAGGGGGCCAACGGCACAGGTGTGACCGATCGCAAGATGATCGGCGGCGGCGGCAGTGACACGCTGGCCTACAGTCTGTACCGGGATGCCTCCTACTCGCAGAACTGGGGCATCACCGATGCCACCGATACCGTTGACGGCACGGCCACCGGCGTACTGCAAACCCACACCGTGTATGGTCGCATCGCAGCGCAGACGGCCGCGCCCGTGGGCAGCTACAGTGACACGGTCACGGTGACCGTCAACTACTGAATGACGGTCACGGTCTGTTACTGAGTCGGCATCTTGTCGGAGGTCTGTGATGGCTGCGGCGGCACCCAAGTCGGCGGCACTGCTCGCTACGCTGTTGAGTGTGTGGATACACGCCGCGAGCGCCGGCAGCGCTGGTGGCATTGCCATCATTCCGGTGCGCGTGGAACTGTCGGCGCAGCGCAGTACCAGCTCACTGCAGGTCAGTAACGGCACCGATCGCGAACGTCGCTTCCAGGTCGAAGCGCTGCGCTGGCGCCGGGTGGACGGCGAAGACCAGTTCGAACCGGCCGATCAGCTGGTCGTGAACCCTCCGCTGTTCCGCTTGAGCGCGGGGGCTGCACAGGTGGTGCGCGTGGGCCTGCTGAGCACGCCGTCCAGTGCGTTGGAAGACAGCTATCGCATCTACATCTCCGAAGTCCCCGATGGCAGCCAGCCACCGGACAATCAACTGCGGGTGCTGATGCGGTTCGGTGTGCCGGTTTTCTACAGCCCGAAGGTGGACGCGCCCCCGGAGCTGCAGTGGTCAGCGCTGCGCAGCACAGACGGCTATGCGCTCAGCGTGACCAATCCCGGAGCCGTACATCAGCGCCGCGCGCGTCTCACGGTCAGCGACGCAGACTCCGGCCGCGTGCTGTGGCAGTTCGAGGGGTTCCGCGATCTGCTCGCCGGCGGCGACAGCTATACCTGGACCTTCAAGGACAACGGACCCCGCGCGGCCCGTTTACGCGTCGAAGCCCTGAGTGACGCCGGCCCCGTTGATGCGATCGTCAACGTCCAGGCGCGCTGATCTGGCACCGATCCGCCGGCTGGTCCTGATTCTGGCCTTCGGTGCGCTGGCCGCGCCGTTGTCATCGCCGGCAGCCACCGGCAACGGCTGGTTCTCCGGAAATTGTCTGAGCAGCACCGAGCCGTTCCCTGAACACTCGCAGCGCCTGTTGCTGCGTGTGCTGACAGACCCGCTGGACCCCGGCATCGACGCGGTATTGCTGCGCGAGCCCAATGGCCAGCTCTACGCCGCACCTGATCTGTATGCCCACCTTCAGCTGCTGCCCGCCGGACCCGCGCGCAAGGTCGGGCTCGATGCCTGGTTTGCACTCGATGCGATCGAGCAACTGCGATATCAGATCGATGCCTGCGCGCAGACCCTGTCGGTAGATCGCTCACGGGTGGGGGCAACGCGGCGCTACGTGGTATCCGCAGGCACCGACAGACCTGCGCCGCGCTCCGAGCTCGGCGGCTATGCGCAGACCGAGCTGCAGTACCTGACGGGGCCGGATACCGATGTGCTATCCGGTCTGCTGGACGTAGGCGTGTTCGGCACGCTGGGCCTGGCACATAGCACGGCGCTGTACGACGGCGAGCAATTGCTGCGTCTGGACAGCCGCTACAGCCACGATGATCCGGGCGACCTGCGACGCCTGAGCATCGGCGACGGCATCACGCGTGGCGGCGTCATCGGCCGCTCGCTGCGTTTCGCTGGCGTGCAGTGGGGCCGCGATTTCAGTCTGCGTCCGGATCTGGTGACCTTTCCGCTGCCCGTGATCGACGGCGTCGCCGCGCTGCCGAGCGCGGTCGATGTCTATGTCGACAACCAGTTGCGGGCCCGTCAGGACATCGAAGCCGGACCGTTCCAGTTGTCGCAGGTGCCGGTCATCGCCGGCAGCGGCGAGATTCAGCTGGTGGTGACGGATCTGCTGGGGCGCAGCCAGGTACTGCGCTACGACTTCTACGTCACCCCTGCGCTGTTGAGCCCGGGCCTGGATGACTACACCCTGGAAGCCGGGTTCGAGCGCCGGCGCTATGGGCAGGCGTCCAATCGCTACGGCCGTGGCTTCGCGGCCGCAACCTGGCGCCGGGGCATCAGCAATCAACTGACCGGCGAGCTGCACCTCGAGGGCAGTGACCAACGCCAGGTCGCCGGAGCCGCGCTGAGCGCTCAGGTACCCGTACTGGGGGTCGCCACGGTGGGGCTCGCCAGCGGGGCCGGCGACAGTAGCGGCGGCCTGATGTCGGTATCCGCCGAGAAGCAGTGGCAACACTGGAGTTACGCACTGGACTACCAGCGCGCCAGTCGCGGGTTTGTGCGTATCGGCGAGCGTGAGCCCGGCGTCTACAAGCGCGACAGTCTTCGCCTCAGCTGGCATCCGCTGCAGACCGGATCACTCAGTGCCACCTGGCTGGATGACGAACGCGTGGATGGTAGCGGCGTACGCGGCATTGCACTCGGCTACAGCCAGAGGCTGGGCGCAGACTGGTTCCTGACGCTCGGTGGCTTCAGCGATCAACGTCGTCATGACCACAGCTACTTCGCCGGCCTCACCCGCCCGCTTGGCCGCAGTCTCAGCGGCAACCTGAGTTACGACCAGGACGAAGCCGGCGGCACTACGCGACTGCTGGTACAGCGCAATGCCCCAGACGTGATCGGCTGGTCCGCACGAGCCGGCATCGAACAGGGCCGCACAGAGCGCTACTCCGCCGCTGCCGCCTATGCGAACAGCGCCGCACAGATCGGCGCCGACGCCGAGAGCCGTGAAGGTGACACCGCGTTGCGGCTCAATCTGCAAAGTGGCGTGACCTGGCTGGGGCAGGACGTCTTCGTCACACGGCCGCTGAGCGGGCCGTTCGCGGTCGTCGAGACCGGTGAAGTAGCCAACGTGCGTGTCTATACCGAGCATCGCCTTGCCGGTGACACCGGTGATCGCGGAGCCCTGCTGGTACCCGGCTTGCGTCCTTACCAGGTGAACTCGGTGTCGGTCGCCGAGGAGGACTACACGGTCGACCAGCGCCTGAACCGGTTTGATCAGAGCGTCGACCTGCCCGGCTACGGCGGCGTGCGCGTCGTCTTCGTGCCGGACGCCCGCGTCAGCCGGCGGCTGCTGTTGCGGCTGGGCGACGGCACCGCGCCGCCGCCTGGCGCCGACGTGCTGATCGACGGCAGTGATGATCGCCAGTTCACCGGCTATGACGGCGAGACGCTGGTGGTGGCGGACCCCGGACTCCACCGGCTGCGGGCGCATTGGGCAGGTGGCCGCTGCGAAGTCGATTTCGAGCTGGGCGCCGACGATACCGTCAGCCGCCCGCCGTTGGCGCTGGTCTGCGGGTGGGCGCCGTGAAGCTCTGGTCGAAGTCCTGCGTGCTGGTATGGGCGGCGCTGCTGCCGCAGACGGCGGCGGCTGTTGGCAACTGCAGCACCAGCGCCACTACGCTGCCGTTCGCCAGCTACAATCCGTTTGCAGTCGGCAGCGTCGATCGCAGCGGAACGGTCACCGTATCCTGCAGCCTGGGTGGACTCATCAGCCTGCTGGTGTCCTACACCATCAAGCTGTCGCCCGGGCTGTACGGCACCTACGCAACCCGCAAACTGGCTTCGGGCAGCCATCGCCTGAACTACAACCTGTATACCAGCGCCGCTTACAGCACGGTCTGGGGCAATGGCAGCAGCGGCACCGGCACCGTAAGCGATGGCTATCTGCTGGGGCTCACAACGACCCATCGCAACTACACCGTGTATGGGCGACTGCCGGCGCTGCAGAATCTTCCCAGCGGTGCCTACAGCGATACCATCACCGTCACCGTCGAATACTGACGAGCGCCGCGGCTCACGCGCACGCGGCGTCCAGGTTCAGCGCAGATAGTCGAATAGCGACAGGCCCTGCACCCGCACATAGGTCTGTTGGGCCGCTTCCAGCGCCGCGAGCTGCTGCTGCAGGCGGGATGCCGCCTCGGCGTAGTCGAGATCGCGAATGCCCGACAAGGCCTCCTGCGCATGCAGTTGCTGCGCTCCAAGCTGAGTGGCGGCCCCCTCGGCTGCCGCCAGACGCAGCCCTACGCCCGCTCTCAGGTTGGAAAAGTGCGATTGCGCGGCCTCCAGTTCGGTCAAGCCCTGCTGCAACTGGGTCTGCCATTGCCCACGTTGCGCCGCATCGGTCTGCGGCTGCTCCACCAGCCGCGCCAGTTTGTCGACCAGCGCCAGCACGTCCTGCGGCTGGCTGGGGCTGACCGCATACTGATCTCCAACCGCGGGCTCGCCTGACAGCGTCAGTTCCACGCCGCGAAAGCGCAAGGCGCTCCCGGGGCTGTAGCTGCCGGCCTGAATCACGTTGTTGCCCGCGTCGCGGACCTCGTAGACACCGACGCCGAAGCTGAGGGTATAGCTGCCGCCGTCCCATAACGCGGTATCGTGCACCTTGGCCGCCGTGAGCTGACTGCCACCCGTGTTGCCGGCGGCGGCGGCAACCGCAAACTGGCCGTTGCCGCTGCGCAGGTTCAGAAACACCGCGTCGCCGCTGTCACCCTCGACCACGCTGCGGCTACTGCCGATCGGCACGCTGCGCACCTGTTGATCACCGCTGTACAGCGCAGCGCTACCGCTCCAGGACATCGGCGCATCAGCACTGGCGCTGCCTGCAAACAGATACCGACCCTGGCCATCGTCGCGGTTGGCGAGTGCCAGCATCTGCTCGCGCAGGGCGTGGATCTCCTGGGCAATGGCGGATCTGGATTCCGGCGACTGGCCGCCGGTATTGGCCTGCAGCGCGAGCTCACGCACGCGCTGCAGAACGTCTACTCCTTCGGCAAGTGCGTCTTCCTCGAGCAGCAGGCGGTGATTGACCGCCGCCGCATTGGATTGATACTGCCCCAATTGCGCGAGGTGGCCGTCCAGTCCCTGTGCCGCAGCAAAGGCCAGGGGATCGTCGGCCGCCGTGAACAGCTTCTGGTTGGAAGCCAGCTGATTCTGCGTGCGGGCCAGTGCGACCTGCTGGCGTTGCATCGCAGCCAGCCCTTGTGCGTGCAGCATGCTGGTGGAGACACGCATGACTACCTCCCGGTGGCCTGCAGCAGGGTCTGGAACAGTGTGTCGGCAACCTGGATCACCCGCGCCGCAGCCTGGTAGGCCTGCTGGAATCGCACCAGGTCGGCGGCCTCTTCGTCCAGGTTGACGCCGGAGATGGCCTCGCGCTCATTGCGTGCCTGTGTAAGCACTGCGGACTGGGCGTTGCGGCGCAACGCCGATTGCTGGGCATCCAGGCCGGCGTCCGCCACCAGGGCGGTCTGCGCCTGCGCCAGCGTGCTGCGCCCCCCGTCCAGGGTCCCGCGCGTGAAGATGCCGGCCAGGGCCTTGGCGTTGGCATTGTCGCCGCTGTTGCTTGCGCCGCGCGCTATGGCGTAACGATCGCCAGCTGCCGGTGTGCCGCTCAGGCTCAGGCTCCAGCCATTCACCGCAATCGGCGTACCGGGGCTGTAGGCATAGCTGCCAGCACCATTGATCTGATACGTGCTGGCACTGGTGAACTCGATGTTGACCGGGTCCAGCAGGCTGGCCGAACCGGCATCCAGCACCGTGGGCGTCGCGGCGGTGGCGCTGCCGGTATTGCCGATCGCCGCCGTAACCCGCAGCGGCGATGCCGCCGCCACACGCATCGGATCGCTGATCGTCACCGACATCTGGCCGGCAAGCTGCGCCGTTGGCTGCAACAGGAAGCGGTCGCCCACCACTGCGCTGCCGCTGACGGTCAACTCCAGTCCGGCTCCGCGGAGCGGATCCGAACTGCTGCCGGTACCGGTGAGGGCAACGACGCTGCCGGTGCTGCGCGATGTCAGCTGCCAGCCGCTGCCCAGCAGTCTCAGATCGTAGTCGTCCGGACGCAGCGCCGCGACATCACCAAAACCCAGCGCAACAGCAGCCGTGCCGCTGTTGCTGGTTGCCGCCAGCGCCGTACCGGCAGGCGGTGTGAAGAAGGAGCCACCGAGTTCACCGTAGGCGTCCAGGCCCTGGGCATGTTGCGCATTGAAGGTTTCCGCGATGCCCGCGGCCACCCATCCCAGTTCGCGGCGCGCCGGGTCGAGCACTTCGCGCCTTACGTCGAGCAAACCGCCGAGGGCGCCGCCACCAAGCTGTGAGGTGATGATGGCGCCGCCCTGAGTCACTTCAAGCCGGCCGCTGCCGTAGCTATCCCCAGCCACGGCCAGCGGCGTCGACCTGGCGCCGAGCACCAGGGCCTGCCCACCCGCGGTGAAGACGTTGAGGCTGCCATCGTCCTGCATCACCGTACTGATGCTGATGCGCTCACTCAGGTCCTGCAGCAGCTGGTCGCGCTGATCCAGCAGATCGTTCGCCGGCTGACGGGCAAACTGGCCCTGCGCGAGGGCTATGCGATCGTTGAGTTGTGCCAGCGCACTGCCGATGCGATTGATATCGTCCACGGTGACCCGCACACGGGCGTCGATCTCGGCGTCCATGCTGTCCAGTTGAGCCTGGCTGTCGTTGAACATCGCTGCGAGGGTCTCAGCGCTGCCGATCAGGCTCTGACGTGCCGCCGGCGACGTCGGATTCTGCGCAAGCGTGTTTGCCGCTCCGAAGAACGCCTGCAGCGGAGCCGCCAGATTGGTGTCGGCACCCGACAACTGTGCGTCGACGCGGCTGGCATAGCCTGCGTACACGTCCAGCCGCGCGTAGGCCGAGGCGTCACCCAGCAGACGGGTGTTGACGAGGCCATCGGTCAGGCGGGCAACCGTCGAAACCGACACGCCACTGCCGACGAAGCCGGAACCAGAGCCCGCACCCGGCGGCGTGGCCAGCTCCACCCGCTGCCGCGAGTAGCCCGGCGTATTGACGTTGGAAATATTGTGGCTGGTGGTGCTCAGCGCACGGCTGTATGCCAGCAGCGCTGAAGACCCGATGGAAAGTATGTCGGCCATATTGATCTCAGACGCTCTGCAGTCGCGGTACGTTCAGCGCAGCGGTCATCGTGCGGCCATTGGCGACGCGCAGGATCTTCTGCGCGTATGCCGGATCAGTCGCGTACCCGGCCTGCTGCAGTCCGTCGACAAAGCGACGGGGATCGCCGCCGTGCCGCAGCGCATCGGTATAGCGCGGGTTGGACTTGAGGAAGTTCACGTAGTCGGCAAACGACTCGCCGACCGATCCGTAGGCGCGAAAGCTGGCTGCCTCCCTTACGGCTGCTCCATTCTGATATTCGGTGGTCATGCGCTCGATATCGGGGCCCTGCCAGCGCCTGTCCGCCTTGATGCCGAACAGATTGAAGCTGCTGCCGCCGTGGTCGTGGCGTATGGCCTTGCGACCCCATCCGGTCTCCAGCGCCGCCTGCGCGATCAGCACCCGCGCCGGCACGCCCAGCTCAGCCGCTGCCGCCTCGGCATGTGGACGCACAGCAGCCACAAACTCGGCTGGGCTGCGCATGCGCCGCGCGGTTGCCGGCATGGCGTCCTCTGCGACGGCGACGGCGCGAGACGTGCCGCCCGCAATTGCGGTTGCCGCTGTGCGGGGCACGATCGGCGCCGATACCGGCGCCGGCTCGACAGAACCCGCGACCGCGCCAAAGCGTTGATAGGCGTGAATGCCGGACGTCAGCGCCTTGGCCTGGGCGACGCTGTTGCGAGCGGCGACTGCGGCGGCAACTTCGGGGCCAGCGGATGCGGCCGGCAGGCTGGCTATCGGCAGCGCCGGCCAGAACCGCGGCGGCTTCGGCGCCGGCACGGCGGTTGCGACTGCGTCCGGCAAGGCGGGACTCGAGGTTGGGGCTCGCGGTAGCGGGATCATCCGATTGGCATCGCTCGCCTCGGCAGGCCCTTCTGTCGCAGCGCCGGCACCACGTGCCTGCATCTGCCGCACCAGAAGGTCTGCGATTCCCAGACCTCGGCCGCTGGCCAGATGCGCCGACAACTGTTGATCAAACATGTCGCGGTAGAACTCGGTCTGCTCGCCGCCCATGACGTCGTCGCCGAGACTGGCGGCACGCATGCTTTTCAGCATCTGCTGCGTCAGCAGGGCCTCAAACTGCTGCGCGGACTTGCGCAGGGCGTCCGGATTGTTGGCACGCGCTTCGGCGCGCAGGCCGGCGAACTGCCCGAAATCGGTCACCGCATCGGGGCGACTCATGCCGTTCACTAGATGATCACCAGCTCGGCGCGCAGTGCACCGACCGCTTTGAGGGCTTCCAGTATCGCCACCAGATCACCCGGTGCGGCACCGACCTGATTCACCGCCCGAACCAGGTCGTCCAGGCTGACGCCCGCATTGAACAGGAACATGCGGCCGCTGCCTTCCTGCGAGACGGTAATCTCGGTGCGGGGGACGACCGTTGTCTGGCCGTCACTGAACGGCGCGGGCTGGCTGACTTCGGGTTTCTCCGAGATCGTGACCGCCAGGGCCCCGTGGGTCACGGCGGCTGGCAGCACCCGGACCGCGCTGCCGATCACGACCGTGCCGGTGCGCGCGTTGATGACCACGCGCGCAGCTGCGGCGCCCGGCACCACATCGATGTTCTCCAGCGCCGAGAGGAACGCCACGCGCTGGTTGCTATCCGACGGCGCGGCCACGGCGACCGTGACCGCGTCCAGGGCGCGCGCGTAGGTGCCGCCCAGTGTGGTGTTGATGGCGCTGGCCATATGCGCGGCAGTGGAGAAGTCGGGCGTGTGCAGGTTGAACTGCAGATCAGCGGCGCCACCGAACGCATTTGCCACCACGCGCTCCACGGTGGCGCCATTGGGAATGCGGCCGGCGCTGGGAATGTTCACCGCGACGCGCGATCCGTCCTTGCCGGAGACGCCGAACCCGCCAACCACCACGTTACCCTGGGCAATGGCGTAAACCTGACCATCCGCGCCTTTCAGCGGCGCCATCAGCAGCGATCCGTCGCGCAGGGACCCGGCGTTGCCGATCGAGGAGACGGTGATATCGATCATCTGTCCGGTCTTGGCAAACGCCGGCAATTCGGCGTGAATCGCCACCGCCGCGACGTTCTTGAGCTGCAGGTTCTGGCCAGCGGGCAAGGTGACGCCGAGCTGGCTCAGCATCGCCTTGAGGCTTTGCGTGGTGAACGGCGCCTGGGTCGTCTGGTCGCCGCTGCCATCGAGGCCGACCACGAGACCGTAGCCGACCAG
>JBFJJW010000055.1:0-15687 GCA_041612095.1 Solimonas sp. | reverse complement strand
GGCCGAGGTCAGAATGCCCAGCATCGCAAATCCGATCATGTAGTCCAGCGACTCGTTGTTGAGGCTGAGACCGTTGCTGACCATGCACATACTGCCGGGCGCGAACTGCGCCGCAGCCATGCCGGTGTAGTGCATGCCGCTGATGCCGGCACCCATCACCAGTGCGGCGACGGCGCGGCGTCGTATCAGCCCCGCGCCGGTCGACGCGCGCAGGGTGAAGGCAAGGTGCAGGGCTGCGATCGAGGCAGCCATCGCGATCAGTACCGAGGCGCCGAACAGCGGCTTGTCGTACTGGATCGGTGGCGACATCCGCATGGCGGCCATGCCGAGGTAGTGCATG
Source organism: Solimonas sp. (assembly GCA_041612095.1). Taxonomy (GTDB): domain Bacteria; phylum Pseudomonadota; class Gammaproteobacteria; order Nevskiales; family Nevskiaceae; genus Solimonas. The sequence goes on along the minus strand of JBFJJW010000055.1, from coordinate 15,347 downwards.
GCGCAAATGCCGACGCCGATGATCAGGCCGCCGGCCAGTAGCTGCCGGGTCGACATGCTGGCCCGGCTTGCAAGGTACAGCGCAAGGCCGGAGCAGACCACGGCCGCCAGCAGCGACGCCAGCGTCAGGAGAATGTCATAGGCAAGCGGGATCGGCATGGACAGGGCGAGCATGCCGACAAAGTGCATCGACCAGATGCCGCTGCCCATCGCCAGCGCGCCGCCGAGCAGCCAGTAGCGGGCCGATCGCGGCTGGCTGCGAGCGATGCGGCTGGCGAGATCCAACGCCGTGTAGGACGCCAGTACCCCAATCATCAATGACAACGCAACCAACAGTCCGTCGTAGGTGCCTTGCATGCGCGATTCCTCCGTAGCTTGGCTCCTTCGCTATCCCTGCGGTCGGAACCTTATATGTGCAGCTACGCACACAGTACTACTGGTGGTCAGTGGCTGAGCCGATCATCCGACGCGCGGTATGCCATCGCTATCGATCGGGCCTGGAAACGGTAGCGCCGCGTGCATGGCCGCGCCGATCCCGGGAGGGCTTGCCAGGACCTGGGCCGCTGCGCGTGCAGCGGGCCGGCTGCTCTGCCAGGCTAGACGGCGCCCTCGAGTTCCTCCAACGCTTCGCGGGCGTACACGGCCAGGCGCTGCATGTGCGGCAAGGTGTCGCGGCAGCCGATGAACCCGAAATTCAGGGTGTCCAGATAGCTGATGACGGTGATGTTGAGGCCGTAGCCCTGGAACGGTATCGACATCGGGTAATAGGCCTCCATGCGGAAACCGCGGAAGTACAGCGGCTTGTCCGGACCCGGGACGTTGGACACCACCAGATTGAAGGCAGGCCGCACGCGGCCGACCGCGCCGGGAATCTGCGATAACAGCATCGGCGACATCAGCAGCGCGCTGTACTGCATGATGCCCAGCTTGGTCATGCCCTGTAGCTGGGCCTTGGCGTCGCGGGTCGACGCGATGATGGTGTTGAACCGCGCCACCGGATCTTCGATATCGGTGGCCAGCGAAGCCAGGATCGAGCCCACGGCATTGCCGCCGCCGGGATCATCCTTGGGTCGGATGTTGACCGGCAGCATGGCGGTCAGCGGCTTGCCCGGTAGTGCGTCCTGCTCCAGCAACAGGCGCCGGATGCCCGTGGAGCACAGAGCGAGAACGATGTCGTTGAGCGTGCCGCCGTAGGCCTTGGCGACGCGCTTGAGGCGATCGACCGGGAACTGCTGGGTGGCGAATCGACGGTTGCGGCTGATCTTCTGGTTCAGTATCGACTTCGGGGCCTGCATCGGCGCGACCAGCGAGCGACTGGCGTTCTTCGCCGGTAGCAGCACGTTGATCAGCGCCTTGGTGATGTTGCGCGTGGTGCCGATCTGCTCGCGCGCCAGGCCCATCAGCGCCTCCAGCGTCGGCGCCTTCGGCTCTGCTGTCTTGCTGGCCCGCTGCGAGGGCTCGCGCGAGAAGAACATCGGAGTATCGAGCTCGGCGGCAGTCCTGGACAGACTGGTCGACAGCAGGCGCACGCCGGTGTAGCCGTCAATCAAGGCGTGGTGCACCTTGAAATAGAGCGCGAAACGCCCGCCCTCCAGCCCCTCGATGAAATGCACCTCCCACGGCGGGCGGTGAAAGTCCAGCGGATGGCTGTGCAGCCGCGACACCAGAATGCCGAGTTCGCGCTCATCGCCGGGGGACGGCAGCGCCGAGCGGCGAATGTGGTACTCGACGTCGAAGTGATCGTCCTCTATCCATGCCTGCAGCGGATGTGCCGGCAGCCCCGGGTAGCGCAGCTTCAGGTTCCAAGGCGCATATGCGCGCGCATCCTGTCGCACCTCGTCCATCAGCTCGCGCAGCAGATCGGGTGATGCGTCCGCGGGTGGGGAGAACGGCATCAGCGAGCCCACGTGCATCATCGACTCACGTGTCTCCGCGGCGAGGAACGTCCAGTCCAAGGGATTCAGGCGCTTCTTGGCGCTCATGTTCGGGTTCTCCTCCAGCTAGTGACCGCGATGGTATCGCCCCCCCATGCGGCTGTCGCCTGCCATGCACATTTATGACGGATGCGCCAGATTGGCAGTGATGCGGCAGCGGGGTATGGTCACCGGCCTCAGGTTCCCTTTGTCTGCCAACGTTCCGCATGAGCACTCGCGCCCCCGGTACCGCTGAATTGATCGCCCGCACCATCGCCGAGGATATCGGCGCGCAGCCGGCTCAGGTCCGTGCGGCGGTCAGTCTGCTCGACGAGGGCGCTACCGTTCCGTTCATTGCCCGTTATCGCAAGGAAGTCACCGGCGGGCTTGATGACACCCAGCTGCGGCGGCTCGAGGAGCGGCTGGGCTACCTGCGCGAGCTGGAGGATCGCCGCACGGCGGTGCTGGACTCGATCCGCGCCCAGGACAAGCTCAGTGACGAGCTTGCCGCGCGCATCGCGACGGCCGTGACCAAGGCGGAACTCGAGGATCTGTATCTGCCCTACAAGCCCAAGCGGCGCACGCGCGCCGAGATTGCGCGGGAGAAGGGCCTGGAGCCGCTGGCGGACGCGCTGCTTGCGGATCGCAGCCTGAACCCTGCGGATGCAGCGGCCGCGTATCTGAACGAACAGGTTGCCGACGCGAAGGCCGCGCTGGAGGGCGCGCGCGACATCGTGATGGAGCGCTTCGCCGAGAACGCCGATCTGCTCGGCCAGCTGCGCGCCTACCTGCGCCAGCATGGTGTGCTGCGCGCCAAGGTATGGGAAGGGAAAGAGGCGGCCGGCGCCAAGTATTCGGATTACTTCGATCACCAGGAGCGCTGGTCACAGGTAGCCGGCCATCGCGCGCTGGCGATGCTGCGCGGCCGCAACGAGGAGATTCTGATGCTGGATCTGGAAGTCGATGCCGAGGACGCCAGCGCTTACAAGCCGGTAGAGCGCATGGTGGCCGCCAGTGTGGACGCGCGCGCCGACGGCGGCCCGGCCGATGCCTGGCTGATGGATGTTGCGCGCTGGTCCTGGCGGGTCAAGCTCTCGACCAGCCTTTCGGTCGATCTGATGATGGAGTTGCGCCAGCGAGCGGAGCTGGAAGCGATCGAGGTCTTCGCGCGAAATCTGAAGGACCTGTTGCTGGCTGCGCCCGCGGGCTCGCGTGCCACGCTGGGGCTGGACCCCGGCATCCGCACGGGCGTGAAGCTGGCGGTTGTCGATGGCACCGGCAAGTTGCTGGATACCGCCACGATCTACCCGTTTCAGCCGCGCAACGATGTGCGCGGCGCACAGGCCGAGATTGCGCGGCTGATCGCGCGCCACTCGGTGGACCTGATTGCCATCGGCAACGGCACCGGCAGCCGCGAGACCGAGAAGCTGGTGTCGGAGCTGCTGGAGGCGCTGCCGCAGCCGCGACCCGCCAAGGTCATCGTCAGCGAGGCGGGGGCTTCGGTCTACTCGGCCTCGGCCGCGGCCGCGGCTGAATTTCCGGATCTGGACGTGTCCTTGCGAGGCGCCGTTTCCATCGCGCGGCGTCTGCAGGATCCGCTGGCCGAGCTGGTGAAGATTGATCCAAAGTCGATCGGCGTTGGCCAGTACCAGCACGATGTCGATCAGCATCGTCTGGCAAAGGCTTTGGATGCGGTTGTCGAGGATGCGGTCAACGCGGTCGGCGTGGACCTCAACACCGCTTCTGTCCCGCTGCTGGCGCGCGTATCCGGCTTGGGTGCTTCACTGGCCGAGAGCATCGTTGCGCACCGTGATCGGACCGGGGCTTTCCGCACGCGCAAACAGTTGCTGGAGGTGGCGCGGCTGGGCCCCAAGACCTTCGAGCAATGCGCAGGTTTTCTGCGCATTGCCAATGGCGATGAGCCGCTGGACGCCTCCGCCGTGCACCCGGAGGCCTACGAGCTGGCGCAAGGGGTGATCAAGGCCTGCGGTCGTGACCTGCGCACGGTGATGGCCGACAGCAGCGTGCTGAAGTCGCTGGACCCGCGTCAGTTCGTCAATGAACGTTTCGGCTTGCCGACCGTGCGCGACATCATTGCCGAGCTGGAAAAGCCCGGTCGCGATCCGCGCCCGGAGTTTCGTACCGCTGTCTTTGCCGAGGGCGTCAACCAACTGTCGGACTTGAAGCCGGGCATGGTGCTGGAAGGTACCGTTACCAATGTGGCCGCGTTTGGCGCTTTCGTGGACATCGGGGTCCATCAGGATGGCCTGGTGCATATCTCGCAGCTGGCGGACCGCTACGTGAAAGCCCCCCACGAGGTGGTCAAGGCAGGCGACATCGTCAAGGTGAGGGTGGTGGACGTTGATCCCAAGCGCCAGCGGATTGCCTTGTCGATGCGCAAGGATGATGGGCAGGCGCAGGCACCCAGGTCCGCGCCTGGCGATCGGCCGCTACCGGAACGGCGCGCCCCGCGCGCGCCGAAGCCGGCAGCGGCCGCAGTGTCGGGAAGCCTGGGGGCGGCACTGGCCGATGCGCTCCGCAATCGACGCTGACCCGCGCGCGCCATCATGAGCATTTTTGATCGCATCATCGCCGGCGATATTCCCGCGAGCTACGTTCATCAGGACGCGACCGCGGTTGCCTTCATGGACATCAATCCGATCAATCACGGGCATGTGCTGGTCGTGCCGCGACGGTCGGTGGCGACGCTGGCGGAACTGGACGCGGACACCCGCAGGCATCTGTGGGAGCTGGCGCATGCCATCGGTCTGGCTCAGCAGCAGGCGCTGGGCAGCCGCGCCCAGCATCTGTTGATCAACGACGGCCGCGCTGCCAGCCAGACGGTGCCCCATGTTCACATTCATGTGGTGCCGCGCTATGCCAACGATACGCTGCGTACCCTGGGGCGCATGCTGTGGCACGTCACGACGCTCACCCTGCCGCGGCCGGAGACGCGCCGGCGCCGGCAACGCCTGGACGCGCTTGCCGCCGCCATCGCGGAGAAGTTGCCGGCCGCCCTGCGCGGCCGCTAGCCGTCAGCAGCTCTGCGCGGCGCCGGGCTTGGTCGACGCCGCGTCGAAGATGCGTTCGGCATTGCTGGCCAGAAAATTGCGGAAGATCAGGGGGCGGCCATCCTGGCGCCACAGCCGATGTCCAGCGGCATCCACGGCCTGATTGCGCTCGATGATCTCGACGAACTGTTTTTCGGTCCGCGCGCTGCCGATGCGGCCATCGGCTTCCAGCACCGGGGTTTCCATGGTCGCAGCCATCGTGGCCGTCTGGCGCAGCTTGCTGCCGGGAGCGCCCTGAATCTGCGGCAGCAAATGGAATCCGGCCGCCGTCATTGCCTGTGCCATGTCCTCGACGCCGGAAAAGCCAGCCGCCCGGGTATCGATGGTGATGTGATTGAAATCCGGGCCGAGGGCCAGCGCGCTCGCAGCCTCGCCGGAAACCCGGGCAACCGCGTCGAGCGTGCTGCGACGCATCGGCGGGCCGGTGCGCCGCATGAACTGATTGACCAGCAGATCGACGAAGGCCTCGGCGTCAGCTGCATTCAGCCCGCCCGCGGCCTCGAAACGTTCGATCAGCATCAGCAGCGGTCGGTGGTTGGCAGCCGCCGCCTGCTGCGCGCAGTCCTCACGGATCAGCTCGGCGACGTCTCCAGGGAACGCGTCGAGATCGACCTGCGAGACAAAGATCTTGAACGCCTCGTGATCCTCGCCGATCACCTGCAGATCAAAGGACACCAGCTTCTTGGACGGAAACTGGTACTCCAGCTCTCGCCGCAGTCCCAGCACCTGCGCGGCGCGTACGAACAGCTGGCGGAGCTGCGGGTCGGCGGTTCGAATCGCGCCGTGATCATTGTGGAACCGCCCGCCGTTGGCGGCCACCAGTTTCTGCAAAGCCGCAAAGTCCGCAACGTCGCGTGCAAACTTGTCGGTGATCGCGGCACAGAAGCGGTCACGGATGGCAGAGGAGGCAAGCAGTTCGTTCACCAGGCTACTCCGTTAGCGAATTGACGGCCGCGATCAGCGTCGCAGCGGGCGAGTATCTCCCGCTTGATCGTAATCCTCGTTGTCGCCCTGCATGCCGAGCCGCTGCGAATGGGCAGCAAAGCGCAGTACCTCGCCCTTTTGCTCGGAGATGGGAGCGCCGGGACTGATCGCGCCGCTGCCCACCAGTACCAGCCGATCATGACTGACCCGCAACTCCTCGCCCTCGCTGGTCAGGACATAGCTGCCGTTGCGGCTGTCGTCGACGTAGTAGAAGCGCCCTTGCAGATAATCGATGCGTCCATGCACCCGGGAAGCCGTCGGGCTGCTCAGTTGGATCGTGCAGCTCTGATCGCGCCCCAGCAGGACCGGGCAATCGACCGCCTGGATCGTCCGTGTTTCGCCGCGCAGGCGCAGGCTCAGGCTGGTGAAGACGCCCTGATCGACGGCGCTCAGTCGCGAGTTGAGCTGGGTTTCGACCACGCTGGTGTCGGTAGTGTGCAGCAGGAACAGGCCGGGTCGCAGGCTCTTTGCGGGTTCCTTCAGCACGTCCGCTGGACAGGTCTCGACGTACTCCGCGAGCGCGGCAATCGAATGTGCGGGTACATGTGTCATCAAGCCGTTCATGCGGTGCGTCCAGTCACCCAGTGCGCGGTCTCCCTGCAACTGCACCGAACCGTAGCCCAGCAACAGGCGCGCGGACAGCGCCTGACGTTGTGCATCGGCGTTGCGTATGCGGGCGCACACCGCGAGTACGTCCCGCGCCACGTTCAGCAAGGTCTGATGCTGCGGATGGAACAGCATCAGCCGCTGCGGCCTGTTTTCCAGAAGCACGGCGCCCTCGGCCGCGGCGCTTTCAAGCAGAGGCCGGATCTCGTAGTTGCGTAGCGCCTCATCGGTCTGGTGCGCGCGCAGCGTATCCCCCAGCAGGATCAGCAGCAGGGTGCCGCGATGGACGGTAGGTGTGGTGCTCATGCGGATGGCTATCGATACTCGGCTGGACCCCAGTAGGCGGTGGCTGTGACCGGGTGGCGATCCACAGGGCGCCGCCCAGTATCGCAACAGTTTATACAATGACTGCGGCGGCACTGCCGAGGAGATCCAGCGTGAGTTTTCAGAAGCACTGTCCAGGTTGCTTCACCAACAAGAATGGATTGGCGGTCTGTCCGGCCTGTGGCTACGACGAGTCGCTGCCGCGCAGTGAACAGTATCTGCCACACGGATTGATGCTGGGCGGGCAGTATCGCGTCGGGCGGGTGCTGGGGCAGCCCGGCGGGTTTGGCGTGACCTATCTGGCCTGGGATAGCCACCTGCAGCAGCGGGTGGCGATCAAGGAGTATCTGCCGCGGGCGCTGGCCGCCAGGACAGGAGGTGCGCTGGCAGTGGTGGCGAGTGACGAGGCGCACCGCCAGGCATTCGACCAGGGTCTGGCGCACTTTCTGCACGAGGCGCGGCTCATCGCCAGCATTGATCATCCCAATGTCGTCAGGGTGCGCAATTTCTTTCGCGAGCACGGCACCGCTTACCTGGTAATGGACTATTACGAGGGGACGAGCCTCGGCGCGTATCTGGCGGCGCTGCCCGGTGGGACCGTGGATCCGGACACCGCCAGCCGGTTGCTTGGACCGGTGCTGCTGGGCCTGCAGTACGTGCACGAGCGCAGCATCATTCATCGCGACATCAAGCCGCACAACATCTATCTCGCCAGCGGTGGCCGCGCGATCCTGCTGGATTTCGGCTCGGCGCTGGCGGTGCGCGAGGTGCTGCCTTCCAGTGAGCCTGCAATCGTGCTGTCCGAAGGCTATGCAGCGCTGGAGCAGTACCAGAAGGGGGCTGCGCAGGGTGCATGGTCCGATGTCTACGGAGTCGCGGCGACGTTGTACCGGATGGTGAGCGGCGCCAATCCACCTGCGGCGCTGGATCGCGTCGGTCGGGATCCGCTGCACCAGCTGCAGTTGCCGGGAGCGGCTCGATTTCAGGCGGTGTTGCTCAAGGGCCTGGCGCTGCGAGCCGAGGATCGGTATCCGACGGCAGCCGCGTTCAGGGAGGCTCTGCTGGGTGCCGTCGAGACCGCAGCGGTCGCAGAGCCGATTACCGAGGCGTACGAGGCCGCTGCTCCACCCACGCAACCCGGCCCCGCAAGCGGCACAACGTCCCGGCAGCCAACCGCAGCCGTACCGCTGGCGACCCGCGACGACCTGCGCCGTGAAGCCCGTGTGGTGGCGATGGCCGTGCTGGCGGGCGCCGCCCTGATTGCACTGGTGCTGTGGATACGTCTGGGCTAGGTCTTACTGGGCTCGGAGTGCGTCAATGATCGGCAGGCGGGCTGCGCGCACCGCCGGAAACAAGCCTCCGAGCAGGCCCATGCCCAGCGCCCAGCTCAGGCCCTGCTTGATCAGCTCGGGGGTGACCCGGAAGTCGAACGCAACCTGGCTGAAAGTCTGGAAGTTGAGGGTGTTCACGGTATGGCCGTTGAAGAACAGGTAGGCGCCGAGCGCACCGACACAGCCGCCGGCGAACGACAGCGCCAGCGCCTCGATCATGACGGACACCACCACCGGCAGGCTGCCGAAGCCAAGCGCGCGCAGAGTCGCGATCTCAACCGTGCGCGTGGCAACGGCTGCATACATGACGTTCAGGGCGCCAAACACGGCGCCTATGCCCATGATGACCGCAACGGTGTAGCCCAGGATCCGGATCAGCAGATGCAGCTGCTCCGAGCGTGAGGCGTAGTAATCGGGCTCGCGCTGTACCGAGACGACCAGGCGAGGGTCTGTCGTCAGCGCGTCCTTGAACCCCTGGAACGCATCCGCGTTCTCGAGCTGCACCGTTATGGAGTTGTACGCCTGGCGGCGCGAGGCGGTCTGCAGGGCCTCGACATCGACCCAGAGTTCGGATTCGTGTACGTCGCCATTGGTCTCGAACAGCCCGACGATGGTCCAGGGGCCATCGCGCACGTCGACCGTGCCACCCAGCTTGAGCGTCTCGAACTGGGCCGCCGCTCCGGCACCGACCACCACTTCGCGCACGCCGGGCTGGAACATGCGGCCGCCGATGATGCGGAACTCGGGGCGCACGCCGGAAACATCCGCGTACGTGCCGCGGACCACGACGTTGTTCGGTGAGGTAGATCCCGGCTTGGCGACGTCGGTCAGCAGATAGAGCTCGGGCAGGGTGTAGGCCTTGCCTTCGGCATCTCTGGCAACGCCCGGCGCATCGGCGACCACCTGTGCCTGCTCGCGGGTGATGACGCTGCCCAGCTCGTCGGTCGAGCCACCGCGCAGCACGATCGTGCGCGCCGGCGTGCCGGTGCCGCCCAGCGTGGCCTCGAAGCCGGCGCCCATCGACAGCAGCGCCACGAGTACGCCGACGACGCCGGCGATGCCGATGACGATCACCATCGACGTGCCCAGCCGCGAAGGAATGGAGCGCAGATTCAATGCGGTGACGGCAACAATCTGATTCAGCGTATTGGCCATGAGTGCTTACCCTTTAGTGCGCGGCGAGCGCATCGACAATCTGCAGGCGCATCGCCCGCAGCGCGGGCGGCAAGCCAACGATCAATGCCAGCAACACGGCCAGCCCCATCGCGCCGAGAACCGTCGCTGGGCTAAGGCTCAGGCCGGAGAAGCCCGGCAGCTTCGCAGCGATGCCCGGCAGCAGCAGGGCCGCCAGGCCGATGCCCGCCAGTGCCGCGAGCAGACACAGCGCCAGGGATTCTGCGAGCACCAGCGCCAGCACGGCGCGATCGGAGTAGCCCAGGGTCTTGAGCACCGCCAGTTCGGGCACGCGCTCGCGTACCGACTGCATCATCGTGTTGCCGGTCAGAAACAGCAGCGTGAAGAACACCGCGCCGATGATCGAGGACATGATCAGGCCGATGTCGCCCATCTGCTTGATGAAGGACTGATTGAACGCCTTCTCAGTCTGCGTGCGCGTCTCGTTCGGCGAGTTGGCGAACAGGGCATCAATCTGGTCGACAATGACCTCGTTCTGAGCCGGGTCGTCCACCTTGACCACCATCCAGCCGATGGTGCCCTTGCCGAACTGCCGCGCTTCGTCGAAGTAGTCGTGCCGGAACAGCATCATCTCGTACAGCGAGCGCTCCTTCGGATTCTTGGTGTCGAAGATGCCGACCAGATCGAACTCCCAGTTGTTGGAGCCATCGGCCAGCGGCCATATGCCGGCGATGATGGGGATGCGGTCGCCCACCTTGAACCCGAAGCGGTCTGCCAGCGTCTTGGCGATGATCGCGCCGGTGCGCGTATTCAGTATCGCCTCCTTCTGGTCGGCCGGCAGCACGATCTCCGGATACATGGCCAGATAGGGCTCGATCTCGGTCGGGAACTGGGGAAAGAAGTTGCTTTCCTTCTGGTAGTAGCCGCCAAACCAGGATTGACCGGCGACGCTATGCACGCCCGCCAGGCTGCGGACCTGCTGCAGGTGCCCAAACGGCAGTACCTGCGTCAGCGAGTAGCGCCCGGTGGCGACCAGGCGATCGGCACCTGCGATTTCCACGCCCGCATTGAACGCGGCATTGACGCCGCTCAGCAGCGCGTACAGCAGAAAGGCCACGGTGATCGACAGCATCGTGAAGATGGTGCGAGGGCGCCGGCGCCATAGCGCGGCCCAGACCAGCGGCAGGTACTTCACGCCAGCGTCGCCTGTTCGACCAGGCGCCCCTTGTCCAGATGCAGCGTGTGGGTTGCGAACTCGGCGGCCTTCGGGTCGTGCGTCACCATGACGATGGTCTTGCCGTGCTCGCGGTTGAGGATCTGCAGCAGCCCCAGAATCTCGTCTGCAGTCTTGCGGTCGAGATCGCCGGTCGGTTCGTCGCAGACCAGCAGCGTAGGGTCGGCCACCAGCGCGCGCGCAATCGCGACGCGTTGCGCCTGGCCGCCGGAGAGTTCACCCGGCTTGTGCTTGGCGCGGTCGGCAAGCCCGACGACGCCCAGCGCGATATGTACGCGGCGCATGCGTTCGGTGGCGGAAAGCGAGGTCAGCAGCAGCGGCAGTTCGACGTTGCGCTCGGCGTTGAGCACCGGCAGCAGGTTGTAGAACTGGAACACGAAGCCGACGTGATTGGCGCGCCACTTCGTCAACTGCCCGGCCGACATCTGATCCAGACGCGCGTCACCCACGCGAAGCTCGCCGCTGCTGGGGGTGTCGAGACCGCCAATCAGATTGAGCAGCGTCGTCTTGCCGGAGCCTGACGGGCCCATCAGCGCGAGGAAGTCGCCCTTTGCAATGTCCAGATCCAGGCTTTGCAGCACCTCCACGCTCTGCTTGCCGCGGGTGTAGCTCTTGGTAATACCCTTGAGGCTGACGGTTGTTTCGCTCATTTCTGCGCTCCCCAACGGCTGTTCAGGCCGATGACTGCTGTTGTGACGAAATATCGATAAATGAAAATATAGTTAAATCAAACCTATTCTGCGATGCGGACCGCCATGCCATCGGAGAACTGGCCGAAGTCCCCAATGGCCAGGGTTTCCCCTGCCGACAGCCCGCTGGACACCCGGTAGCCGTCTGCGGTCTTGGCGCCAATGCGCACGGCGCGGCGCTCCAGCGTCTGGTCCTTGACCACGTAGACCACGCCCCGCTCGCCCTGCACATCGATGGCGTTCGCGGCAACCAGAACGCCCGTCGGTGCCGGTGCGGCAGCATCGTCCGCCTTGGCTTCACGGAAGGCGACACGCACGCCCATGTCCGGCAGGATGCGAGGATCCTGCAGCTTGAACCCGACCCGCACCTTGACCGTGGCCTTGGAGCGGTCGGCGGCGGGAATCACGGCGATCACTTCCGATGGGATCTCCCAGTCGCCGTACGCATTGAGACGTGCGGTGGCGGGCTGTCCTGCGGTCACGCGGTTGATGTAGTTCTCATTGACGTCGACTTCGATCTCCAGCGAGCCCATGTCGACCAGTGTGCCTATGCCGGTGCGGGTGCCCGCACCACCAGCGGACAGGGGTGAGATCATCTCGCCGGGTTGCGCATTCTTGACCGTGATGATGCCGTCAAACGGCGCACGCACGACGGTGTCCTCGAGATTCCGCGCCTGCACCTGTTCGCTGCGCTCCGCCACCACCACATTGCTTTGAGTGCTGGCGAGCCGTGCCTTGAGGCTGTCGACCTGCGCCTGCGCGGCATCGAGACTGGCTGCACTGACCAGCTGGCGCGCGGCCAGCTCGCGACTCCGCAGCAGCTGGCGCTCGGCCTCGGCCAGCTGCACGCGTACCTCAGCCAGTTGCGCACGCGCGGCCTGCAGTTGCGAATGCGCCAGTCCGAGCTGCGCCTGCGCATTGGTGTCGTCGATGCGGGCCAGTATCTGGCCTTCCTTCACCGCCATGCCTTCCTCAACCAGCACCTCCACAACCTTGCCGGTGATCTTCGACGAGACGGTGGCCTGCCGGCGCGCCACCACATAGCCCGACGCATCCAGTACCGAGGCGCCCGCCGCTCCCCCCGCCGGAACGCTGCGTGCAGTGGTCGTCTCCACTGCCAGTGCTTCCGGCCCGCGCAGCAGCCATGCGGCCAGCGCGACCACGACGACACCGACGGCCACCGCCCAGGGCCAGCGAGGGCGCTGATTGGGTGTGTTGGTCTTGCGGTCGATCCGCAGTTGCCCCAGCAGTGTGGAGGTATCGTTCATTGAGGGTCTGGATTGATAAGCCTGAAGAGCGCAGGCAGTGTGCCCAGAAACAGGGGTCAGTTCAAAGCGGGAAAGTTCCTCAACCACCTGTCGGTCGTCAACCTGTGTTACCGCTTGCCGCCGCAACTTATGATGCGACCTTATGCGAGCGTCCCCAGTCCACTGATTCTAAATGCCCGGCATGACAATCCATCCATCGGCTCCCAACTCAGGTCCTCAGGCCCCCGCTTGTTTCATCGTCGGCGCCGGGCCGGGCATCGGTCAGGCGTGTGCGCGCTTGTTTGCGGCTGAAGGCTACGACGTGGCGCTGATCGCGCGTCGGCCACAGAAGCTGAATGAGAGCATCCAGGAACTAAGGAAGCTCAGCGGGCGCCGCATCGAGGCCTACGCGGCAGATGCTGCCTCGGAGACTGAGCTGCTGCAGGCCATTGCCGCGGCTACCAGCAGTCTGGGCGCGCCCGCCCTGCTGATCTACAACGCTGCCCACGCCGAACTGGGCAAGCCGACGACGATCCCGGTCGAACGTCTCGTCGGAGAGTTCCGTGTCAATGTGGCGGGTGCCTTGCTCGCGGCCCGAGCGGTGGCGCCGGCCATGGTGCGTCGAGGCAGCGGCTCGATCCTGTTTACCGGCGGCGGCTCCGCCTACGAACCGGCGGCCGAGTATGCAGCGCTGTCGCTGTGCAAGGCCGCATTGCGTTCCTTGACCTATACGCTGGCGCAGGAGCTGGGCCGCAGCGGCGTGCATGTCGGCATGGTGACGGTGTTTGGCTTCGTGCAGCCCGGCACGCACTTCGATCCCGACCGTATTGCGCAGTCCTATCTGAAATTGCATCAGCAGGACCAGGGGCACTTCGACATCGAGGCGATTTATCGCTGATGATGCCTGTGCCATGAACCGTGCCGCCTTTCCCCTGATTCGCGATGTCGGCGCGCTGCGCAGCGGGCACTACGACCTGCTGGTCATCGGCGGCGGCATCTACGGCGCATGGACAGCGTACGACGCCGCCAGCCGGGGTTTGCGCGTGGCACTGGTCGAGAAGACCGACTGGGGCGCGGGGACCTCATCGGCGTCCAGCAAGCTGATCCACGGCGGCCTGCGGTACCTGGAGCACTACGAGTTCGGTCTGGTCCGGCATGCCTTGAAGGAGCGCAGGACGCTGTATCGGATCGCGCCCCATCTGGTGCGCCCGCTGAATTTCGTGTTGCCGATGTGGCGCGGGCCACGCGCGGGCCCGTTCATGGTCTCGGCGGGACTGCTCCTGTACGACCTGTTGGCATTGGGGTCTCAGCCGGTTCCCCGACACAAGCATCACCGGTCGCGCGAGCTGCTGGCGCGTTATCCATTCGTTGACCCGGAACAACTATTGGGTGGCTTTCGCTACGGCGATTGCCAGGAGGACGATGCGCGGATGACGCTGGTGGTCACGGCTGCCGCCCAGTCCTGCGGCGCCGTCTGTGCCAATCGTGTCAGTGCGCAACGCCTGCTGGAAGCGCAGTCCGCCGTCGTCGGTGCCGAACTCAAGGACGAGACCACCGGTGAAACCTTTGCGCTGCGTGCCGGCGTGGTCGTCAACGCCGCTGGGCCGTGGGCACCTTTTCTGGAAGGGAGCAATGCGCCGGCGGTCCGGCTGGTCAAGGGCACGCATCTGGTGCTGCCGGCGATAGCCGGCTGCAACGAGGCCTTCTTGCTGACGGCCGCCGACGGCCGTGTCTTTTTCGTGATCCCCTGGTACGGGCGTACGCTGGTCGGCACCACGGAATCCGATGTGACGCATCCGTCTGAGGCGGTGCCGACCGACGAGGAGGCGCGCTATCTGCTGGAGGGCGTGCGCCGCGGCCTTCCCGGGCTGGGCTGGACCCCCGGTGATGTGCTGGGGGCCTTTTCCGGCGTGCGCATGCTGCAGGCCGAGGAGGCGGATTCGCTGGCTGCCGTCAGTCGCGAGTTCGACGTGATGCAGCCGCGGCCGGGTCTGGTGATGCACGTAGGCGGCAAGTACACGACCTCGCGCAGTGACAGTGTCGAGATTGTGGATGCGGTGTATCGCGCGTTGGGGCGACGCCCGCCGCGCTCGACGACACATGAGCGGCCGCTACCGGGTGCGCCCACCGGGACCTTCGAGGATTGGCAGCCACACGCGATCCAGGAGCTGGCGGCCGCGGGTGTTGATCTGGAGGCCGCGCGGTGGCTGAGCTTGCGTCACGGCACCGGCATTTCGGAGATCCTGGCCCTGCTGCGTCAGCAACCCGAACTGGCGGCGCGCATAGATGAGCACGCGCCCTTCGTGCTTGCCGAGGCCGTGCATGCCGTTCGCGCCGAGATGGCAGCCACGATGGATGATGTGGCGCGACGTCGGATGCCGCTTTCGTTGCTGGTGCGTGGCGATGCCTGGCGGCAGCGACTGCAGTCTTGCATTGGCGCGATCCCAGCACTCTGACCCTCCCAGCCGACCAGCGGTGCAGAACCTCCGCACTCGCGTGCCTAAAGTGCATTGAGCAGCCTCAACACGTGACGCGATACTGATCCCCACAAAACGAAGTGCAGCAACGGCGTTGCGCGCTTACGAAATGCGGGCCTGCAGAAGGTCTGCTTTGCGAGATCAGGAGAACGCGATGAGAGTGCTCAAGCTGATGCCAGTGCTGCTGGCGGTGGCTATCGCCGGGTGTGGAAAAGCGGACAACGGCGATGGAGGTCTTTCTGCTATCGACTCAAAGCTGTATTCGCTGTTTGATCCGATAGCTGCAAGTGCGGTCATCCCGTTCCCAAACGACGGCTTGTTTGCGGGCGGAGCCGACG
>JBFJJW010000054.1:0-15963 GCA_041612095.1 Solimonas sp. | reverse complement strand
GCATCCAGCGCCTGCCTCCCTACGTCTTCAACGTCATCGGCGATCTGAAGAAGGCGGCCCGCGCCCGTGGCGAGGACGTGATCGACTTCTCGATGGGCAATCCCGATCAGGCCACCCCCAAGCACATCGTCGACAAGCTGATCGAAGTCGCCGGTCGCGAAGACCCTGCGGTTTTCCGTTACTCGGTATCCAAGGGCATACCGCGCCTGCGCCGCGCGATCACCCGCTGGTACAAGACGCGCTTCAACGTCGATCTGAATCCCGAGACCGAGGCCGTTTCGACGATCGGCTCCAAGGAAGGCCTTGCGCATCTGATGCTGGGCACGCTGGATCGTGGCGATGTGGTGATGGTGCCGAATCCGGCCTATCCGATACACCCCTACGGCGCGGTCATTGCCGGCGCTGACGTACGCCATGTGCGGCTTACCCCCGGCACCGATTTTTTCGCGGAGCTGGAAAAGGCGATCAAGGAATGCTGGCCACGGCCCAAGTTCCTGGTGCTCAACTTTCCCGGAAATCCGACCGCGCAGTGTGTGGAACTGGACTTCTTCGAGCGCGTCGTCGAGATGGCGAAGGAGTACAACTTCTGGGTGATCCACGACATCGCCTATGCCGACATCGTGTTCGATGGCTGGAAGGCGCCGTCGTTCCTGCAGGTGCCAGGCGCCAAGGATGTCGGCGTCGAGTTCTTCACGCTGTCGAAGAGCTACAACATGCCGGGCTGGCGTGTCGGCTTCATGTGCGGAAACCATGAACTGTGCACGGCGCTGTCACGGATGAAGTCGTATCTCGACTACGGCACGTTCACGCCGATCCAGGTAGCGGCAATTGCCGCGCTCGAGGGACCGCAGGATTGCGTGCGCGAGATTTCCGACATGTACCAGGAGCGCCGCGACGTCCTCTGCGAGGGTCTGATCGCTGCCGGGTGGCAGGTCGAGATTCCGAAGGCGAGCATGTTCGTCTGGGCCAAGATTCCGGAGGCGTTTGCCTCGATGGGCTCGCTGGAGTTCTCCAAGCGCCTGATGAACGACGCCAAGGTGGCGGTGTCACCGGGCATCGGCTTTGGCGAGTATGGCGATGATCATGTGCGCTTTGCGCTGATCGAGAACGAACACCGCTCCCGCCAGGCCATCCGCGGCATCAAGAAGATGCTGAAAGAGGCCAAGGTCTGATCCTCACGCAGTACGTCGCCAGCCTGCCCAGGCATTCGCTGGCAACGTGCTGAAATCATGGCGATGCGACGCGTAGGCGTAGCCGACGCGACCGCCCGTTGACTAGACGAAGAAATGAATAGCCCAGTGAAAATCGGCGTGATCGGCCTTGGCACCGTGGGGCAGGGTCTGCTGCGCCTGCTGAAGGATAATGCGGACGAGATCAGCCGCCGGGTCGGTCGCGATCTCGTGGTTACGCATGTGGCTACGCGCACGCCCGACGCTAGGCGCGACTGCGATCTCGACGGCATTTCCGTCAGCGGTGACGCCGTACAGCTGGCGCGTGAGGCCGATGTCGATGTGCTGGTGGAATTGATCGGCGGCCAGACCGTCGCCCGTGAGGCGATACTGGCGGCGTTGGCGCGCGGTGTTCCGGTGGTCACGGCCAACAAGGCGCTGGTTGCCGAACAGGGCAATGCGCTGTTTGCCGCGGCGCGCGACAAGGGCACGGTTGTCGCCTTTGAGGCGGCGGTCGCCGGCGGCATTCCGATCATCAAGGCAATACGCGAAGGCCTGGCCGGCAATCGCATCGACAGCCTCGCCGGCATCATCAACGGGACCTGCAACTACATCCTGACGCAGATGGCCACCAGCGGTCAGCCGTTTGCGGAGGCACTGTCGGCGGCGCAGAAGCTGGGCTACGCCGAGGCTGATCCGACCTTCGATATCGAAGGTGTCGATGCTGCGCACAAGCTGACGATCATGGCGTCCATCGCCTTCGGCATGCCGCTGTCGTATGACAAGGTGGTGGTCGAAGGCATCACCCAGGTCGCCCCCGAGGACCTCAAGATTGCCCAGGTATTCGGCTATCGCATCAAGCTGCTGGGCATTGCCAAGCGCAGTGACGCCGGCGTGGAGCTGCGTGTGCACCCAACGCTGGTCCCCGAGGATCAGCTGATCGCCAAGGTCGATGGCGTGCTCAATTCTGTGTTGGTACACGGTGATGCGGTGGGGCAGGTCGGCTTCTACGGTCGCGGTGCCGGCGGCGATGCCACCGCCTCGGCCGTGGTGGCAGATCTGGTCGACATCGCGCGCGCGCTGGGTAGCGGCAGCCGTCACGCCGTGCCGGCGCTGGGCTATCAGCCGGACGCGGTTCGTGCCCTGCCGGTGCTGTCGATTCGCGATGTGGAGAGCGCCTTCTACCTGCGGCTGCAGGTCGCTGATGAGCCGGGCGTGCTGTCGCAGCTGACGGCGATCCTGGCGGCTCACGACATCAGCGTGGAAGCCATCCTGCAACGTGAACCCCGCGGCGACGAGGATGCTCATGTTGCGCTGATTACGTCGGTCATTCCCGAGCACCACTTCGACGCGGCTGTTGCCGAGATGCAGAAGCTGCCGTTTGTCCGCGAGGGCGCGGCACGGATTCGTGTCGAGAAATTCGACTAGTTCACCGGCCCGACTGGCAGGAGGCGCCGGTGACGGATTTCGAGGTCGGGCGATGAGGCCACGCAAGCCCTTGCGGCTGGCACCGGTCCGTTTGACCGGGCGACATGTGACGCTGGAACCGATGCGCGCTGATCATCTGGCGTCCTTGAGCGCGGCCGGAGCGGATGCGGCGATCTGGACCTGGTATCCGCAGTCCGCAGAGTCGCCTGAACAGATGCGCGCGTTCGTCGAAGCCGCGCTGGTGGCACAGGCTGCGGGTGAGGCGCTGTGCTATGTGCAGACGGCCACCGGCAGCGGCGAGGTCATGGGCAGCACACGCTTGCAGCTGACCTCGACCAAGGACTATCGCGCCGAGATCGGTTGGACCTGGCTGGCACCGCGATTCCAGCGGACTGCGGTCAATACCGAGTCCAAGTATCTGCTGCTGCGTCATGCCTTCGAGGTGCTGGATCTGCTCCGCGTCGAGTTCAAGACCGATGCGCTCAACAGCGCATCGCGCGCTGCGTTGGCACGCATCGGCGCGCAGGAGGAAGGGATCTTGCGCAGCCACATGCTGACAGCCGGCGGCCGCGTACGCGACTCGGTCTACTTCAGCATCACCGAATCCGACTGGCCGCAGGTCAAGCTGGCTCTGCAGCAGAAATTGACACTGCGCTCCGCCGATACACCGTAAAATCACCCGATTCCAACCCGAGACTGCACGTGACCCGTTACACCGGCCTGATAGACCAGTACCGCTCCCGCCTTCCGTTCGCGGCCGATGTTCGCGCGATCTCCCTCGGCGAGGGGCGCACCCCGCTGATCAAGCTTGAACGGATTCCGCGAGAGCTGGGCTTCGAGGGCGAGCTGTACGTGAAGTTCGAAGGCCTCAATCCCACCGGGTCGTTCAAGGATCGCGGCATGACGGTGGCGGTAACCCAAGCCGTGCATGAGGGCGCCAAGGCGATCATCTGTGCCTCCACCGGCAACACCTCCGCCGCCGCCGCTGCCTACGCGGTGCGCGCCGGGATCACCGCATTCGTACTGATTCCCGACGGCAAGATCGCATTGGGCAAGCTGGCTCAGGCCGTGGTCCACGGCGCGGTCGTGGTGCAGATTCAAGGCAACTTTGACGACGGCATGCGCCTGGTCAAGGAGATCGGCGAAACCACGCCGGTGGCCATCGTCAATTCGATCAACCCGTATCGCCTGCAAGGTCAGAAGACCGCCGCGTTCGAGATCGTCGAGGCCCTGGGCCGCGCGCCGGACTACCACTGCCTGCCGGTGGGCAATGCCGGCAACATCACGGCGCACTGGATCGGCTACTGCGAGTCCATCGGGCAAGGGACCGCCGCCTGCGCGTTCTGCAACGGCAACTGCGCGGCTCCGGATCGTGCGCCGCTGACGACCCACAGTGCGCGACCGAAAATGCTGGGCTATCAGGCGGCGGGCTCTGCGCCGTTCATGCGCGGTGGGCCGGTGAAGAACCCGGAGACAGTCGCCACCGCAATCCGGATCGGTGATCCGCAGTCCTGGGATCGCGCATGGATCGTGCAGAAGGAGTCGGGCGGCTGGTTTGACGAGTGCACCGACGAAGAGATCCTCGCAACCCAGAAGCACCTGGCAGCGACCGAGGGCGTATTCTGCGAACCCGCCTCCGCGGCGTCGCTATGCGGCGCCCTGCGGGATATCCGTTCGGGCAAGATCGCGCCCGGCTCTACGGTGGTGTGCACGCTGACCGGTAACGGGCTCAAGGATCCGGACGTCATCATGAAGGACGGGCTCAAGGGTCTGATTCAGGTTCCTGCCGAGCGCAGCGCGGTCGAAAAGGCCTTGCTGGCGCATCTGAAGTAGGGCGCCGGCACGCCGTGAACCGTCCGCGCCTCCGCCGTCGTCCGAGTGGCGACCCGGATGCGCTACCGCAGCAGCTACCCCCTGTGCTGCGACGTGTGCTCGCTGCACGCGGTGTCGGCGCCGAGGCGCTGGCGCTTGAGTTGAAGGACCTGTTGCCGCCGCATGCCTTGCGCGGCATCGATGCCGCCGCCGAGTTGCTGGCCGATGCCATCGAGCAGCGGCGGGCCATCGTCATCGCCGGCGACTACGACGCGGACGGCGCCACCGGCACCGCGCTGGCGGTATTGGGGCTGCGCGCCCTGGGTGCCACCGCGGTGCACTATGTGGTCCCGGATCGCTTTCGCATGGGCTACGGGCTGTCGCCGGCGCTGGCGGAACGCGCGGCCGCCACCGGTGCAGGTGTGCTGGTGACCGTGGACAACGGCATCAGCAGTCTAGAGGGCGTCGCCCACGCGCGTGCGCTGGGCTTGCAGGTGGTGGTGACCGACCATCATCTGGCTGGCGCGGTGTTGCCGACCGCGGACGCCATCGTCAACCCAAATCAGCCGGGCTGCAGCTTTCCCTCCAAGCATCTCGCCGGCGTGGGCGTGATGTTCTACCTGCTGCTCGCATTGCGCGCCTGCCTGCGCGCGCGGGCTGCGTTCGCGGCGGGAGCAGAGCCGAACCTGTCGGAATTTCTGGATCTGGTCGCAGTGGGTACGGTGGCCGATGTGGTGCGGCTGGACCACAACAACCGCGTGCTGGTGGAGCAGGGCCTGCGGCGCATCCGTGCCGGCCGCGCGCGGCCGGGTATCGAGGCTTTGCTGCAAGTCGCGGGTCGTGAGCCGGCGCGGCTCAGCGCCCAGGACCTGGGCTTCGTGCTGGGGCCGCGAATCAATGCCGCCGGCCGACTGGACGACATCCGCGCGGGTATCGAGTGTCTGATTGCCCCCGACCTGAACACGGCGCTGCCACTGGCGCGCGCGCTCGATCAGTTCAACCGCAACCGTCGCGAGATCGAAGCGCAGATGAGCGAGGACGCGCTCGCGTTGCTGGCCGAAGACGATAGCGTCGGCGTCAGCCTGTTTCAGGATGACTGGCACGAAGGCGTCGTCGGCATCGTGGCCGGGCGCATCAAGGAGCGTCTGCACCGCCCGGTGTTTGCGTTCGCGCGGGCCCAGGAAGCGGGCATGCTCAAGGGCTCGGGGCGCTCGATCGCCGGCCTGCACCTGCGCGACGTGCTGGTCGCGATCGACGCGCAGACACCGGGGCTGATCGAACGCTTTGGCGGGCACGCCATGGCCGCGGGGTTGAGCCTGCGCGAACGCGCGCTGGACGAATTCCGCCAGCGCTTTGATCAGACCTGCCGGCAACTTCTGGATGCCGACAGCCTGCAGCATTGCCTGGATACCGACGGTGAGCTGGCCACCAGCGAACTGACGCTGGAGACGGCCCACATGCTGGAGGCCGCCGGCCCTTGGGGCCAGGGGTTTCCGGAGCCGGTATTCGAGGGCGATTTCGAGGTCGCGGAGTCACGCCCGGTAGGCGCCGATGGCGCGCATATCAAGTACCGGCTGCGTGCCGACGATCAGATGCTGTCCGCCATCGACTTCAATGGAGCCGAACGCCAGGTCAGCCGTGGCCGCGTGCGGATCGCGTACGTCGCCGGGGTCAATCGCTATCAGGGTCGTGAAAGCCTGGACCTGCGCATCATCGATCTGCGCAACGGCTAGCGGTCCTCAGGCAAACAGCCGCTGCACCTTGTGCAGAGCGGCGACCAGTTGGTCGATGTCCTCACGGTTGTTGTAGATCGCGATAGAAGCGCGCGCGGTCGCCGGCAGCTGAAAGCGGGCCATCAGCGGCATCGTGCAGTGGTGGCCGGTGCGCACTGCCACCCCCTCCATGTCGAGCACGCTGCCGATATCCTGCGGGTGTGGGCCGTCCATCACGAACGACAGAATCCCGCTCTTTCCTGCGGCCGTGCCGATCAGGCGCAGTCCCGGTATCGCCTGCAGCTGCGGCGTCGCGTAGTCGAGCAGAGCATGCTCATGGGCCTGGATCTGTTCGAAGCCAACGGCGCTGAGCCAGTCAATCGCAGCAGCGGTGCCGATGGCGCCGGACATATCCGGCGTTCCGGCTTCGAATTTGTATGGCACCTCGTTCCAGGTGCTGCCTTCAAAGGCCACGGTGCGGATCATGTCGCCGCCGCCGTGCCACGGCGGCATGGCCTCGAGGTGCGCGCGTTTGGCGTAGAGCACGCCAAATCCGGTTGGACCGTAGAGCTTGTGTGCGGAAAAGCAGTAAAAGTCGGCGTCCAGTGCCTTGACGTCGATGGCCAGATGCGCGACCGCCTGCGCGCCATCCACCAGCACCGGAATGCCGCGCGCGTGGGCTTCGCGGATCATCTCCGCAACAGGATTGACGGTTCCGAGTGTATTGGAGACGTGCACGACTGCCACCAGCTTGACTGCGGGGGTGAGCAGCGCGCGCCAGGCGTCAAGATCAAGACTGCCGTCATCGAGTACCGGCGCCCCAAACGTCTGCGCGCCCGCCAGTTGCCAAGGCACGATGTTGGAATGGTGCTCCATGCCGGTGACCAGAACCTGATCGCCGCTTTGCAGGCGCGGCTGCAGATAGCTGCGGGCCACGAGGTTGATGGCCTCGGTCGTGCCGCGGGTGAACACGATCTCCTCGCGCGTGGCGTTGAGAAACTGTGCAATGCGATCGCGAGCGCCTTCATAAAGGCCGGTGGCACGTTCCGCCAGTTCGTGCGCTGCGCGGTGGACGTTGGCGTTGGCGTGCCGGTAGTAGGCATCCAGTGCCTGCAGCACGGCCTCGGGCTTCTGTGTGGTCGCTGCATTGTCCAGATAAGCCAGGCGTTTGCCACGGACCACTTCGCGAAGTATCGGGAACTGTGCGCGTACGGCCTCGACGTTCAGCACCGGCGTCATTGCAGCGCTCCGACCTGCTCGCCACCGGGCAACTGGCGCAGCAGGCGCTGGCTGACACGTCCGCGCACGTCATCCAGCGGGATGTGCCGCAGGATGTCGTGGGCAAAGGTCCACATCAGCAATGCGCGTGCGGTGGACTCAGGCAGTCCGCGCGAGCGCAGGTAGAACAGCGCCTCGGTATCGAGCTGGCCGAAGGTGGCGCCATGCGCGCACTTGACGTCGTCGGCGTAGATCTCCAGTTCCGGCTTGGCGTTGATGACGGCGCCCGGCGACAGGATGAGGTTGGCGATGCGTTGCTCGGAGTCCGTCTTCTGCGCATCCGGATGCACGCGGATCATGCCGTTGAACACGGCATGCGCCTTGTCGCGCGCCAGCCCGCGGAACGACTCGCGGCTGACGCAGTGGGGTGCGCGGTGCTCGATCCAGGTGTGATTGTCGACATGACCGCTGCCGGTGGGCGCGTAGAGGCCGTGCACATGCACCTCGGCGCCCGGCTCATTCAGATCGACGTGCAGGTCGTGTCGCGACAGTTTGCCGCCGAGGTCCACGCTGACGACGTCCGCATAGGCGTCGCGCGCAAGATGCAGCCTGACCCGCGTGACCCGATGCGCGTCCATGCCGGCGTCGCTGATACGGATCAGGTGCAGGCGGCTGCCCGCTGCCAGATCGATGTCGGCGAATATGGTCTGGAACAGCGCGTCACCGGAGGTATTGAGTATCAGCGTGGCCTCGCTGCCCGGTTCGAGCCGCAGCCGATGGCGCTGGTGGGTTCTGTTCTCGGGTCGTAGCGGTTCCGGCAATCGGGTTCTTGCCGGAATGCTGCGATCCATGCCGCTGGCATAGGCTCCATTGAGGGCGTCGAGGCCGTCGGCGTATTCCACGGTGGCTGTGGTCGAGACCTCCGCCTCGGGCAGCAGCGCGGTCTCCGGCAATGCCGCCAGCGGCGCGAGGTCGGTGTACTTCCAGATTTCCAGCTGCGTGGAGGGCAGGCCCAGCGCCAGAAAGCGCTCGAGTGCGGCGCGACGCGGCGCGGTCTGTGCGGCCGCAGGCAGCGCTTCAAAAGCGCGGCGATAGGAAGCGAGCATGTCCATTCAGGCGGCCTGCTGGATCCAGCCGTAGCCTTTCTCTTCCAGCTCGCGAGCCAGTTCCGGGCCGCCGGACTTGACGATGCGGCCGCCTGCAAGCACGTGGACATAATCCGGCTGCACGTAGTCCAGCAGTCGCTGGTAGTGCGTGACCAGCAGCGCCGCGCGCTCGGGCGAGCGCATCAGGTTGATGCCGTCCGCCACCACCTTCAATGCATCGATATCCAGCCCCGAATCGGTTTCGTCCAGCACCATCAGCCTGGGTTCCAGCACCAGCATCTGCAGAATCTCGTTGCGCTTCTTTTCGCCACCGGAGAAGCCTTCGTTGACGCCGCGCGAAAGCATGGCGGTATCCATCTGCATCAGCTTCACACGGTGGCGTACCCAGGCCAGGAAATCGCCCGCGTCCAGTTCCTTTTCACCGCGCGCCTTGCGCTGCGCATTCAGCGCAGCTTTCAGGAACACCATATTGGAAACGCCGGGGATCTCCACCGGGTATTGGAATCCCAGAAAGATGCCCTTGGCGGCACGCAGCTCCGGGTCCAGCTCCAGCAGGTTCTCGCCCTGGAACAGCACGCTGCCCGCGGTCACGGTGTAGTCATCGTGGCCGGCGAGCAGCTTGGACAAGGTCGACTTGCCGGAGCCATTCGGGCCCATCACGGCGTGGATCTCGCCCGCGTTAATCTTGAGGGTGATGCCCTTGAGAATGTCTTTGCCGTCGATGCTGGCGTGCAGGTCTTGGATATCAAGCATGGTGTCGGTGGCTCGAACCGTCGGGTTCTGGCTGTGGGGGAGGGGTCGGCCTTAACCGACGGATCCTTCTAGGGAAACGGAAAGCAGCTTCTGCGCCTCAACGGCAAATTCCATCGGCAGCTCCTTGAAGACCTGCCGGCAGAAACCGTTGACGATCATCGAAACCGCGTCCTCTTCGCTGATGCCGCGTGAACGCGCGTAGAACAGCTGGTCCTCGCCGATCTTCGAGGTGGTGGCCTCGTGTTCGAGGATCGCGCTGGGGTTGCGGATCTCGGTATAGGGGAAGGTGTGGGCGCCGCAGCGATCGCCAATCAGCAGCGAGTCGCACTGGGTATGGTTACGCGCGCCCTCCGCCGACGGCAGCACCCGTACCAGCCCACGATAGGACTGTTGGCCGTGGCCGGCGGCGATGCCTTTGGAGACGATCGTCGAGCGCGTGTTCTTGCCGACATGAATCATCTTGGTGCCGGTGTCGGCCTGCTGACGATGGTGCGTCAGCGCGACCGAGTAGAACTCGCCGATCGAGTCATCGCCCCGCAGGATGCAGCTCGGATACTTCCAGGTGATGGCCGAACCGGTTTCGACCTGGGTCCAGGAAATCTTGCTGGCTCGTCCGCGGCAATCACCGCGCTTGGTGACGAAGTTGTAGATGCCACCCTTGCCGTTCTCGTCACCGGGATACCAGTTCTGCACGGTGGAATACTTGATCTCGGCATTCTCCAGCGCCACCAGCTCCACGACCGCGGCATGCAACTGGTTCTCGTCGCGCTGCGGCGCCGTGCAGCCTTCCAGATACGACACGTGCCCGCCGTCTTCAACGATGATCAGTGTGCGCTCGAACTGACCGGTGTTGCGCTCATTGATGCGGAAGTAGGTGGACAGTTCCATCGGGCAGCGCACGCCCCTGGGAACGAAGACGAAGGAGCCGTCGGTGAACACGGCCGAGTTCAGCGCGGCGTAGAAGTTGTCGGCAAACGGAACCACGCTGCCGAGATACTTGCGCACCAGCTCCGGATGGTCGTGAACGGCCTCGGAGATCGAGCAGAAGATCACGCCGGCTTCGGCCAGCTTCTTGCGGAAGGTGGTCCCAACCGACACCGAGTCAAACACCACGTCGACGGCAACCTGCGGCACCACGCCGGCGAGCATCTCCTGCTCGCGCACCGGGATGCCCAGCTTGGTGTAGGTCTCCAGCAGCTTCGGATCAACCTCATCCAGCGACTTGGGTCGATCCGCCATCGACTTGGGTGCGGAGAAGTAGGAGATGCTCTGATAGTCCACCGGTGGGTAGTGCACATGCGCCCATTTCGGTTCGGTCATCTTCAACCAGCGGCGATAGGCCTTGAGCCTGAACTCCAGCAGCCACTCCGGCTCCTGCTTGCGTGCCGAGATCAGACGCACGACGTCTTCGCTGAGGCCGGGGGGAATGGTCTCGGCGGCGACATCGGTGATGAAGCCGGCGCTGTAGGTGCGGTTCTTGACCAGTTCCTGGATGTCGGTGTTGGAAGCAGACATATCAGCGATGAGCCGTAGGGTAAAAATTCAGTGGGTGTTCGCTGCGCGGGGCCGGCGTAGCCGCCATTTGCTCGAGGCTGACCGCTTCCAGCGCGCGCCGTATGGCGAGATTGATCAGGCGCCAGTTGGCTCGGGCGGCGCAGTCGTGCTCGATGCTGCAGCCGCCGTCCTGACTGGAACAGGCCGTCACCGAGATCGGGCCTTCCAGCGCGCCGATGATGTCGGCGATCGAAATATGAGCGGCGGTGCGGGCCAGGCGATAGCCCCCATGCGCGCCGCGGGTGGACTCCAACAGATTGCCGCGAGTCAGCGTTTTCAACAGCTTGGCAACGGTGGGGGCCGGGATGTGCGTACGCTCTGCCAGCTCCACGCCGGTATGCACCCGGTCGGGGGCGCTGGCCACCGCGGTCATCAGCACCGTGGCGTAATCAGCAAGCTTGGAAAGACGCAGCATTTAATCAAGACCATTTCAGTACGGATTGAATTGTAGGCCCTGTGCCGCCACCGCCGCAACGCGCATTCGCTAAGCTTTGCGCCCATGAGTACCGAGAATCTGCCCTGGGATGTCGATCGCCCCCATATCGAGGCGATGACCGTGGGGCCCGAGCATCTGGATCGCTTTGGCCACACCAATAACGTCATGTACCTGTCGTGGCTGGAAAAAGTCGCGTGGAGCCACACCGTCAGCCTGGGTCTGGGCTTTGATGACTACCAGCGACTGGGGGCGGGCTGCGTGGCGCGGCGTCACGAGCTCGACTATCTGGCGCCCACATTTGCCGGGGATGAACTGCTGTTGGCGACGTGGATACACGAAAACGACTTCCGCCTGAGCATGTGGCGGCGTTACCAGATCATCCGCGCGTCCGATCAGAAGACGGTACTGCGCGGCGCCACCCAGTGGGTCTGCGTCGACATGAAATCCGGCAAACCGCGACGCATGCCACCCGAGTTCCGGGTTTACGCGCCGTGGCCGCAGCGCAGCCAGCCATGAACCGTGTCGAAATCCAGTACTGCACGGGGTGCCGCTGGCTGCTGCGCGCGGGCTGGCTGGCGCAGGAACTGCTGACGACATTCCAGAACGAGCTTGATGAAGTTGCTCTAAAGCCAGGAAAAGGTGGCGTATTTACGGTTTGCCTCAACGGCGAACTGCTGGCCGATCGTGAGCGGGACGGGGGCTTTCCGGATCTGCCCCTGCTCAAGCAGGCGATACGCGACCGCGCAGCCCCCGGTCGCGAGCTGGGTCACAGCGACCGCAAGCACCAAGACGACTCAACCACCTGAGCGGGCGGTTGCGGGCATCCACACCAGCTGCGCGGCCGCATCCAGGCGGGCGCTGACCACCGCATGCTGGGCATAGCGTTGTCCCAGCACCAGCAGCGTCGCGGGCGGCGCATCCAGCAGGCAGTAGGCCGGTTCCAGCCAGCCGCCATCGCGGGCGTCATTGCATGCGGGTAGCCGGCGCCATCCCAGGACCGCCAGCTCATCATCCAGCGCACGCATCCGGACTGCGTTCTCGGCCGGCGTCAACCGTTCGGAGCGCGGATTGCAGGCGGTAATCAGCTGCCAGTGTTGCTCACAGCCCAATCCACGCAGCCGGCGATCCAGCAGGGGATGGCGACGCCCGATCCGGACCCGGTGCCGGCGGCCGCGAACACAGACTGCGTAGTTCGCAGCCTCGAATGCGGCCTGCAGCGCGGGCTTGCGTTCGCTCATGCCATCTCGAGCGTAGCCAGCAACAGGTGATCAAAGGCCTGGGCCACGCGCTCCACGCAGTCGCTGAGCGTGTGCTCGGCATCCAGCAACAGCAGTTCAGCATGGTGCAGGGCGGCGAAGCGGATCGCGCGGTCCGCCGGCACCACGGCATCGCGCCAGCCGTGGACCACGCTGCAGCGTGCCGGAATCTGTCTGGGTTCCGCATCCCATCCGGGAAAGTAGAGGGCCGGTGCCATCAGGAACAGCGCATGGGGGTGCAGCGCCTCACAGGCCATCGCCGACACATAGCCGCCCATGCTGGAGCCGGCCAGCACCAGACGTCTTGCTTGGGGTTTGAGTGTCTGCAGCTGCCGCAGCCGGACCCCGGGATCATGCGTGTGACTATAATCCGGACTGAGTACGTCAAAGCCACGCTGACGAGCCGTCTCGGCCAGGCGCGTGATCTTGTGACCCCAGGGGCCGCTCTCTTTGCCGTGGGCAAAGACGACGAGATTTTCGATCATCGTTGAATCAGGACTTGAGGACGCGAGCATGATACTGAAAGCCCGCAAGCCGGCGGCTGAAGCGGAGGAGGAGCAGGGCGGACGTCGCAAGCGACGTAGCCGCAAGGATCCGGTTGACGTGCAGCTGAGTGTTTCGTTCCGGTTCGGTGACGAACCGGAAGATCAGGTCACGATGATTGACCAACGCCGCATCCCCATGGTGGGCGGCCTGCTTGCCAACCGCGACCGCATCATTCGCGGCTTTGTCACGCTGCTGACGCGCACCGCATTGACGCAACCGCGCCTGGCACGGCAGCTGTTTCCGCTGGCGCGGCTGGTGCCAAAACGCAAGAGCAGGAGCAAGAGCAACAAATGAAGCCGGTACAGTTCTTCAACGTCATCACCCTGCTGCTGTGTTTGACCTTCTTCGTAACGCTGGGCGTGGTCTCGCTGATGTACGCCTGGAATCTGGATGCCTCGCCGCGCATGCGCGGCGAATGGCCAAAGGTCACAGCCGTCACCGGTGTTTTCGGTGTCATGAGCCTGATGGCCTTCGCAGCGTTCTGGTCGCAACGTCGCCGCGTCAGTTGGCGCTGGCCCATGCAGGGCGCATTGCTGTTGGCGCTGTTGGGCAGCACGCTGTTGCTGCAGAAAATTCTCGGTTAAGGCTGCGTGTGCAGGTCTGAACCTTTCTTGAGGAGTCCGAATGGAATACCCGAAGCCCAAGCAGTGGGAAGTCCTGAGTTGGGTGCCCATCATTTCCGGCCTGTACTGGCTGCTCGCACAGTCCGGCGCCAGCTGGCTGCTGTGGGCGTTGATTCCGGGCTCGTTTCTGCTGGCCAGCGGTGTCGCCCTGCTGCTGATTCCGGGTGATCTGCGCATCTACGGCCTGATGGCCATCGGCAGCGTTTTGGGTGCCTTGCTCACCATCCCGGTGCTGATCGTCGCCGATGCCGGCACCGCGTTCTTCACGCTGCTGGGCTCTCTCGCCAGTTTTCTGGTAGCCGGTCGGGTGGGGTTGATGCGCGAGCCACGCTACCCCGGTGCGCTGGAACCGGAGTCCTCCACGCGCATGGATGCCAAGGTCGGCATTGATGAGTTTGTGCTCGGCTACTTCGTCATCGCCGCACGGGTTCCCAGCGGTGAGCTGGCGGGACGCATGTGCGAAGAGGCGCTGCAGCTGGAGGACGCCCTGCGTGCGCGCGGTGCATTCGACGATCCCGCGAGCTTTCATCCGGCGCCACCGGCACCGGACGAGACCTACGTCGAGAAGGCCCGGATCTATGGGCATGACTACGAAGTGCTGCGCTTTGACAGCGACTTCAGTCCCGACGCCTCGATACCCGGGGCCACGCGCTGGAAGGGCCTGCGCCAGAACCAGGAGTGCCATGTGCGCGTGCTGCGCCATCCGGGCAAGCCGCGGCCGTGGCTGCTGTGTGTGCACGGCTATCGCATGGGCGCCGCCTGGATGGATCTCGGCTTGTTCTCGCCGTCCTGGCTGCATCGCCGCCTGGGCCTGAACATCATCCAGCCGGTACTGCCGCTGCATGGACCTCGCAGCGCCGGCCTGCGCTCCGGCGATCTGTTTCTGGACGGTGATCTGCTGGATCTGGTGTTTGCCGAGTCACAGACGCTGTGGGACCTGCGCCGCTGTCTGGCCTGGCTGCGTGCAAACGAGGAGAACCCGAAGGTCGGCGTGCTGGGCTATTCGCTGGGTGGCTACAACACCGCGCTGCTGAGCAATTTCGAGGCCGACCTCGACTTCGCGGTAGCCGGCATCCCGGTCATCGATTTTGCGCAGACGCTGTGGCGCGTGATGCCGCCGGGGCATCTGAACTACTTTGCACAGCGCGGCCTCGATGAGGCCCGTTACCGCAGCATTCTGGCGCCGGTTTCGCCGCTCACGCTGCCCTCGCTGCTGCCGCAGGAGAAGCGCCACATCTTTGCCGCTACCGGCGACCGCATTGTTTCACCCGCGCATCCCTTGCTGCTGTCCAAGCACTGGGACGTGCCGGTGAGCTGGTATCAGGGCTCGCATCTGTCGGTGCGCCACGAGCACGACGCCCGCGAGGCGATCCGCATGGCCATGCTCGGGGCGGGCTGGTCGCTGGAGTAGAATCCGGCGATACCCTCCGTCATGTTCTGATTACCCGCCCACTATGAAACGCGCCGCCATTACCGGCACCGGATTGTTCACGCCTGCCGAATCCATTTCCAACGACGAACTGGTCGCCTGTTTCAACACCTACGTCGAGCGCTACAACGCGGAGCACGCGGCCGCCATCGCGGCCGGAACCGTGACGGCGCTGGCGCCGTCGAGCACCGAGTTCATCGTCAAGGCGTCGGGCATCAAGGCGCGCTACGTCGTTGACAAGACCGGCGTGCTCGATGTCAACGTCATGCGCCCGCGCATCGAGAATCGCGGCAATGACCAGCTGTCGCTGATGGCCGAGATGGGCGTTGCCGCCGCCCGCCAGGCACTGGAACGCGCCGGCCGCGCCGGCAGCGACGTCGATCTGGTGATCGTCGCCGCCTCGGACATGCAGCGCGCGTACCCGGCGATGGCGGTCGAAATACAGAATGCACTGGGCGCAGGTGGCAGCGCCTACGACATGAACGTGGCGTGTGCCTCGGCTGCCTTCGGCGTGCAGGCAGCGGTCGATGCCGTGCGCCTCGGCAATGCGCGGGCGGCACTGGTGATCTCGCCGGAGATCTGCAGCGGCCACTTGAACTGGCGCAACCGCGACTGTCACTTCATCTTTGGTGATGCCGCTACTGCGATGCTGATCGAGCCGCTGGACGAGAGCCCCGCACGCGGCACCTCGGCGCGCTTCGAGGTCCTCGGTACGCGGCTGCGCACGGTGTTCTCCAACAATATTCGCAACAACTTCGGTTTTCTCAACGAGTGCGAGCAGCCGCCACGGCCGTGGAACGACGTGCTGTTTGCCCAGGAAGGCCGCAAGGTGTTCAAGGAAGTGGTGCCGATGGTGTCGGAACTGATCCAGACCCATTTGACCGAGCTGGGCCTGGCTCCGGACGGCGTGCGCCGTTTCTT
>JBFJJW010000053.1:0-16380 GCA_041612095.1 Solimonas sp. | reverse complement strand
TCGATGTTGGACCACGCCTTGCTGATGGCGTGCTTCAGGCTGACCAGGCCGTTGTAAATCGTGATGACATAAACCGCCAGCGCCAACGCGATGGCGATCCAGATAAAGGTACTGACCATGCCGAGTGTCCCCCTGAACGTACAAACTTCCCCGCGCGAAGAATGCGGCAATTCATCCGCTCGCGCTACCATTCACCCTTCGGCGCTAGCCATGGAACACACCAGAACAATGATGCTGAGATTGCTGACCGCGGGATTTGTGGCGTTGCTGCTGACGGCTTGCTCGGGTCAGCAACTGCTGAATCGCATGGCGCCCGACGAAGGGTACACCGTGACCTACGATCAGGTTTACGACCCCAAGACCGGGCTCAAGCTTGATATCTACACGCCGCAACACGCGCACAACGCGCCGACGATCGTGTTCTTCTTCGGCGGTCGCTGGTCCGAGGGCGACAAGTCCGGTTACAAGTTCGTGGGTCAGGCGCTGGCCTCGCGCGGCTTCGTCGCGGTGCTCCCGAACTACCGCCTGTATCCGCAGGTGAAGTTTCCGGCGTTCGTCGAGGATGGCGCCAAGGCAGTGAAATGGACGCGCGACCACATCGCCGGCTACGGTGGCAGTGCCAGCCGGCTGTTCGTGATGGGCCACTCCTCCGGCGCGCATATTGCGGCCATGCTGGCAGTCAACGAGGACTATCTGAAGGCGGTTGGCGGTTCGCGCACCTGGCTGCGCGGCATGATTGGTCTCGCCGGCCCCTACGATTTCATGCCGATCACCGCCCCCGACCTGCGCGATATTTTCGGTCCGGTCGATCGCTTCGCCTACTCACAGCCGATCTTCTTCGTGGACGGCAAGAATGCGCCGCTGTTCCTGCTGCACGGCGAAGACGATGAATCGGTCTGGGTCAGCAACACCAAGAACATGGCACGTGCAGTGGCCAAGGCCGGCGGTCCGGTCGAGACGGTGATCTACCCCAAGCTGTCGCATGCGCTGATCATCGGCTCGCTGGGGTCGGTGTTGCGGGGTCGCGCCGACGTGCTGGAGCAGATCGAGGCCTTTGTCGCACGCCGTGCCGACGGTGGCCCGGTCATGCCCAAGACGGCCATACAGGCGACACCGCTGGATCCGAATGAAGGCGTGCATACGCAGCCTCTTCCGGAGCCGCTGCCTGCGCCGGAACCGGTCTACGAGCAGCCCCGGGGCTTCGAGTTGGCGCCCCCAAGCGGCGAATGATCCGCAGCTATCAAGGCGTAGCGCCAAGACTGGGCGCGCGGGTCTATATCGATCCGCAGGCGGCGGTGATTGGCGATGTCAGCCTCGGTGACGACGCATCGGTATGGCCGATGGCCTCGATCCGCGGCGATGTGAATCGCATCACCGTGGGGGCGCGCAGCAACGTGCAGGACAATGCGGTGCTGCATGTGACGCACGACGGGCCGTACTCACCGGGCGGCGTCGCATTGCAGATCGGGGACGACGTCACCATCGGCCACAGCGCGATTCTGCATGCCTGCACCATCGGCCAGCGCTGCCTGATTGGTATGGGCGCGATCGTCATGGATGAGTCCGTGCTGGAAGATGAGTGTTTCCTGGCGGCGGGGTCGATGGTGCCGCCAGGCAAGCGCCTGCGCGGTGGCTGGCTCTATCGCGGGCGCCCGGCGTTGCCGGTCCGCGAGCTCGACGCCGGCGCGCGCGAGCAACTGCTGTACTCGGCGCAGCACTACGTGCGCGTCAAGAATCGATATCTGGCGGAGCCGGCGACGTGAGCAAGGATGCGGTGCGTGTGGTGGACGTGGGGCCGCGCGATGGCTTGCAGAATGAAGCGCAAACCATTGCCACCGAGGTCAAGATCGAGCTGATCGAGCGACTCGCCGCGGCGGGCCTACGCACCATCGAGGCCACCAGCTTCGTGTCACCGAAGTGGGTGCCGCAGATGGCCGATGCTGCAGAAGTGCTTGCGGGCCTGCGCCGCAATGCAAACGTCAGCTATCCGGTGCTGGTGCCTAACCTGACCGGCTTGGAGCGCGCCATCGCTGCCGGTGTTGCGGAGATAGCCGTGTTCACCGCGGCCAGCGATGCGTTCAATCGCAAGAATATCAATGCGTCGGTCGATGAGTCCCTGCAGCGCCTGGCCCCGGTGGTGGAGCAGGCGCTGGCGCGCGGCCTGCGGGTACGCGGCTATGTTTCGACCGTGCTGGGCTGTCCGTATCAGGGCGCGGTGGCGCCTGGAGAGGTCGTCCGCGTGACGTCGGCGCTGGCCGAGATGGGCTGTTATGAGATTTCGCTGGGCGACACTATTGGCGTGGGTACCGCGCATGCCGCGCGCGAGATGCTGCGTGCTTGCGCCGATGCGGTCGGCATGAACAAGCTCGCTGTGCATTTTCACGACACCCGCGGCCAGGCCCTGGCCAACGTCTATGCCTGCCTCGAAGCGGGCGTGCGCAGCGTAGACGCCAGCGTCGCCGGGCTTGGCGGTTGCCCCTATGCCAAGGGTGCCACCGGCAACCTTGCCACCGAGGACCTGATCTACATGTTGCATGGACTTGGTCTGGAAACCGGCGTTGATCTGGATGCGCTGGCGGCTACTGCGGTCTGGATCAGCCGGCAATTGCAGCGTGAGCCGGCCAGCCGCCTGGGGCGCATCGCGCTACGTCAGGCAGCGGTTGGTCAGGAGGCCTGCGCATGAGTCAGAACGCCCAACTGCAAGCGGTTTGGAGCCCCACACCCGAGCGCATCGCCGGCAGCCGCCTGACGGCGTTCGCCCAGGCATTGGGCCGCGCGCAGACTGGCTACGCCGAGTTGTGGCAGTGGTCGGTGAGCGATGCCCCCGCGTTCTGGCAGGCGATCTGGAATGCAGCGGAGGTGATCGCGCACACGCCGCCCCGCGCGGTGCTGGAGGATGGCGCGGCCATGCCGGGCGCGCGCTGGTTTGCCGGCAGCACGCTGAACTTTGCCGAGCACCTGCTGCGCTTTTCGGGTGAGACCGAAGCGGTGGTCGCACTGGACGAACGCGGCCGTCGGCGTACCTTGAGCCGCGATCAGTTGCGTGCACGGGTTGCCGAGGTCGCCGCCGCATTGAAGGCCGATGGCGTCGGTCCCGGTGATCGCGTGGCGGGCTTTGTGCCGAACACACTGGAAGCCGTGGTGGCGATGCTGGCGACCACCAGCTTGGGCGCGGTCTGGTCCTCTTGCTCGCCGGATTTCGGCGAGGCCGGCGTGCTGGAGCGCTTTGGTCAGATTGCGCCCAAGGTGCTGTTCGCCTGCGATGGCTACCTGTACGGCGGCAAGCGCATCGACACCCGCGAGCGGGTTGCGCGCATCAGCGACGCCTTGCCCGGCCTGCGGCGCTTGGTGGTGATTCCCTTTCTTGACGATGAGCCGGACCTGGCTCCACTTGCCGGGGCCAGCCTGATGCCAGCCTATGGCGGTGTCGGCGCGGCCCCCGTGTATGCGCCCGTGGCCTTTGATGCGCCGCTGTACGTGATGTACTCCTCGGGCACGACTGGAAAACCCAAGTGCATCGTGCACGGCGTGGGCGGCACGCTGTTGCAGCACTGGAAGGAACTGGCGCTGCAATCGGACGTGAAGCCCGGCGATCGCCTGTTCTTCTTCACCACCTGCGGCTGGAT
The DNA here is from genome assembly GCA_041612095.1 of Solimonas sp. GTDB lineage: Bacteria > Pseudomonadota > Gammaproteobacteria > Nevskiales > Nevskiaceae > Solimonas. The sequence goes on along the minus strand of JBFJJW010000053.1, from coordinate 12,754 downwards.
GATGTGGAACTGGCTGGTGTCGGGGCTTGCCGTTGGTGCAACAGTGGTGCTCTACGACGGCTCACCGTTTCATGGCGGCGCGGCTGGGCTCTGGCAGCTTGCCGAGCGCGAGCGCCTGACCCAGTTTGGCACCAGCCCCAAGTATCTTTCGGCGCTGGAAAAGGATGGCTATCGGCCCGCGCAGCAACACGACCTGTCAGCGCTGCGTACGCTGTTCTCGACCGGCTCGCCAATTGCCCCCGAGCAGTTCGACTTTGTGCGCGATGCGATCAAGGCGGACATGCAGCTAGCATCCATTTCCGGTGGCACCGACATCATCTCCTGCTTTGCCTTGGGCAATCCGTGGTCGCCGGTGTATCGCGGTGAACTGCAGGGGCCGGGGCTGGGCATGGCGGTGGCCGTGTACGACGCCAACGGGCAACCGCTGTCGCAGGGTGCGGGCGAACTGGTCTGCACCGCACCGTTTCCGTCGATGCCGGTTGGTTTCTGGAACGATGCCGATGGCCGTCGCTACCACGCTGCGTATTTCGAGCGCTTTCCCGGCGTCTGGCATCACGGCGATTACTGTGAGTGGAGCGCGCATGGCGGGCTGGTCATCAGCGGCCGTTCGGATGCCACGCTGAATCCGGGCGGCGTGCGCATAGGCACTGCGGAGATCTACCGCATAGTCGACGCACAACCCGAAGTGCTGGAATCGGTCGTGGTCGGTCGCCGCGTTGAGCACGACGAGGAGGTCGTCCTGTTCGTGCGTCTGCGCGAAGGCGTCGCATGGAGCGCTGCGCTGGCGCAGCAGATCAGCCGCGCGATCCGCGCGGAACTGACGCCGCGGCATGTGCCGGCAAGAATACTGCCGTGCCCGGAAGTGCCGCGCACGATCAGCGGTAAAATCACCGAGATCGCCGTGCGCGACCTGCTGCACGGCAAACCCGTCAAGAACACCGATGCGCTGGCGAATCCGCAGGCGCTGGACTATTTCCGCAACCTGAAACTCGAGGCTTAGCGCTGATGACCCGCAAACTCGTCCTCCTCCGCCACGGCCAGAGCCAGTGGAATCTCGACAACCGCTTCACCGGCTGGGTCGATGTCGACATCACCGAGGCTGGCCGCCAGGAGGCGATCCGCGCCGGCGAGCAGATGCGGGACGAAGGTCTGCACTTTGACGTTGCACATACCTCGGTGCTCAAGCGCGCCATTCGCACGATGAATACTGCGCTGGAAGTCATGGATCAGCTGTGGCTGCCGGTGCACAAGAGCTGGCGCCTGAACGAGCGCCACTACGGCGCGTTGCAGGGACTCGACAAGGCTGAGACCACCGCCAAGCATGGCGAGGCGCAGGTCAAGGTCTGGCGCCGCTCGTATGACATTCCGCCGCCGGCGATGGATCTCAAGGATGAAGGCCATCCGGTGCACGATCGCCGCTATGCGGGTCTGGATCGCAATGCACTGCCGGGCACCGAGTCGCTGGCGACCACGCTGGATCGGGTGCTGCCGTACTGGCATGACGCGATTGCGCCGCAGCTCAAGGCGGGTCAGACCGTGCTGGTGACCGCGCATGGCAACTCGCTGCGCGCGCTGTACAAGTATCTGAACCAGGTACCGGACAACGCCATCGTCGAGGTGAACATTCCGACGGCGATTCCGCTGCTGTTCGAACTCAACGACGACCTGAGCGTGCGCTCGCATCGCTACCTGGGAGATCCGGAGGCAGCGAAGAAGGCGGCCGAAGCGGTCGCCAACCAGGCCAAGGCCAAGGCTTGACGCTGCGCTGCGCGCCGATTCCCTCAGGGGTCGTCGCGCCGCCGGCCGGTGGGGCGGTCTTCGCGGTCGATCAACCCATGCTGCTGCAGATACGCGCGCGCGTCATCGGCGTCGGCCGCAAACCAGGCCGCGGTGCTGCCCAGTCTGAAGTGATAGCCCCAGGCATCCATATCGGCGAAACACTGAGCGCGCGAGTAGCCTGCTAGCCGCCCGGCCAGCAGGCATTGCAGATAGCAGGTCGCGTTCTCCTCGATGTCGTCACCCTGCGGGTGCGCGTCGGTATGCAGGCGACTGCGGCGCGTCTGATCCATGCAGATGTAGTGGCTGGCTTCGTGCAGCACCGAATGCACTGGCGTATCGGCGCGCAGGTACAAGGTGTCGCCAATCAGCCCGGCTTCGCTTTCGCCCCAGTAGCTGCCGGGGATCGCCGCGGCTTGATCGTTCACCCATTCCAGTTTCAGGCCGTACGGCCGAAACAGGGTGTATAGGGCGCTCGCAGCCAGCCCGGCAGCGGGCATCACCGGCGGTATTTGCGATTCGGGTGCGGGCTCGGCGTTCATCGAGGGCGGAAGATTAGCGCGATGCGTGGATCGCGGCTGTATTCAGTACCATGGAGTTGGCGTCATTCTGCGCTGCACGATTTCAGCTTGTGACGGATGCGTATAGGCATAGACCTCGGCGGCACCAAAATTGAAGGCGTGATCATGGATGCGCACTCTCAGGTTTTGCACCGTGCGCGCGTGCCCACGCCGCGCGACAGCTACGCAAATACCCTCGACGCACTGTGCCGCCTGGTCGCTCGGCTGGAGGAAGCGGCGGGGGCCGCTGGGTTGCCAGTGGGCATGGGAACGCCCGGCGCAGTGTCGCGGCTGACCGGCCGCATGAAGAACTGCAATTCCACCTGCCTCAACGGCCAGGCGTTCAAGCAAGACATCGAAGCGCGCCTGCGGCGCGAGGTACGCATTGCCAACGACGCCGACTGCCTGGCGCTGTCGGAAGCCAGCGATGGCGCAGCGGCCGGCGCCGAAACCGTGTTCGGCGTGATACTGGGTACCGGCGTAGGCGGCGGCGTGGTGGTGCGCGGCGGTTTGCTGCGCGGCATCAATGCGATTGCCGGAGAGTGGGGCCACAACCCCTTGCCGGCCCCCCGCGACATCGAACGCCCAGGGTTGCGCTGCTACTGCGGTCGCAACGGCTGCATCGAAACCTGGCTGTCCGGTCCCGGTCTGTCTGCCGATCACGAACGCTACACCGGGCTCGCGCTCAGCGCGGTTGAGATTGCCGTACGGGCAACCCAGGGTGACGGTGCCTGCCGCGCCAGCCTCGCGCGCTATTGCGAGCGGCTGGCGCGCGCGTTGGCCTCGGTCATCAATTTGCTGGATCCGGAGGTGATTGTGCTGGGAGGCGGACTGTCCTTGATGCCGGAAATCTACGATCAGGTGCCGCGGCACTGGGCGGCACATGTGTTTTCCGATCGTATCGATACGCGTCTGGTACCGGCGCTGCATGGTGATAGCAGCGGTGTACGCGGTGCGGCCTGGCTGTGGCCGGCATGAGTACGCTCAGCCTGGCGATCTTCGTGGGCCTGCCCGGCTGTGGCAAGACCTCACTGGCGCTGCCTTTGGCGCGTGCGCGTGGGTGGACCTACATCAGTCGCGACGAAATACGTGCGCACCGGTTCATGGATCTGGGCCCGGAGGCCTGGAAGCCGTTGGCCAACGAGGCAACCGAGGCGGCTGCGCGCGCGGCCCTGGCGCGTGGCGAGTCAGCGGTGATAGACGGCGCGACGTTCGCGGCAGCGGCGCTGCGCCAACGATTCGCGCAGGCCGCACAGGACCATGCCGCGCGCTTTCTGGTGATCTGGGTCGATTGCCCGGTAGAAGAAGCGCAACGGCGCGTGGCCCGCAGCAATGCCAACCATCCGGCGCCCAGCGAGCGTGACGCCGCTCGGGTGCTCGAAGTGGCGGCCAGGTTTCAGGCGCCGGGGCCGGAGGCCATCCATCTCGATGCGCTGCACCCGCTCGACCAGTTGCTGCGCGAGCTGGACGCTGCGATCGACCGTGCCTGATCGCTACTGGTTTGGCACGCTTTCCCGCAGCTGCCGCATCTGCATTTCGGTCTTGAACAGGTAGATCTGGCGGTCCGAAGACAAAGGGTGACCACGCAGCTGCCACAGCAGTGCCTCGATTTCGTCCAGCTGTGCATCAAGTTGGCGCAAGGGTGGGCGGTATTGGGGAACGCGGTTGTAATCGCCGGCCAGCCGGCGCAGGCACTGGTCCAGGCGATAGAGCAGGGCGTGGGTCTCCCGCAACGGCAGCGCCGGTGACGCGCTCGGTGGCACCGGTGGCGGCGGCTGTGCCCCGGCCGTAGCGCACACCAGTGCCAGCAGCAGTAGCGACCCGCGCCAGCTCAGACAGCCGCCTCTTGCAGGTAATGCGCAATCGCTGCGCCTGTGGCCTGTGGCGCGTCGAAGTGCAGCATGTGCCCTGCATCGGCGATCACGGTGGCCTGCCGATGCGCGAAGCAGCTCCGGCGGCGCTCGTTTTCCTCTGCGGTCAGCATCTTCGGGAACGGCGAGTTTGCCGCATCCACGAACAGGGTTCGGGCGCTGATCTGCTGCCAGATCGCCATCGATTCGGCGGCGCGGTAGAGACTGGGGCCATTCATGCGGTGTTTCGGGTCGGCCAGCAGGCGGATGCGGCCGCGACCATCGCGCTCGCCCCAGCACTGTGCAATGAACAGCGCGCGCTCTGCAGACAACTGCGGGTGCTTGGCGCGCACGCGTTCGGCCAGCTGCTCATAGGACGTATAGGTCTTCTGCCGCGGCAACTCCCGCCACTCATTAAGCCAGCGGCCGAAGCGCTTGGGGGCCAGTTCAGGCGCCATGTCCGGCAGGAACAGGCCGTCCAGCAGCACCAACTGCGAAACCCGTTGCGGCCTGAGGCCGGCGTACAGGCTCATGATCTGCGCGCCCATGCTGTGACCGATCAGCCACAGCGGCTGTTCGGCAGGGCACAGGTGCTCTACCAGCGCATCCAGATCCGCCACATAGTCTGGAAACCAGTAGCCGTCGGTGGGCCATTGCGTATGGCCAAAGCCGCGCCAATCCGGTGCTGCGACCTGACATACCGTCAGCAGCGGTTGCACCAGGTCCTGGAAGCTTGCCGACACATCCAGCCAGCCGTGACCCAGCAGGGCCAGGGGTTTGGCAGGGTCGCCCCAGCGGCGCAGGTGATAGCGCAGGCCGCGAACGCGAACAAACTCGGAGCGACTGGTTAGAGAGGGCATGGGGTCATCTGCAGGCAGCGAGAGTATAAAGAACACACGGGTCGCTCCGCATGGCACTTATCTTGCCAGTGGAAGGCGGGCCCACCGGACCCCTAGAGAATCATGTCGATCCACGTTGCCCTGCGTCACGAGACCGTCTACCGCTACGACCGCCGCGTCCTGCTGTCGCCGCAGCTGATTCGACTGCGTCCGGCGCCGCATACGCGCACGGCCGTGCTCAGCTACGCGCTGAAGATCGAGCCGGCCGGCCACTTTCTGAACTGGCAGCAGGATCCGTTCGGAAACTGGCAGGCACGCGCCGTGTTTCCGGACAAGGTGGCCGAGTTCAAGGTGGTGGTCGATCTGGTGGCCGATCTGGCCGTGATCAATCCCTTCGATTTCTTTGTCGAGAGTAGCGCCGAAGGCTTTCCGTTTGCGTATGACCCGGGACTGAAGACGGACCTGGCGCCCTACTTGCGCACCCTGCCCGCGGGCCCTTTGCTGCGGGCGCTGCTGGACAAGATTCCGCGTAGCGCACCCCGCGCGGTCGATTTCGTCGTGCAATTGAATCAGGAGCTGCAGCAGCGCATCAGCTATCTGATTCGCATGGAGCCGGGGGTGCAGACCCCGGAGGAAACGCTGCAGAAAGCCTCGGGCTCGTGCCGTGACTCGTCGTGGCTGCTGGTGCAGATACTGCGCCACCTCGGTCTGGCCGCGCGCTTCGTATCCGGGTATCTGATTCAGCTCAAGGCCGATGTGAAATCCCTGGACGGGCCCAGTGGGACCGAGACCGATTTCACCGATCTGCACGCCTGGGCCGAAGTCTACGTTCCAGGTGCCGGCTGGCTCGGTCTGGATCCGACCTCGGGTCTGTTTGCAGGCGAGGGGCATATCCCGCTGTCAGCGACGCCGGAGCCGGCGTCTGCGGCGCCGATCAGCGGTGCGGTCGAGACCTGCGAGGTGAAGTTCGAGCACGTGATGAGCGTGCAGCGTCTGCTAGAGTCTCCGCGCGTGACGCTGCCGTACAGCGACGCCCAGTGGCAGGCGATCGATGCGCTCGGCATGGCGGTGGATGCGCGCCTTGCGGCCGATGACGTGCGACTCACGATGGGCGGTGAACCCACCTTTGTCGCCGCAGACGATCCTCAGGCTGCGGAATGGAATACCGAGGCGGTGGGTCCGACCAAGCAGGCGCGCTCGCAGGCGCTGGCACTGAGATTGCGCGAGCACTACGCGCCGCAAGGTTTGCTGAGCTTCGGCCAGGGCAAATGGTATCCGGGCGAGTCACTGCCGCGCTGGGTTTACAGCCTGTACTGGCGGCGCGATGGGCAACCCCTGTGGCGCCTGCCGCCTGTGCCGGCCACCCCTGACAAGCCGCCGACCCTGCTGCAAGCCAATCAATTCATGCTGAGTCTGGCCGAGCGGCTGGACCTCGATCCGCGCAACGTACTCGAAGCCTACGAAGACGCGCTGCACTACATGGTGCGCGAGCGGCGCCTGCCGGTGAATGTCGACGCCACCGATCCGAAGCTGCGCGATCCCGAGGAACGTGCCCGCCTGATGGATGTATTCGAGCGCGGGCTTGGTACGCCACGCGGTTTTGTGCTGCCGGTACAGCGTTGGCAGGCGGAAGCGCGCTGGATCAGCGAGCGCTGGTTGCTGCGCGGGGGCAAGCTGTTTCTGTTGCCCGGCGACTCTCCGGTCGGTTTGCGCCTGCCGCTGGACGCGCTGCCAGTGGTTGCAGAAGACGCGGTGCCCAGCAGCTACCCGATTGACCCGGCGATGGTGCCGGCGACACTGCCTGCGCCCGACCCGCGGCGTCAGCCGTTTCTGCAGGCCCGGGGCTTGAAGGGGCAGCCGACCGCCGCGACGGAGGCAGCGTCCAAGGCCACGCAGCCGGCTGCCAAGCGCAGCCGTCACCCGAATGGAGTTGCCGTGCGTACGGCTATGGCGGTCGAGGTGCGCGAGGGTTGGATCAATGTCTTCCTGCCGCCGGTGTCCTGCGCCGACGACTATGTCGATCTGGTTGCGGCAGTTGAGGATGTGGCGGCCGAGACGCGGCTGCCCGTGCGTATCGAGGGCTATGCGCCGCCTTCGGATCCGCGCCTGGAGGTGCTGAAGATCACCCCGGATCCCGGCGTCATCGAAGTCAACGTACAGCCGACGCGATCCTGGGTCGAGCTGCGCGACAACACCGAGCACCTGTACGAGGCCGCGCGCCAGGCGCGCCTGTCCACGGAGAAATTCCTGATCGATGGTCGCGCGGCCGGCACCGGCGGCGGCAACCATGTGGTCGTCGGCGGGGCGACATCCGAGGATTCGCCCTTCCTGCGCCGCCCGGATCTGCTCGGCAGCCTGCTGCGCTACTGGCAGAACCATCCTTCGCTGTCGTATCTGTTCTCGGGTCTGTTCATCGGGCCTACCTCGCAGTATCCGCGTGTCGATGAAGCGCGCGACACCCAGCTCTACGAACTGGAAATTGCGCTGGCCCAGCTGCCGAAGCCGGAAGACAGCATGCCGCCGTGGATCGTTGATCGCACGCTGCGCAATTTGCTGGTGGATCTGAGCGGCAATACGCATCGCGCCGAGTTCTGCATCGACAAGCTGTACTCGCCGGACGGTCCGGCTGGCCGCCTGGGTCTGCTGGAGTTGCGCGGCTTCGAAATGCCGCCGCACGCGCGCATGAGCCTCACCCAGCAACTGCTGGTGCGCGCGCTCATCGCATGGTTCTGGCGCGAACCGTATACCCGACCGCTGATCCGCTGGGGCACCCAGTTGCATGATCGCTGGATGCTGCCGCACGACAACTGGGCGGATCTCGGCGAGGTCCTCGATGATCTGACGCGCGCAGGCTTCGCATTCAAGCGCGACTGGTTCGCGGCGCACTTCGAGTTCCGTTTTCCTTGCCACGGAGTGTTGCAGCATCGCGATATCACGATCGAGCTGCGCCACGCGCTGGAGCCGTGGCCGGTACTGGGCGAGGAGCAGGGCGGTGGCGGTACCACGCGCTATGTGGATTCCTCGCTGGAGCGCATGCAGGTCAAGGCCCGAAACCTGGTGCCGGCCCGCTACGCGATAGCCTGCAACGGTCGCGAGCTGCCGCTGCGAAACACCGGTACCCAGGCCGAGTACGTCAGCGGCCTGCGCTATCGGGCTTGGCAGCCGCATAGCTGCCTGCACCCGACGATAGGCGTGCATACCCCGCTGCATTTCGATCTTTACGATCGCTGGAACAGCCGCGCGGTCGCCGGATGCACCTATCACGTTGCGCACCCGGCCGGCCGCAACTACGAACACTTCCCGGTGAATGCCTTCGAAGCCGAGGCGCGCCGCATTGCGCGGTTCGAGGCCATGGGGCATACCGCCGGGCGCTATGAGCTGGCCGCCGCCGCGCACCATCCGGATATGCCCTGCACGCTGGACCTGCGCATGCCCGGATGATCGAGGCCGCCCGTGACGAGCGGCAGCGCAGCCGCCCTTATCGGCGAGGGCTCAGGCGTCGAAGCGGCCCGACAGCAGCTCCTCCATCAGCACGAAGCGGTCATTGCCCCAGAACATGTGCTTGCCGATGAAGAAGGTGGGGGCGCCAAACACGCCGCGACTGATGGCCTCCTCGGTATTGGCCTTGAGTCGATCCTTGACTGCGGGATCCTGTGCCAGCGCCAGCGTGGCCTCGGGGTCCAATCCGATGCCGGCGGCAACCGCCTTCAGGACCTCGGGCTGGCCGATATCCTGATCCTCGCTCCAGTAGCAGCTCATGACGGCGCGCGCCCACTGGCTGGCCTGCGCCTCCGGCAGGCCGCAGGCGATGCGCAGGGAGGTCAGGCTTGCGACCGGGAACACCTTGGGAAAGCGAAACGGCACGCCGTAGTGCTTGGCCCACAGCCGCAGGTCATTAAACATGTACTTGCCCTTGACCGGAACCATCGCCGGCGGGCGATTGCCGGTAGCCTCGAAGGCCTTGCCCAGCAGAAACGGTTTCCACTGCACGGTAGCGCCGTGGCGGGCCGCCAGGGCTTCAATCTGAGTGGCGGCCAGATAGGTATACGGACTGGCGGAGTCCCAGAAGAACTCGATCTGGTGGGTGGTCATGGCAGGCTCCTGGATGGGATGGAAAAAGTTCGCCGCAGTCTGGCACGCGAATTTCCGCAGGCACAAGTTATGCATGAAGCCGGCAGCGCACCCTAGAATACGCGCCTGACCTTTCCGCCGAACCGATCGCCCTCATCCATGACGTACTGCGTTGCCATCAAAGTTGATGACGGGCTGGTGTTTGCAGCCGATACCCGCACCAGTGCCGGCGTCGATGACGTTCGCACCTACAACAAGCTGCATGTCTTCGATGTACCGGGTCAGCGGGTATTTGTGGTGCTGTCTGCCGGCAATCTGGCGACGACCCAGGCGGTGCTGGCGAACATCCGGCGTGACATGGACAACGTCAATGCACCGGTCAGTCTGGCCACCGTGGCACACATGTATGACGCGGCGGAATACATCGGCCAGCTGTCGCTGAACTCGCAGCGCGAGTCTGCTGCGCCGGCTCTGCAGTCCACGGTGGACTTCCGCACCACGCTGATACTCGGCGGGCAGATCATGGGTGAGGAGCCCGCGCTGTACCTGATCTACCCGGAGGGAAATTGCATCAGCAGCTCCCCCGAAACGCCGTTCCTGCAGATTGGCGAGAGCAAGTACGGAAAGCCGATCCTGGACCGGGTGATCCGTCCCGAACTGTCACTGGAAGACGCGGCGCGCTGCGCACTGGTGTCGATGGACTCGACGATGAAGTCCAATCTCTCGGTCGGCCCGCCGCTGGACATCGCGCTGATTCCGCGCGATGCGCATGCGGTCACGCAGAAAATGCGACTTGATCTGGACACGCCGTATTACGCGCAACTCCGCGAGGCCTGGGGGCGTGAACTGGCGATGGCGTTCCGTAACCTGCCGCGCTTTGATTGGGAAATTCCTGACGCTCAGGGCTCGTTTCCGATGAACCGCTAGCAGCAGGCGCCGGTAGCGTGCCGGTGCCCGGTCTCAGGCCTTGAAGTAGGCGGCGCTGATGGCCTCGTGAAGCTTGCCGAGGCCGACCTGAATCTCGTCGATGCGCGCGTGCAAACCCTCGTCCAGCAGCATGTCCAGATTGGCGTCCCGCACCAGCGCCCGAGTGCGCTGCAAGGCCCGCTCGGTGGCCCGGCTGGGGGGAAGATAGGGCAGGGTGTCCCCGATGCTGTCGAGGCAGAACATGACCGAGCGTGGGAACTCGCGGTTCTGCATCAGAAAGCGCAGCACCGCGGCACCTGAAACCCGCGCGCGCTCGTGGCGACGGTACATCTGGTAAGCCATCAGCGAACGCAGCACGCTCATCCACTGAATGGTCGCGAACGGCCGGAGTTCATCGCCGGAGCGTTCGCTGTCCTGCGGAACAATCAGGCTGGAGCTGCGCACGTCAACGATGCGCGTCGTCATGTCGGCCTGTTCCAGATTGGTGCCGAGACGCAGAAACTGGAAGCCGACGTCGTGGCTCATGTTCGACAGCAGGATGCCGTCGAGCAGCAGCGCGCTTTCGATGATGCGCGACAGCAGCTCGAAGCGCTTGGAGCGACCGAGGCTTTTCTCGCTGCGCTCCTGCAGGAAGAAGTGCAGGTCGTTGAGGTTCTCCCAGGCATCGATCGGCATCGCGTCGCGGATCGTTCGCAGAATCTCGCGCGCGCTGCTGACCGCGCTGATGATCGAGCCCGGATTGTCGGCGTCGGCAATCAGAAAACGGACGACATTCGCTTCGTTGGCCTCGTCATAGTGGGCGGCAAATTCCTCCTCAACGCCTAGAATCTGGATCAGCGGCGCCCAGCCAAACTGGACGTTGCGCGGAAGGTCCAGCAGCAGATGGGCGTGCACGCTGACCAGACGCGCAGTGTTCTCGGCACGCTGCAGGTAGCGACCGAACCAGTACAGATTGCTGGCAACCCGCGACAGCATCAGCGGCTTCCTCCATCTTGGCTTTGGGTCTGGCCTTGCCGGGCCGGGGCCTCGCCAGGAGGGTCGCTGTCCAGGTCCACAATCCAGGTGTCCTTGGCACCGCCGCCCTGCGAACTGTTGACGACCAGAGAGCCCTTGACCATCGCCACGCGGGTCAGCCCGCCGGTGGTGACGTAGGCATCATCGTCGCCTCGAGACAGCACGAACGGACGCAGATCCAGATGGCGCGGCTCGATGCCATCGCCGGCCAGCGTCGGCGCGGTCGACAGCGACAGCGTCGGCTGTGCCATGTAATTGCGCGGATTGGCAGCGATCAGGGTGCGGAACTTGTCGCGCTCCTTCTTGGTGGCGCGCGGGCCGATCAGCATGCCGTAGCCTCCTGACTCGTTAGCCGGCTTGACCACCAGCGTGTCCAGATTGGCGAGCACATGCTTGCGGTCCTTGTCGCGCATGCACAGGAAGCTCGGCACGTTCGGCAGGACGGGCTCCTCGCCGAGGTAGTAGCGGATCATCTCCGGCACGAAGGCGTAGACCACCTTGTCATCGGCAACACCCGCACCGGGGGCGTTGACCAATGCCACCTTGCCCTTGAGCCAGGCGCGCATCAGGCCGCGAACCCCCAGCATCGAGTCGGGGTGAAAGACTTCCGGATCCAGGAACAGATCGTCGATGCGACGGTAGATCACATCAACCCGCTGCGGGCCGTAGACCGTGCGCATGTAGACATTGTCGTTGTCGCCGACGAACAGATCGCTGCCCTCGACCAGTTCGATGCCCATCTGCTGGGCCAGCCAGGAGTGCTCGAAATAGGCGGAGTTGTAGATACCGGGCGTCAGCAGCACTACGCAGGGGGTGTCGGCCGTGCGCGGGCAGATGGCAGCCAGGGTGTCGTAGAGCTGGGCCGGATAGTCATCGACCGGCAGGATGGCATTTGACTCGAACAACTCGGGAAACACGCGCTTGGTGACCAGGCGGTTTTCGACCATGTAACTGACTCCGGACGGCACGCGCAGATTGTCCTCAAGCACGTACATCGTGCCGTCATGGTCGCGAACCAGATCGCTGCCGCAGATGTGTGCCCAGATGCCGTGCAGTGGCTTCATGCCCACGCATTGCTTGCGGAAGTTGACCGACTCCGTGAGCACTTCACCAGGAAAAACGCCGGCCTTGATGATGCGCTGGGCACCGTAGATGTCCTGGATAAAGTGATTCAGGGCCCGAACCCGCTGCTGGAGACCGCGTTCGGTGGTTACCCACTCGCTGCGCGGAATCGTGCGCGGAATGATGTCGAACGGCCATGCGCGATCGACATTGCGCCCCTCCGAGTAAACCGTAAAGGTCACGCCCATGACCTTGATCGCCAGCTCGGCGGCCAGCCGGCGCTCATCGAGCTCACTGCGGCTCAGGCTGGCCAGATGGTCCGCCAGGTGTCGAGCCGCCGGTCGCGGACGCCCGGGGGCCGCGAACAGCTCGTCGTAGCTGCCTTCGCAGCGGTACTGGCGCCAATCTATGGACATCGCGATCGATTCTTTGGAGTCATCGTGAATTGCACCAAGACGAAGCAAAACGCAGGCCAACTGCCGACAGATTGCGCCACCCGTGTAGAATTCGCCAATCTTGTCGACCTTTCCATGACGCAATACAAAGCGCTTGAATTCAAAGGCCGCATGCTCTCGCTCACACGGGTGCGCGTGCTGGACCCCAACCTGACCGCCATCAGCGCGCAGTTGCACGACTTCGCGCGGCAGATGCCGTC
>JBFJJW010000052.1:0-16482 GCA_041612095.1 Solimonas sp. | reverse complement strand
CTCGGCGGCCTGCCTGCGCTCACGCTCCTGCGCCAGCAGGTCCTGGGTCATATCCTTCCACTCGACGACGTAGCCCAGGCGCTCACCCTGCTCGCCGTTGATCGGGTTCAGGATCAGCGAGAAGGTACGGCCCCCAATTTCCAGCTTGGCGATGTGCGTGCTGGTCATCTTCGCCAGCAGACCGCGCTGGTAGGCGGGATTCTTGTGGAAGGTATCGATATTCGTTCCGACCACGCTGCGCGCGGTGAAGCTGGGAACATCCTTGCGAATATCGGACTCGGCCACTGCCAGCATCTGCTGGATCGACTGATTGACGTAGACCACGTTGAGGTCGGCATCGGCCACCATGACATTGGTCTGCACCGCATCGAGGCCCTGCTTGATGCGCGCGGTCTCTCGCGCCTTGTCCTGTTCGACCTTGCGTGCCTCGGCAACCCCATCCAGCAGGCTGTTGACGGCCTCGCACAGGGACTTGATCGAGGCCGCCTTGGCTTCCGTCGGGATACGTTGCGTGAGATCCCCCGACTTGGCCGCGTCCACAACCGCATGCGTCTGCTCGACCGCCTGCTGAAGCTCGCGGCTCGCCTTTACCTGGGCGGTGACGTCGGTGGCGTACTTGACCACCTTGAACGGCTTGCCGGCACTGTCGAAGATGGGGTTGTAGCTGGCCTGAATCCAGACCTCCTTGCCCTGCTTGCCGAAGCGCTTGTACTGGCCGGCATCAAACTCGCCACGTCCCAGGCGCTCCCAGAACATCCGGTACTCGGCGCTGTCGCGCTGCTGGGGATCGACGAACATCCGGTGATGCTGCCCGCGAATCTCGTCCATGGTGTAGCCGAGCGTCGTCAGGAAGTTGTCGTTGGCCTTGAGGATGGTGCCATCCAGCGAGAACTCGATGACCGCCTGTACGCGATTGATCGCGGCGATCTGGCCTTCCATGTCGGCGCGCTGCTCGCTGGTCAGCACCGGCGCCTTGTTCGAAGCCGATCGGCTCGTAGGCTTGGTGGCCGCACGTGCTTTGGCACGCGGGGTGCGAACGGGTTTGCCGGGCGCTACCGACGTGGCCGCTACCGGGGATTGTGTTGGTTTCATGTTGATGCGGCCTATTCAGAGTTGAGATGAAGTAACGGCGGCGCCCGCCAGGCTGGCCTCGCAAACCGCACGAGAACGCCGTGCGCCCAGCGCCAGGTAGGCGCCTGCAGCACCCGCGCTGATCGCGGCTGCAAGCAGCAGCAGCAAGCCCGGCGCAGACAGCGCGCCGTGGCCGTGGGCAAAGCATGCCGTGGCCACGACCGCAGGCAGGGTCAGCAGCAGAGCGGCAACGGTCTTCAACCGCGCCTGTATAGAGAGCATTGCGAATTTCATGGAAGTCTCCGGTGCCGGGTAAACGCTGGGAAATGTCACTGCAGTGCCTGGCTATGGCTATCCATCAGCGCCATGTCCGCGGCTGACATCAGCTTCTCGATATCGACCAGAATCAGCATGCGTTCGTCGAACGCGCCAAGACCGGTAATGAATCTGGAGTTGACCGCGCTGCCGAATTCGGGCGCCGGTCGGATCTGCTCGGGGGTCAGTTGCATCACATCGGACACACCATCCACCACCATGCCCACGACGCGACGCGCGACGTTGAGGATGATCATGACCGTGAACTCGTTGTACTCGGCCTTGCCCAGCTTGAACTTGAGCCGCATGTCCACCACCGGCACGATCGTGCCGCGCAGATTGATCACGCCCTTGATGAAGTCCGGCGCTTCCGGGATACGGGTCACGGTGTCGTAGCCGCGGATCTCCTGCACCTTGAGAATATCGACGCCGTATTCCTCGGCGCCCAGCGTGAAGGTAAGAAACTCGTGCGGCATGTCTGTAGTCATGCCGCCGGCGGCCTGGGCACTGGACTCGTTGATGACGGTACTCATGTTTGGCTCGCGGGGCTCAATTTGTTGTGGAAACTCAAGCGGCCTGCGCCTGAGTCGAGAACAGACGCACCAGACCGGCAACGTCGAGAATCAGCGCGACCCGGCCGTCGCCTAGAATCGTGGCGCCGGAGATGCCGCGCACGCGGCGATAGTTGGTTTCCAGGGACTTGATGACGACCTGCTGCTGGCCGACCAGCTCATCAACCCGCGCCGCGATCTTTCGACCCTCGGCCTCCATCAGCACCAGGATGCCGGCGCTGGGGCCAGACGACTCTCCGGGAATGCCGAACATCTGTGCCAGCTCCGCCAGCGGCACGTACTCGTTGCGGACCTTGATCACATGGCCCTGGGCGGCGAGTGACTTGACCTGATCCGCGCGCGGCTGCAGCGATTCCACGACCGCGCCCAGCGGCACGATGAAGATCTGGTCGCCCACTCGAACCGACATGCCATCCAGGATCGCCAGCGTCAGCGGCAGGCGGATGCTGACGGTCATGCCGTGACCGGTCTGCGATGCGATATCGACCTGACCACCCAGCGCCTGGATATTCTTCTTCACCACATCCATCCCGACCCCTCGCCCCGAGACGTCGGTGACCGTGGCCGCAGTGGAGAATCCCGGAGCAAAGATCAGCTGCCAGACCTCGGCATCGGTGGCGGAGTCGAGGACCTGCAAGCCGCGTTCGCGTGCCTTGGCGATGATGCGCTCGCGGTCGAGACCGCGACCGTCGTCGCTGACCTCGATCAGGATGTTGCCTCCCTGGTGCGCGGCAGACAGCCGGATGCTGCCGCAGACATCCTTGCCGGATCGACTGCGCTCCTCGATGCTCTCCAGGCCATGATCCAGCGCGTTTCGAACCAGATGATTCAGCGGATCGGCAATGCGTTCAATCACCGACTTGTCGAGTTCGGTGTGCTCGCCAACGGTGCTCAGACGCACCTGCTTGCCCAGCTTCGCTGCAAGATCGCGCACCACCCGCGGAAAGCGGCTGAACACGAAGTCCATCGGCAGCATGCGGGTGGACATCACCGCTTCCTGCAGCATGCGGGTATTGCGGTCGAGCTGAGACAGACCCTGCAGCAGACGCTCGTTCTGCACCGGGTCGAGTTGACCGGCCTGCTGCATCAGCATGGCTTGCGTGATCACCAGCTCGCCCACCAGATTGATCAGCGCATCGATCTTCTCGGTGCCCACACGTATGGACCCACCCTCACCGGCCTTGTCCCGTGTCTCGCTGCGCCCACCCTCGACCACATTCAGGGACGGCCGCTTCGGCGCCGTCCCGGCCGGTGCCGGCGCGGATGCCGCAACCGGTGACGGCAACGGCGGCGGCGACGGCGACGGCGACGGCGACACTTCGGCATCCAGCGCCACGATCTCCAGGGTGCAGTCGTCTTCCACCCAGGCAAAGCATTCGTGTATCTGCTCCAGCGTGACCTCGCCTTCCAGCTTGACGGTCCACGCCAGGTAGCAGAGATCCGGCTCGGCAGCCCGCAACGGCGGCAGCCGCGCCGGATCGCAGCTGACTTCCGCTGCGCCCATCGCGGACACTTCGCGCAGGATGCGCAGCGGATCATTGCCGCTGGCGAACAGTTCCGGTTTGGGAACGAAGTGGATGGACCAGGCCGTACGCGGCTTGCCCGGCGCGGCGGTTGCAGCAGCGGCCTGCACCTTCGGCGCCTGCGCCACGTCGCTATCCAGGCTGGACTCCAGTTCCGCTTGCACGGCCGCTGCCTGCGCCGCGTCCAGCTCGTCGCCGCTGGACGCGGCCTTGAGCATGCAGCGCATCACATCCACGGACCTCAGCAGAAGATCGACATCGCTCTGGCTGACCTGGCGCTGGCCGCTGCGCACACGATCCAGCAGGGTCTCCACATGGTGCGTGAAGGCGGCGACGGCGGAGAAACCGAAGGTGCCGGCGCCTCCCTTGATCGAGTGCGCCGCGCGGAAGATGGTGTTGATGGTCTCGGCGTCGGCGCTGCCGACGTCAAGCCGCAGCAACGCGGATTCCATCGTGTCCAGCCCTTCCAGGCTCTCGTCAAAGAATGTCTGGTGAAATCGGCTGAGGTCGATCGACGACATGGATGACAGCGCCTCAGGAGATGACGCGTTGCACGGTCGCGATCAGCTGCTCCGGATTGAAGGGCTTGACCAGCCAGCCGGTGGCGCCGGCACTTTTGCCTTCCGACTTCTTGTCCTGCCCCGATTCGGTGGTCAGTACCAGCAGCGGCGTGAACTTGTATTCGGGCAGCTGGCGCAGCTCACGCACCAGCGTGATGCCATCCATGTTCGGCATGTTGACGTCGCACAGCACCAGCTGGAAGCGTTCGTTGCGCGCCAGCTGCAACGCGGCCACGCCGTCCTCGGCCTCGGCGACTTCGTAGCCGGCGGCCTTCAGCGTGAACCCGACCATCTGCCGCATCGACGCCGAATCATCGACAGCCAGTATGCGCAGGCTCATGCGCCTTCCCGCGCCAGTTGCAGCAGCGTAGTCACGCCAAGCAGCGCTGCCGCGCTCTTCAGCGCATCGGAAGGGTGACTCCAGCGCGTCTCATGTCCGGCGTTGCGGCGGTCCTGGCAGAACATGCAGAACAGCTGCAGGGCAGCGGTATGGATGCGCTCGACATCACGTGCGTTGAGAACGATCGGTTGCTCGTCATCGACATGCTGCAACAGCTGCTGGTACAGCTGACTGGCGTTCTCAACGCCGAGTTCAGCCGGCAGTTGCAGATCGGCGGGTGCTGGCGCGGATGGACTGGCCTGAGACATCGGGGCTCTCCCTGGATGACGATGGCATGGTTTCACCGGGACCCCGAGCAAGCGGTATTCCCGTGTAGGCGTTTTCGGCGGCTGTCAGGGAGCGCCCTAGGGCCGGGCAGACAAACGCGGCAGTGAAACCGTCAAACGGCGCTCAAGCCGTTGAGCCAGCGCTTCAGGCGATGAATCGCAGCCCTTCGATCAGGGACTCGGCGTCAATCAGAGTCAATAATTCGCCGTCGCGGCTGACACAGCCGGCCACGCGCACGCTGGCAGCGGCATCGCCGACCTTGGGTGCCGGCTTTATGGCGGCGTCCGCCAGCTTCAGTACCTCGGCCACGGCATCCACGCAGAAGCCGAACAGCTCACCGCCGAGTTGCAGCACGATGATCCGCCGATCGGATGGCATGCACGACTCGGCCGCCGCTGCCGCGAGCCCCATGCGCGCCCGCAGGTTGAGCACGGTGACCACGTTGCCGCGCAGATTGATGACCCCCAGCACCACCGGCAGGGTGCCCGGTACCGGCTCTACCGTGGTATCCCGCAGCACCTCCTGTACCTGTTCTATCGGCAGGCCGTAGTTCTGACCAGCCACCACGAAACACACCCAGCGCGAAACATGATCTTCACGACGGCGGGTCATTGGCGCACTCATCGTCCGCTCCTCAGGCTGTTGAGCGTGCCGGCCGGAACCACGACCGTGCCGCCGTCTCCGCTGGCGGCAGCGGCTGCGTCCATCGACGGTCGCGGCAGCGCGCCTTGCGGCGCGCCGACAGCCGGCGGCTGCAACTGCGGCTGCAGCGCGGGGGCGCCGGGATGTGCCATCACCACGATGATGACGCGACGATTGCGGTTGCGGCCCTGCAGGCTGTCGTTCGAGGCCACCGGCCGGTACTGACCCAGGCCAATCACCGTCATGCGCTGGGGCTCGATCCCGGAGGCCATGAACAGATGCACAACGCTGGCCGCCCGCGCCGCCGACAGCTCCCAGTTGGAAGGAAATGCCACGGTGGAGATCGGCACGTTGTCGGTATGACCCTCGATGCGAACCGGATTCGGGAACGGCCGCAGGATCCGCGCGAGTCGCTGCAGCACCGGCGTGGCTTCGGGTGCCAGCGTGGCGACACCGCTGGCGTAGAGGATATCGGTGCTGATCTCGATCTCCAGCCAGCTCTCGCTGCGGCGCACGACGATCATGTCCTTGCTGATCAGATCCTGCATCGCCTGCTCGACGGCATCGGACATGCGCTTCAGGGTTTCCGCCGCCTGCGCTGCGGCCGCTCCACCCACCGGCGGCAAGGCATCCGGGTCGCGGCTGGCGTCGTGGCTGGCGCTGGGCGGCTGGCGAGCGGCCTGTTCGGACTCGAACCCACGCAGATTGACGGCGCTGAACATGCTGTCGCTGGAAGCGCCCTTCTCGGGGCGGTTGCCGATCTGCACCGGCTTCATCGACTTCGGCGGCCCGCCAAAGGCCTGCGACAGCGAATCGGCGAGCACCCGATACTTGCCTTCATTGACTGATGACACGGCATACATCACCACGAAGAACGCCAGCAGCAGCGTCACCAGATCGCCGTAGGGAATCGCCCAGGCTTCGTGATTGACGTGATCCTCGTGCTTGTGTTTCTTGGCCATGGGCGAATCAGTGCAGATAGCCCTTGAGCTTGGACTCGATATTGCGCGGATTCTCGCCTTGCGAAATCGAGATCAGGCCCTCGATGATCATCTCGCGCACGCGCGTCTGGCTGGCAACGACGGCCTTGAGCTTGGAGGCCATCGGCAGAAAGAACAGGTTGGCCGATCCGATCCCGTAGATCGTTGCCACAAACGCCGCCGCGATGCCGGTACCCAGCTTGCTCGGATCGGCGAGGTTCTGCATCACCGACATCAGGCCCAGTACCGCGCCGATGATGCCCAGGGTCGGTGCGTAGATGCCCATGCCTTCCCAGACCTTGGCGCCTTGCAACTCCTGATGCTCGCGGGTCTGCAATTCAACCTCGAGCACGTTGCGAATGGCCTCCGGCTCGGCGCCATCCACCAGCATCTGCAGCCCCTTGCGGATGAACAGATCCGGCTCCGCCTCAACCATGCCCTCCAGGGCGAGCAGGCCCTGCTTGCGTGCGATACCGCTCCATTCGAGGATGCGCTCGATCAGCCCGGCCGAGTCCTGGCGCGGCGGCATGAACACCCAGCGCGTCATCTTCATGCCCTGCTTGAAGGTATCGACCGGCGTATGCAGCAGGATCGCCGCGACGGTGCCGACCAGCACGATCACAAAAGCCGCCGGGGAAACCAGTGCGGCCACACCCGCTCCCTTGAGGATGCTGCCACCGATCAGTGCGAGGATCGCAAGGACCACACCGACCACGGAGAGCTTATCCACGCGCAACTCCCAGCGAGCGCTTCCAGGTTTCGACCAGGCCCGGGAAATCCAGGATCAGGGCGACTCGACCATCCGGCATTACCGTCGCGCCGGCAATGCCGGCCAAGCCGCGCAGGCTGGCGCCCAGCGGCTTGATCACGATCTCCTCGCGCCCGCGCACCTCGCGCACCACGAACCCGTAGCGTTCATCCCCGACCTGCGCCACCACCACATGCCGCAGCGGGGTATCCGGCGTCATCGGCTCCAGCCACGGATCGAGCGGAATCAGCCGCAGCGTGTCGCGGCGCGTGAGCACGACGTCCCAGCGATCGAGCTTCTGCACATTGCGCTGATCCAGCTGAAACACGTCGGACACCGCAGCCAGCGGCAATGCAAAGCAGCGGGCATCGCACTGAACGACGAGTGCCGGCAGGATGGCCAGCGTCAGCGGCACCCGGATGCGGATGCGGCTACCCTGCCCCAGGCGCGATTCGATCTGCACGCTGCCGTTGAGACCGCGGATGCGCGACATCACCACATCCATGCCAACGCCGCGGCCGGACAGGTCGGAAACCTGTTCCTTGGTCGAGAAACCCGGCAGACACACCAGCTGCAGGCACTCCTCGGGGCTCATCTGCATCGCCGCCGTGCGGTCGATCAGCCCTTTCTCGATGGCCTTGCTGCGGATGCGGTCGGCATCCATGCCGGCGCCGTCGTCACTGACCACGATCAGGATGTGATCACCCTCCTGCTGCGCCGACAGGCTCAGATGCCCGGCTGCGGGCTTGCCGCGACGCAGGCGCTCCTCCGGCATCTCGATGCCGTGGTCCACGCTGTTGCGCACCATGTGCACCAGCGGATCGGCCAGTGCCTCGACCAGATTCTTGTCGAGGTCGGTGTCTTCGCCGCTCATCTCGACCTCGACCTGCTTGCCCAGCCCGCGCGCGACATCGCGCGCCAGCTTCGGAAATCGCGAGAACACCTTGCGGATCGGCTGCATGCGAATCTGCATCACCGCGCCCTGCAGGCCGCGCGTGATGAAATCCAGTTCGCTGATGGCGTGGGTCAATGCTTCCCCGCCTTGAGTGCCGCGCAGGGCCTTCAGCCGATTGCGCGCCAGCACCAGCTCACCCACCAGGTTCATCAGCTTGTCGAGCCGGTGGGTGTCCACGCGCACCGAAGCCTCGGCCTCACGCGGCGCGGATGCAACCGCGCGCGCAGGCTCTGCGGCAGGCGGCTGCGGTGACTTTTCGACTTCAGGCGGAGCCGCCGAAGCGGGTGCTGCCGCTGCGGGCGCCTGCGGCTTGCCGTGCAACTGATCCAGCAGCGCCTCGAACTCGTCGTCGGTGATCAGATTGGGGTCAGCCGCCGCTGCCGGCGCAGCCGCGGCCGCGGCCGTTACCGGTGCGGCCGCTGCGGATGGGGTCGCCTCGCCCTTTGCCAGCTCCCTCAGCAGCTGCACCAGACTCTTGGGTGCCGAAGGCGGTGGCGTGTCCTGCGTCACCGCCGCCATCATGATCTGCACGTGATCCAGCGACTTGAACACGGCATCAAGCAAGGTCGGGTCGACCGCGCGCCGCCCGCTGCGCAAGGCATTGAACACGTCCTCGGTGGCATGGCACAGCTCCACCAGCGGCGTCAGACCCAGAAAGCCGGCGCCGCCCTTCACCGTGTGAAAGGCGCGGAAGATGTCGTTGAGCAGTTCGCGGTCGTCCGGATGGGTTTCCAGTTCCACCAACTGGCTGCCCACGCGCTCGATCAGCTCCCCGGCCTCGGCCAGGAAATCACTGCGAATATCGTCGTCGGCAGTTGCACTCATGAATCAAAAACCCAGATCGGCGAGCAAGGCGTCCGCATCCTGCTGGCTGGCCGCGCGCGGCCCCAGCCCTTCAACCGCAGGTCCGGCAAGAACGGTGGACGCTGGCTTTATCGGCACCGGGGGCGCGGACTGTAGGGGGGCGCCCGACAGACGCAGCAACTCCAGCAGCGCGGTTTCGACGTTGCGCACCAGCGTGATGACGCGTTTTATGACCTGACCGGAGATGTCCTGGTACTCCTGGGCCTGCGCCAGGTCGGTCAAGGTGGCACGCAACCTGGCCGCGTCCGCCTCCAGACCGGACCGCACGCCGTGTATCAGTACGCCGACATTCGCGGTATCCGGATGTGTCTCCGCCAGCACGTTCTCGGCATCCTGCAGGTGTGCGGCCGCGACGGTCAGGCTCTCGGTCACCGCGCGCGCCTGATCGACCAGGTCCAGCGTGCGGTGCGCCGCCTTCTCGGTCATCTGCATGATGTAGTCGAGACGGTGGCGCGCATCCGGCATCTCATCGCCCGCGAGCTGCGCCAGATGCCGGTCGTAGTGCATCTCCAGAACCTGCTGATGCAGGCCACGGGTCAGGCGCGACACATGCGCGTACAGGCCTTTCTCGCGCTGCTTCAGCAGCGCCTCGAAGGACTGATCGAACTCGATGGTCTTGCCGGCGTCCCACAGCCTGACCGCCTCACGCAAGGCATCCGCCAGACGCCGACGGCCTTCAAAGTCCACGGTCAGGCCGCCTCTGTCAGGCGCTGGAAGATCTTGTCGAGCTTCTCCTTCAGCGTCTGCGCGGTGAACGGCTTGATGATGTAGCCATTCACGCCGGCCTGCGCCGCTTCGATGATCTGCTCGCGCTGGGCCTCGGCCGTCACCATCAGCACCGGCGTCTTGGCGATGCGCGCGTCACCGCGAATATTGCGCAGCAGTTCGATGCCGGTCATGCCCGGCATGTTCCAGTCGGTCACGACAAAGTCGAAATTGCCGGCCTGCAGCATCGGCCAGGCGGACCGGCCGTCGTCGGCCTCGGTGATGTTGCTGTAGCCCAGATCGCCAAGCAGGTTCCGCACGATGCGACGCATCGTCGAGAAGTCGTCTACCACAAGTATGCTGATGTTCTTGTCCATTCCGTGTTCCCTAAGTAAGGTTTCAGGCAGCCGCAGCAAGATCGCGCCAGGCCTTGAGCCGCGCGCGCAGGCGCAGCAGGGCCTGACCGTGGATCTGGCACACACGGCTCTCGCTGACCTGCAGCACCTCGCCGATCTCACGCAGGTTCAGCTCGTCGCTGTAGTACATCGACAGCACCAGGCGCTCGCGCTCGGGCAGTTCGTCGATGGCGGCGGTCAACTCGCCCTTGAACTCCTCCTGGGTCAGCTCGGTGAGCGGCCCGACCGAAGGGTCCACGGCGTCCAGTGTTTCGTTCTCGTCCTCACCGCCGGCGTCCATGCTCAGCACGCGACAGCGAGCGGCGTCCTGAACAACGCTGTAGTACTCGTCCAGCGATATGCCCATGCGTTCCGCCACTTCAGCGTCGCGCGCATCGCGGCCGGTCTGTTGTTCGATCTTGCGGATGGTGTCGGCAACCTCGCGCAAGCGCCGGTGCACCGAGCGTGGCGCCCAGTCGGTGTGCCGAAGCTCGTCGAGCATGGCACCGCGTATGCGTATGCCGGCGTAGGTCTCGAACGAGGCACCGCGGTCGTCGCTGAAGTGGCGCACCGCGTCCAGCAAGCCGATCACGCCGGCCTGGATCAGATCATCGACATCCACGCTTGAAGGCAGGCGCGCGGCCAGGTGGTGGGCAATGCGCTTCACCAGTTCAGCGTGTCGCTGCACCAGTTCGGCTTCGGATTCTGCTCGCGGATAGCTAACGGCTGGCATAGCAGTCATGCGGGGGCTCCCAGCGGCGCAAGCGGCTCCAGGCTGCGGGCCACCAGCCGCTCAACAAAGAACTCAAGATTTCCGCGCGCACCTTCCGGCAGGGTCCAGGTAGCAACCTTGCGCGCCAGGGCCGCGAACGCCTGCGCCGACGGGCTGCCGGGATAGGCATCCACCACCGAGCGTTGACGCCGCACCGCACGCTTCAGCCATTCGTCATGCGGCACGGTGCCGAGCGAGTTCAGGGTGACGTCGAGAAAGCGCTCGGAAACACGCTGCAGGTTGTCGAAGATCTCCTTGGCGTCGGCAGCGCTCTGGGTCTGATTGGCGAGCACATGCACGCGCTTGATGCCGTTCTCGCGATTCAGCACCTTGATCAGCGCATAGGCATCCGTCAGCGATTGCGGATCGTTGGTCACGACCACGATGACTTCCTGCGACGCCTGACTGAAGGTGATGACGCTGTCGGCGATGCCGGCGGCGGTGTCCACGATCAGCGTATCCAGCGGGCGGTTCAGTTCAGAGAACGCGCGCACCAGGCCTGCGTTCTCGGCGCTGGAAAGCTCGGCCATGCCGCGCTTACCGCTGGAGGCCGGCACCACCGAGATCCCAGCAGGGCCTTCGATGATCGTGTCTTCCAGCGCGCATTCGCCGGACAGCACGTGTGAGAGGTTGTAGGTCGGCTGCAGGCCGAGCATGACGTCGACATTGGCCAGGCCCAGGTCGCCATCCAGCAGCATCACCTGACGGCCCTCCAGCGCCATCGACACCGCCAGATTCACCGAGGTGCTGGTCTTGCCGACACCACCCTTGCCGCTGGTGACCGCAATCACCTGCACTGGCTTGGGCGCGCGCATGCGACGCAGACCGGCCGCCTGATTGCCGCTACGGCTGGGCTCATCCGCCATGGGCGACTCCGAACTGCAGTGCCAGCGTGGAGTCATCGACGATGGCCGGAACCTGCCGCGACAGCTGCATGGCCCGCAGCACCAGCTGATCGGCCCGCGCCTGCTGGATGTCCTCCGGCACGCGCTGGCCATCGCACACATACGCGATCGGCAGGCGCATGCGGATGGTGGCGGACAGCGCACCGCCGATGCGCGTGGCCTCGTCAACCTTGGTCAGCACCGCGCCCTGCGGCTTGGCCGGAGAGAAGCGCTTCAGTATTTCGTTGAGATCGCCGGCCTGCGTGGTGGCCGGCAGTACCAGCAGACTCTTGATCTGCGTGCGGCTGGCGCGCAGTTCGGCAAACTGGTTGGCCAGTTGCCGATCTCTCGGCGCCATGCCGGCGGTGTCCACCAGCACCAGCTTGTACTCGGTCAGCCGGCCCATCACCGTGGACAGTTCCCGCGCGTTGGACGCGGTATGCACCGGCACGCCCAGCAGGCGGCCATAGGTATAGAGCTGTTCCTGCGCACCGACGCGGTAGTGGTCCGTGGTCACCAGGGCGATGTCGCGGGTGCCGTGACGCTCGGTCCAGCGCGCCGCCAGCTTGGCGATCGTGGTGGTCTTGCCAACCCCGGTAGGGCCGATCAATGCGTAGGCACCGCCCTGCATGATCAGATCGGACGGCATCACCGGTATGCGCCGCGCCAGCAGGCCCAGCGGCAGAAAGCGCGCGCGCTCGGCGCCGGGCTTTTCCGGCAGCTCGGAGATGATCTTGCGCGCCAGCCCCGGCTCGATGCCGAGATCCGACATGGCACGCAGTGCCGCCAGCCGCTCCGGCTGACGTTCACTCAGGTCCCGCCAGGCCAGACCGGCCAGCTGCGTTTCCAGCAGCTGACGCATGCCGCTGACCTCGGAACGGAGCTGCTGCACTTCCGGTGGCGGTAACGCCGCCGGTGGCGCGGCAGTGGCGGGCGCCTTGGCTGCTGCGGGTGGGGATGCGGGCTTCTTGCGCGAGAACACCGAGGACGGCGCGGCCGGCTCGGCAGCGGCAGGTGCGGCCGCTGGCGCGGCTGGCGCCAGATGGCGCTGAGACTGCTGCAGCAGGGCGGCGTCGTAGTCCGTGGCCGCCACCACCTCGATGCCACCGGGCACTCTCTTGTTGGAGAGGATCACCGCATCGGCGCCCTGCTCCTCCCTGACGAGGCGTATCGCCTCGCGCATATTGCTTGCCAGGAACCGCTTGATCTTCATATGAGTGTCCGTTTCCTGCCTACTGAACGCGTGGTCCTGAGCCTCATCCGACCGCGCCTACCATGCGCAGCCGCTTGCTATCCGGTACTTCCTCGTAAGCCAGCACATGCAACCCGGGGATGGTCTGGCGCGTGAACCGTGCAATCAGCGGCCGCAAGGTTCCCGGCACCAGCAGCACCGCAGGCTGGCCGTTGGTCTCCTGCCGACGCGCACCGTCCGTCAGCGACTGGTGCATGCGTTCGGCGAGTCCCGGCTCAATCACCGCGCCACCGCCCTTGAGGCTGTCCTGCAACACCTGTTCCAGTGGGCCGGCCAGCGTGAACACCGGCAGCTCGGCATCCAGGCCGTTGATTTCCTGAACAATCTGTCGGCCCAGCGCGATGCGTACCAGGCCCGAAAGCGCGACGGGATCCTGGCTCTTGGCGGCATGTTCGGCACAGGCCTCGGCAATCACGCGCAGGTTGCGCACCGGCACGCGCTCCGCCAGCAGGTTCTGCAACACCTTGACGAAGGTGGACAGCGGCAATTGCTTGGGGATGAGGTCTTCCACCAGCTTGGGCGCCTGCTTGCCCAGCTGCGTCAGCAGGGCCTGCGCCTCGTCATGACCCAGCAGCTCGTTGGCGTGGGTCTTGATCACCTGGGAGAGCTGTGTGGCAACGACGGTGGACGGGTCCACCACGGTGTAGCCCAGCGTTTGCGCGTGCTCACGCGCACCGCGCTCGATCCACACCGCATCCATGCCAAAGGGTGGGTCCTTGGTCGGCGCGCCTTCCAGCGTGCCGAACACGCGGCCGGGATTCAGCGCCAGATCACGCTCGGTCTGCACCGCGCCTTCGGCCACCGGCACGCCGTGCACCAGCACGCGGTAGGTGCCCGGCGGCAGGTCGAGGTTGTCGCGGATATGTACCGGCGGAATCAGAAAGCCGAGTTCCTGCGTCAGCTTGCGGCGCACACCTTTGATGCGCGCCATCAGCTCGCCGCCCTGGCGGGCATCCACCATCGGGATCAGCCGGTAGCCGACCTCAAGGCCCAGGGCGTCATCCCCGGGCACGTCTTCCCAGGACAGCTCCGCCGGCGGCGCGGGCGCCGCCTCCGGCGTCGGTGCCGCAGCCTGCTCGCGCACCTTGCGCGCCTTGAGCCAGGCCACACCGCCGCAGGCCGCCGCCAGCAACAGGAACACCATGTTCGGCATGCCGGGAATCACGCCCACCAGACCCAGCACGCCGGCCGTCACCGCCAGCACGCGCGGCTCACCAAACAATTGGCCGGCCACCTGGCGCGCCATGTCGGTAGCGCGCGACATGCGCGTCACCAGCACCGCCACAGCCGTGGACAGCAGCAGCCCCGGCACCTGCGCCACCAGTCCGTCACCTATGGTCAGCAGCGTGTAGGTACGGGCCGCGTCCGACAGCGGCAGACCATGCTGCAAGGTGCCGATGCACAGGCCGCCGATCAGATTGATGAACAGGATCAGGATGCCGGCGATGGCATCACCGCGAACGAACTTGCTGGCACCGTCCATGGAGCCGTAGAAATCCGCTTCCTCGCGGATCTCGTTGCGCCGCTGCTTGGCTTCGTCGCGCGTCAACAATCCGGCGTTGAGATCGGCGTCTATCGCCATCTGCTTGCCGGGCATGGAGTCCAGGATGAAGCGCGCCGAAACCTCCGACACGCGCTCTGCACCCTTGGTCACCACCATGAAGTTGATCAGGGTGAGGATGACAAAAACGATGATGCCGACGGCGTAGTTGCCGCCAATCACAAAGTCACCGAAGGCATGAATCACCTTGCCGGCCGCTTCAGGGCCTTCATGGCCGTTGAGCAGCACCACGCGCGTGCTGGCCACGTTCAGGGACAGGCGCAGCAGGGTGGCAAACAGCAGCACCGTCGGGAACGAGCTGAAGTCCATCGGCCGCATCACATACATCACGGCCAGCAGCACCGCCAAGGAAATGGCGATGTTCATCGTGAACATCAGGTCCAGCACCTGCGGTGCCATCGGCACCACCATCATCCCCAGAATCAGCAGCAGCAAGGCCGGAGCCGCGAGGCTCTGCGCGCCCTTGGGGTCGGAGAATCGCTGTAGCCAGCTGCCGGGTTGCGGGGTCATGCCCCGGCTTTGCAAGTTCCGTTCTCGACGCCCGCCCGTTCAGTCGACGCGTATTGGGCCCGTCCTGCTATTGCGGCCTCCCTGCACATGCCGGACCATGCGCAGCCTCTGGCTCCGGACCCCCAAGCACATGAACATGACGCCCCTGCGTACCCTCGCGCTGCTGATTCCACTCTTGTTGGCCGCCTGCGGCAGTTCCGATGGCGGCAGTGGCGGCAAACTGGCGCAATGGCCAGCCTCACAACCGGGCGAAAACCCGCCGGCGGCCCCGGCCGAGATCGAGGCGGTGATTTCAGAACTGGATACCCTCGCCGCGCTGCTGCCCACCGGCGCGCTCAGCGCGGTGTTTGATCCGGTGGCATTTGGCGTCACCGTGCGGGATATCACCGACCCCAATCTTGCGGCCTTCCAGGTGCGCGCAACACTGGCGCAGCTGCAGGACGGCTCACGCCTGGAGCACGCCTATCACTGGTACGGCCACCCGGACTACAACGACGCCGTTGCGCTGGTGCCGGTGCACTTCAACAACCGCTACGGCACGCAGCTCTATGGCGAGATCGTACTGCCGGCCAAGGGCAGCACCCCGCCCGGTGATGGCCCCTTCCCGGTGATTCTGGCGCTGGAAGGCCTCAACACCAATGTGGCCATGTACCGCTGGTGGCATCAGGTGTTTGCCGATGCCGGCTATGTGGTGTTCGCCTTCGACTTCAGCGGCCAGGGCCATTCAGACAATGAAGGCGATGGCGACCCCGGCAACAATGTGGAAGAAGCGCAGGATGCCCTGACCTGGCTGCTGGCCGACTCCCCGGTGAGCAGCGTGCTGGACCGCTCGCGCATCGGCGTCATCGGCCACAGCATGGGCGCCATCACCACGCTGGCGCTGCAGGCCGTTGAACCGCGCGTGCGCGCCGCCGTGGCCGCCGCGCCGATCAGCGAAGACTCCGCGCCGTTCGACAGCAACCCCATCCCGGTGATGATCCAGACCGGTGATCACGATGGCCCCATAGCCCCCATTCCGTTTCTCAACCCTGCCGTGGTGCGCCCGGTGTACGAGAAGCTGACGCAGGACCGCGCCTTCATCGTGGCCGAGGCCTCCTCCCACGCCCAGCACACCAACTACCCGCTGCTGCCCACGGCCAGCTGGGGCCTGGAGATTGCCGGTAGCTACTCACTGGCGTGGATGGACTATCACCTGCGCGGTGATGCCGCCGCGCTGGACATCCTGCGCACCGCGCACCCGCATCTCTCCTATCTATGGGAGAGCGAAGTGCAGGTGGCGGGGGAAACTACCGTGATGACCGGCGGCGGCCCGCTGGTGCTGCCCTGAAGCCAGCCGCAAACCAGAAAGGGCACCCCGAGGGGTGCCCTTTTTCGTTAACCACCCACTGCACCTCAGGTCGTGATGCGCGGCTCATCCACCAGCTTCCGGAACGGCTCCAGCCGGCGCGCCGCCTTGGCTACACGCTCCATCGCGCGCCGCAGGCTGGCAATGTCCTGCATGTGCCT
>JBFJJW010000051.1:0-16517 GCA_041612095.1 Solimonas sp. | reverse complement strand
GCCATGGACATACCTTCACCAGCAAGAAGAAGGCGCTGGAGGAACTTGCCCAGCTTCTGGGCCGCGGCGTGGCAGGCGTGGATACCGGCGATATCCTGACCAGCCTCAGCGCACGCGAAAAGCTCGGCAGCACCGGACTGGGTCATGGCGTGGCCATACCGCATGGCCGCATGCCCGGGGTCAACGAGAGTGTGGGCGCGTTCATGCGCCTGAAGCACCCCTTGGACTACGATGCCCACGACGGCCAGCCGGTCGATCTGGTGTTTGGCCTGCTGGTCCCCCAGGGCGCGACCGAGGCGCACCTCAAACATCTGGCGGCGATTGCCGAAATGTTCTCGGACGAGGCGTTCTGCCGCAAGCTGCGCGGCGCGGCTGACGAAGCCTCGCTGAACAGCCTGCTGCAGGCCTACGCGCCCGGCAGCTGAGCACGGTCGCAACGGCGCCGACATGCCGCGCCGCTCCACGCCGGCGACGCCCGACCTCACCCTGCACGGGGTCTTTGTACGCGTCTATCAGCTCGGTGTGTTGCTGACGGGCGCCAGCGGGGTGGGCAAGAGCGAGCTGGCGCTGGAATTGCTGGCGCGCGGCCATCAGCTGGTGGCGGACGACGCCGCGGATTTCCGCGCGCTGGACGGGCGCATAGAAGGGCGCTGCCCGCCCCTGCTCAGGGGGTTTATCGAGGCGCGCAGTCTCGGCATTCTCAACGTGAAGCGCATGTTCGGTGCCCAGGCGGTTGCAGGCCGATCGGATCTGGACCTGATCATCGCGCTGGATGCGCCGGTGCCGGGGGGCGAGGACACCGGCATGGAGCGCATCAGCGGCCGCCGCAGCGAACGCGAGCTACTGGGCCTGAAAGTGCCGGAAGTCTCGATCCCGCTGCGTCTCGGGCACAATCTGGCGGTGCTGGTCGAGGCCGCCTGCCGGGATCTGAAGCTGCGCCGTGGCGGCTATCGGGCAGACGAAGACCTCAGCCGCCGCCAACTCACCGCCATCCGCCGCGCCTCACGCCCATCATGAAGCTTGTCATCGTCAGTGGATTATCCGGCGCCGGAAAAACCGTGGCGCTGAAGCAGTACGAGGATCTGGGCTACTACTGCATCGACAACCTGCCGCTGCAGCTGGTCGGACCCATCGTCGGTCGCGCCTTTCGCGTGGCCGAGAGCCGCTACGACAAGCTGGCGATCGACATCGACGCGCGGGAAAGCCCGAAGGAAATAGACAAGTTCCCACGCTATCTCGAGCGCCTGAAGGCACGTGGCGTCGAAACGCGCGTGCTGTTCCTGCGCGCCGATGACTCGGTGCTGGTGCACCGTTACTCGGAAACGCGACGCAAGCATCCCCTGGCGCTGGGCGCAACACCGCTGACCGAGGCGATCCGCATGGAGCGCCATCTGCTGGCGCCGATCGCCAATCTGGCCGACGCTACGATCGATACCTCACACAAGAACCTGCATGAGCTGCGCGAGGAGATACTCGGCCAGATCCCTGGCGGCGGCCACGGCAAGCTTTCAGTGCTGCTGATGTCGTTTGGCTACAAGAACGGCGTCCCGGAGGACGCCGACTTTGTATTCGATGTGCGCTGCCTGCCCAATCCGCACTGGGAACCGTCGCTGAAGAAGCTGACCGGCCGCGACGAGGCCGTGGCCGCGTGGCTGGAAAAGCGCCCGGAAGTCACCGAGATGCTCAGGGATCTCGACCAGTTCCTGAAGCGCTGGCTGCCCGAATACCAGAAGCAGGACCGTGCCTACCTTACGGTCGCCATCGGCTGCACCGGTGGCCAGCACCGCAGCGTCTATATTGCTGAGCGCCTCGCCGAGTCGTTCCGCGGGCGCTTCGATAACCTCGCCCTGCGCCACCGCGAGCAAGCGGCGGCCGGCGCCAACCGCAACAACTGAGAGCCTCATGAGCATCGGCATCCTGCTCGTTACCCACGGCAAACTCGGCCATCATTTGCTCGACACCATGCGCGAGATGATCGGCGAGCTGCCGCTGCCTGCGGATGTGCTGGAGGTGCGGCGGGTGTCCGCTCACGAAGTGCTGATCAGCCAGGGCCGCAAGATGATCGAGCGCCTGGACCCCGGCGGCGGCGTGTTGATCCTGACCGACGCCTTTGGCTCCACTCCAAGCAATATCGCCAACAAGCTCAGCCTGAGCGGCCGCACCGAAGCGGTTGCCGGCGTCAATCTGCCGATGCTGGTGCGCATCTTCAACTACCCGAAGCTCGACCTCGAGGCGATGACCCGGAACGCAGTCGAAGGCGGCTGCCGCGGCATCATCGTCTGTCCGCGCACATGAGTTGCGTGCGCAGCTGTGCTCCCCCGCTCCCGGGCCGGTCAACGGCCCTGGAACTGCCCAACTAGAAACCGGACCTTGCCACCTATGGAACGCACCGTGGATATCGTCAACCTGCTGGGCCTGCACGCACGTGCTGCGGCCAAGCTCGTCACCCTGGCCACGAAGTTCGAGTCCGACGTGCGCATCCGCAAGGATGGCCGCGAGGTCAGCGGCAAATCGATCATGGGCGTGATGATGCTGGCCGCGGCCAAAGGCTCGCAGATCACCTTGATTGCCGAGGGGGACGATGCCCAGCAGGCGCTGGACGAAATGGCGGCCCTGGTCGCCGACCGCTTTGGAGAAGACGCTTGAGGCTGCACGCGCACGGGGTACACCTCGCTCGAACGGAGTCGATATGAGTCTGTGGCTGTCAGGTATCGGCGTCTCCCGCGGGATCAGTATCGCGCGGGTCCAGAAGCTGCAGGCCGGCGAACTGGACGTTACCGAATACAGCCTTGCCGCGGCAGACATTGACAGTGAGGTCGAACGGTTCATCGGCGCCCAGCGCCGCGCCAAGCAACAGTTAAGCGAAGTCCGCAGCCAGATCCCTGCCGGCACTCCGGACGATATCGCCGCGTTCATCGATACCCATCTGCTGATGATGGATGATCGGTCTGTTACCGACGCCACGATCACCCACATCCGCAGTCACGCGGTCAATGCCGAAGCCGCCCTGCGCCGCACCCGCGACGCGCTGGTTGCGGTATTCGAGCAGATGGACGACCCCTATCTGCGTACGCGCCGCGACGATGTCGAGCACGTATGCGCGCGTATCCTGCGCATACTCACCAAGACCGAGCGCCAGCTACCGCCCCGCAGTGAAAGCGGCGAGACCTTCATCATGGTCGCCGACGACATTACGCCGGCAGACATCATCCTGCTGTCGCAGCAGCAGGTCGCGGCCTTTGTGACCGAATATGGCGGCCCGCTATCGCACACTGCGATTCTCGCGCGCAGCCTTGGCATACCCGCCGTGGTGGGACTGCGCGACGCCCGCCGTCTGCTGCGCGATGGCGAAACCGTGGTTGTCGATGGTGAAGCCGGCCACGTCCTCGCCGGACCCGACGCGCAGGCACTCGCGTTCTATCGCGCCAAGCAGGACGATCAGGCCCGCTATCGCGCCGATCTGGTCAAGCTCAAGGGCAAGGCTGCGGTATCGCGCGACGGTGTCGCAATCCGTCTGCTCGCCAACATCGAGCTGCCGGAAGACGCGCGCACCGCTGCCGAAAACGGCGCTGACGGGGTCGGCCTGTATCGCACCGAATTTCTGTACATGAATCGCAAAGGCCTGCCGAGCGAGGATGAGCAGTACGAGGCGTATACCCGAATCGTCCAGGCCACTACCGGCACGATCACGATTCGCACGCTGGATCTCGGCGCGGACAAGCAGGTGGACAGCGGCAACCGCCACGGCCCGACGCCGAGCAATCCGGCGCTTGGGCTGCGTGCGATCCGTCTATGCCTGAAGGAGCCGGAGCTGTTTCGTGCCCAGGTGCGCGCGCTGCTGCGGGCATCGGCGCACGGCAATATGCAGATCATGCTGCCGATGATTTCCAACCTGCCCGAGTTTCGCCAGGCAGCCGCGCTGATCGAGGTCGCCCGCACCGAGCTGGCATCCGAAGGTCATGCGATGGCCGCCCATGTACCGGTCGGGGCGATGATCGAGGTTCCGGCCGCCGCCATTGCCGCTCCGATGCTGGCCCGCCACGCGCAGTTCTTCTCAATCGGCACCAACGATCTGATCCAGTACACGCTGGCCATTGATCGCGTCGACGATGAGGTCAATTACCTGTACGACCCCCTGCACCCGGCCGTGCTGTATCTGATACACCGCACCATAGAATCCGGGCGCAAGGCCGGAATCCCCGTGGCCATGTGCGGCGAAATGGCCGGCGACGCCAAGTACACGCGCTTGCTGTTGGGTCTGGGGCTGACGGATTTCTCGATGCACCCTGCCAGCGTGCTGGAGATCAAGCGGATCATCATGGAGTCCGACGTGGGCCGGCTGCGCAACGCGGTGGACGCCTTGCTGGCCGTGACCGACGCCCAGGAAATGCGCGAGCGCATCGCCGCGCTCGACCACCTCTGACCCCTGCGCACCGGGGTACGGCACGCGGGATACGGCGGCCGGATACGTCGCGCGTTCAGCCTGCGGTGATATTCTTTCCCGGTTCCAGGGAGTCTTCATGAGCAGCGAGCGCGAGAAATCGAAGTCCGCGTTGGCCGGCCTGCGCGAGCGGCTTGCAGGCGGTCGCCTGCTGCATGCGCGCCGCACA
Organism: Solimonas sp.; assembly: GCA_041612095.1. Classification (GTDB taxonomy): domain Bacteria; phylum Pseudomonadota; class Gammaproteobacteria; order Nevskiales; family Nevskiaceae; genus Solimonas. The sequence continues at coordinate 11,907 of JBFJJW010000051.1, read as the reverse complement.
CTGCACGCCCTGAACCCAGGCGAGATCGCGGATCTGCTGGAGTCATTGCCGCTGCGTGAGCGCAACATCGTCTGGGACATGGTCAGCCCCGAGGACGACGGCCAGGTACTGCTGCACCTGCCCGACTCGATCCGCCAGACGCTGATGCGACAGATGGACACCGCGGAACTGGTGGCGGCGGCCGAAGAGCTGGAAATCGACGATCTCGCCGACTTCGTGGAACACCTGCCGGAGACCGTGACCCAGCAGGTGCTGAAGGCGCTGGATGCCGATGATCGCGCGCGCCTAGAACAGGTCCTGGCCTACGAACCGGACGCCGCCGGTGGCCTGATGAACACCGATACGGTGACCGTACGCCCGGACGTCAGCCTGGAAGTGGTGCAGCGCTATCTGCGCCTGCGCGGCGATGTTCCCGAGCATACCGACGCCTTGTTCGTCGTCGATCGCTACGGCAGCTATCTCGGCGCCCTGCCGCTGGACAAGATTCTGACGCGCTCACCGGATGCGCTGGTCTCCAGCATCATGGAACGCGCGCTGGAGGCGATCCCTACCGACATGGATGAGGAGGAGGTCGCGCGCCGCTTCGAGACGGCGGATCTGGTGTCGGCCCCGGTGGTCGACGAGAAGGGGGTGCTGGTGGGCCGCATCACCATCGACGACGTCGTCGACATCATCCGCGCCGAGGCCGAGCACAACCTGCTGGCGATGGCCGGCCTCAAGGAAGGCGAGGATCTGTTTGCCCCGGTCTCCGGCGCCGCACGACGGCGTGCCGTCTGGCTCGGCGTCAATCTGTTGACCGCCTTCCTGGCTGCAGCCGTGGTGGGTCGGTTTGAGGCCACGATTACCGAGGTCGTTGCGCTCGCCGTGCTGATGCCGGTTGTCGCGAGCATGGGCGGCATCGGCGGCAGCCAGACGCTGACCTTGATGATCCGCAGCATCGCGCTCGGCCAGATCGATGCCGCCAACGCGCGCTTTCTGCTGCGCAAGGAGTTGGCGGTCGCCGCCATCAACGGCCTGCTATGGGCCGCCGTGGTTGCGGGCGTCGCCGGCGCCTGGTTCAAAAGCCCGGCGCTGGCGCTGGTGATCGCGCTGGCCATCATGATCAATCAGACGGCCGCTGCCTGCTCCGGGGTTTTCATTCCGCTGATCCTGCGCCGTATCGGCGTGGATCCGGCACTGGCCGGCTCCGTGATACTGACCACCGTCACCGACGTGGTCGGCTTCTTTGCGCTGCTCGGCCTCGGCGCGCTGATTCTGACCTAGCGCGCCCCCGGGCCGTTCATTCACCGGCGATCGTCATCTGCTCGATCAGCACCGAGCCGGTGCGCACCCCCGACAGCGGATCGACGTCGGCACCCACCGCCGCCACGTTCATGAACATGTCGGCCAGGCGCCCGGCAATGGTCAGCTCATCCACGGGGTACGCGATCTCGCCGTTCTCGACCCAGAAGCCGGCGGCCCCGCGCGAATAGTCCCCGGTCACCAGATTGACGCCGTGCCCCAGCAGCTCCGCCACGATGAGGCCCGAACCCATCTCACGCACCAGCGCGTCGAAGTCCTTGTCGCCGGGACGTACGATCAGGTTGTAGACGCCGCCAGCGTTGCCGGTGCTCTGCAGGCCCAGCTTGCGCGCGGAGTAGCTGCCCAGCAACCAGCTCTCAAGCACGCCATCACGCACCAGCACGCGATCCTCGGTGGCAACGCCCTCGCTGTCCCAGGCCGCGCTACTGGCGCCGCGCGCCAGATGCGGCCGCTGCTCGAGTTGCACCTGCGGCGAGAACACCGGCTTGCCCATGCGATCGAGCAGGAAACTGGCTTTGCGATACAGCGATCCACCGGAAATCGCGCCGACAAAATGGCCCCACAGGCCCCGCGCCAGCTCCGGCGGAAACAGCACCGGCGCCGAGCGCGTCCCCAGCTTGCGCGCGCCCAGGCGCGCCACCGCGCGCTGCCCGGCACGGCGACCGATAGCCTCGACCGCCATGAGATCACTGCGCGCACGCGCATTGCTGTACCAGTAGTCGCGCTGCATCTCCTCGCCCTGGCTGGCCACAACCGCGCAGCTCATGCTGTGCTGCGTTCCGAGGCGGTGGCCAACGAATCCGTGGCTGTTTGCATACACCGATCGGCCGCGGTGACTGCTGACACCGGCACCTTCGCTGCCGGTGATGCGGCCATCGACGGCAAACGCGGCTGCCTCGCAGCGACGGGCCAGCTCAATCGCATCCTCCGCCACCAGTTCCCAGGGGTGATCGAGGTCCAGCTCCGGGCGCGCCTGCGCCATCCGCGCGGCATCGGCCAAGCCGTTGCAGGGGTCGGCGCCGGTCGCGCGGGCGATGGTGATGGCGGCCGCTACCGCGCTGCGGATGCCGTCGTCGCTGAGATCTCCGGTGGTCGCGTTACCCTTGCAGCCGTTCACGTATACGGTAATGCCCAGCTCGCGGTCCTGCTGGAATTCCAGGCTCTCGACCTCGCCATTGCGCACGCCAACGGTCAGCCCACGACTGGCCGACAGCCCGGCTTCGGCCTCTAGGGCACCGCCGCTACGGGCACTTTCCAGCGCCAGCGCAACGCGCGACTCAAGTGTGACGGCATCAGGCAGCAGAGCAACGGGAGCATTCATGAGCGTGTGTGATGAACAGACAGCTGGGCTTCGATTGCGGCCAGTCGCTGGGGCGTCCCCACGTCAGACCACAATCCAGTATGCAGGGCGCCGCTGAGGTGTCCGCGCGCGGCGGCTGCGCGCAACAGTGGCGCCAGGCCAAACGCGCCGGGCGTGCAGCCGGCAAACAGGGCCGGGTGCAGTACGGATATTCCACTGTAGGTGTACTGCGGAGGTGCCGGCTCCACAATGCGACCACCGGCCAGCGCGAAATCGCCCTGCGGATGATGTGCCGGATTCGGCACCAGAATCAGGTGCCCCCGATCGGTAGCGGGCATGCGTCGCGCCTGCGCGACCAGATCATGTATCGACACGTCGGCGTAGACATCACCGTTGATTACTAGGAACGGCGCGCTCCCCAGTAGCGGCAAGGCGCGATGAATGCCGCCACCGGTCTCCAGTGCCGGCCATCCCTCGTCGGAATAGTGGATATGCAAGCCATAGCGTTCGCCGCCACCCAGCGCCTCTCGGATCCGGGCACCCAACCAGCCGAGGTTGATCACCACCTCGCCCACCCCCGCAGCCGCCAGGCGCTGCAGGTGGTGCTCGATCAACGGCCGCCCCGCGACGGGAATCAGTGGCTTGGGGGTGTGGTCGGTCAGCGGCCGCATCCGCTCGCCACGACCGGCACCGAGTATGAAAGCACTTGGCTGTGCGGCCGCCATTAGACCGGTGTTGCCTGCGGCAGCCAACACCGTGCGCAGGCTCCGGCAAGCTGCACCGGCGGCGCAAGCCTATCGACGCCAGGGGTGTTCACGCCTGCATCCCGAGTTCATCGAACAGCTGCAGCAGCGGCGCCAGCTGCGGGTGACGACCGGCCACTTCGCGGACGTAGCCGATGAACCGCGGGACATCGGCCAGATAATGGGGTTTGCCGTCACGGTAGTTGATGCGCGCGAAGATGCCGATGACCTTGAGATGGCGCTGTACGCCCATCCACTCGGCCTGGCGCTGAAACTCGCCGAACTCCGGCGCAACCGGCACGCCCGCGCGCAGCGCCTGCTCCCAGTAGGCACGCGTCCATCGGGTCAGGCTGTCCGCAGGCCACGACAGGAACGCGTCGCGCAGCAGCGACGCCAGATCATAGGTGACTGGCCCTTCGACCGCGTCCTGAAAATCGAGGATGCCCGGCCCCGGCTCCGTCAGCATCAGGTTGCGCGGCATGTAGTCGCGATGTACGTAGACGCGCGGCTGGGCCAGCGCCGAATCCACGAGCAGCTCATTGATACGATCCAGTTGCGCGCGCTGCCCAGGCTTGAGGCTGCAGCGCAGATGGCGAGCCACGTACCAGTCCGGAAACAGCGCCAGCTCCCGCATCAACAATGGGCCGTCATACGGAGGCAGAACGCCCGGCCGCGTCGCCAACTGCCAGCGCACCAGGGCCGCGATGGCCTGCTGCATCAGGCCCTCGATAGTCTCCGCATCCAGCCCGGCCTTGATCGCCTGCAGATAGGTCTGGCGACCCAGATCGTCCAGCAGCAGATACCCTCGTTCCAGGTCCTGGGCGAGAATCCGCGGCCCGTGCAGCCCCGCCTCGTGCAGCAGCGCGGCGACCTTCAGGAACGGCCTGCAGTCCTCCTGTGCCGGCGGTGCATCCATCACCACCCAGGTTCCGGTGGGCGCCTCGATGCGAAAATAGCGCCGGAAACTGGCATCCGCAGAGGCTGGGGCGAAGCGGGCGCGCTCCAGACCCAGCGCAGATAACGCCCAGTCTCGCGCTGCCTGCGCGCGTGCATCCAGGGGCACGGAGTTGTCGTTCACAAAAACCAGGTCAGGCAAGCCGGCGCGCAGCATAAAACATCTGCCACTGGCGGCGCGATTGCACCGGCGCGGCGCGGCACCGATACTTCCGAAAAAAGGAAAGCCATTGTTCTGGAATCGCCTAGCGTTGCCGGTCGGCCTTGCGGCCACACTGCTGGCCAGCACCCCGGCCTGGGGCGCGGGTGCGGCCTCGTGTTCGCAGCTGTCCGATCTTCCGCCGCCCCCTCAGCCCGCGCTAGAAATTCCCTTGGATTCGCGTCTCTACCTGTCGGCTGACAATGTCGACGTGGATCAGGGTGGGCGCTCTCAATTCTCCGGATCGGTCACGCTGCGCCAGGGCGACAAGACCTTTACCGCCGACAATCTGGACTTCAATGAGGCCGAACGCCGCGTCGAGGTCAAGGGTGACTCGGTGTTCCACAACCGCGAGTTGATGATCCGCTCGTCCGGTGCAACGTTCGATATCGACGATGAAACCGGCAGCTTCCACGACACGGAGTTCACGCTGCCGGAGCGCGCCGCGCGCGGCGAGTCGTCCGAGGTGACGCTGAACAGCGACGGCACAGCGGGTCTGGCCGATGTGCGCTACACGACCTGCGAAACCGGCTCCAACGCCTGGTACCTGGAATCCAGCAACATCAAGCTCGACTACGAGGAAGGCCTGGGCACCGCTACCCATGCCCGCCTGCGCTTCTTCGGCGTACCGATTCTGTATTCGCCGTGGCTGCAGTTCCCGATCGATGACCGCCGCCGCAGCGGCATCCTGTTTCCGACCATCGGCAACTCCGATCGCACCGGCTGGGACCTGCGTCTGCCGGTCTATCTGAACCTGGGGCCGAACTACGACGCCACCATCACGCCACGGATGATGTCGGATCGCGGCCTGCAAACTACGCTGGACACTCGCTATCTGCTGCCCAGGGCCGAAGGTTCCGTTTCCTATGAGTATCTTGGCGACGATAGCCGCACCAGCACCCTGCGCGATTATCTTCAGGTCAACCATCAGGGCCTCATCAACCGCCGCCTGGCCTTGGACCTGCGCTACGGCGAGGTCAGTGACCCCGCATACTTTGAGGATCTGGGTGGCGACATCGACCTCAGCTCGATCACCCATCTTGAGCGCAGCGCCCGTCTGACCTATGTGGCGCCATCCGCTTACACCATCCAGGCATTGCTGCAGGACTACCAGACCATCGCCAGCAACCTGGAGGCGGCAGACGATCCCTACCGCCGTCTGCCGCAGATCCGCGCCGAGGCACTGACCCGCGCCGCGCTCTGGGACACCCGTGTGGGCATGATCGGCGAGTACGTGAATTTCGCGCGCGAGAACTCCGTGGAAGGCCAGCGCCTGGACCTGCACCCGTATCTGCGCATGGAGCGGGACCGGGTTTCATGGTTTACCGAAAGTCAGCTCGACTTCCGCTACACGACCTACGAGTTGACCGGAGATGCCGACCAGCCCGCACGGGTCGACCGCGCGCTGCCGATGTTCAGTACCGAGGCCGGCCTGCGCTTTGAGCGTACGGGCAGCAATGGCGCGCCGCAGACGCTGGAGCCGCGGCTGGCCTATCTCTATGTGCCCTATCAGGATCAGGATGACATCCCGGTCTTCGACGCCGGCGAACCCGACTTTGACTTCACGCAGCTGTTTGCGCGCAATCGCTTCTCGGGTGGTGATCGCATCGCCGATGCCAACCAGTTCGCGGTGGCGCTCACCGGCCGCCAGTTCGACGGGGATACCGGTGCGGTAAAGGCCGCCGTCAGCGTCGGCCAGTTGTATCGATTCGAAACCCCGCGCGTGGCCCTGCCGGACGAGCCGCCGCCGGACCGCGGCGCAACCGACTTCATCGGCAGCTTCGACTATTTTCTCAGTCAGCACTGGAGCACCCGGCTGATCTCGCAGTGGTCGCCGGAAGCTGCTGAATTTACGCGCAACAGCGCAGCGATCCGCTACCGCGACGAACGCCGACGCTTCGAGTTTGCCTACCGTTATCGTGCCGACCAGCTGGAGCAGACCGACATGATCGCGGCCACTCCGCTGTGGGGTGGGCTGAGTCTGTCGGCACGCTGGCGCTACTCCTTGCGCAGCAATCTGTCGCTGGATACCTATGCGGGCCTGGAGTACGACACCTGTTGCTGGGCGGTGCGGACCTCCTATAGGCGCTACATTGCCAGCACCGATGGCCGCCTCAATAGCGGCATCTACGTGCAGCTGGAGCTCAAGGGACTGGCACGTCTGGGCTCGGGTCTGGAGAACCTCTTCCCCAGAGAAGAGGTCTATTGACCTGCCTACACCCGCCCGGCTGGGCGATAATGCCGCTCTGTCGTTATCTGGAACCCCTGATGAATCCGATCAAACCCCTGTTGTCCGCAGCCGCTTTTGCACTGGCCGCTCTGTTGCTTGCCGGCACCGCCCGTGCGGCGACGCAGCCGCTCGACCGCATTCTGGTGATCGTCAACGATGGCGTGATCCTGCAGAGCGAGGTCGAGCGCGCGATGGACGACGCGCGGCACCAGATCAGCGAGCGCGGCATCACCGCACCTCCCGAGAGCGCGCTGCGCGCGCAGGTGCTTGAACGTCTGATCCTGACGCGGGTGCAGACGCAACGCGCGCAGCAGGCCGGCATCCGTGTCGATGATCGCGAACTCAACGAGGTGCTGACCGGCCTGGCCAAGCAGAACAACATGAATCTGGCGCAGTTCGCCGACGCCATCCGCAAGGACGGGCTCGACTTCCTGTCGGTGCGCGAACAGATCCGCGAGGAGGTTCTGATCCAGCGCTTGCGCGCCAAGGAAGTCGAGAGCCGCGTCGCCATCACTGACCAGGATGTCGATCTGTTTCTTGCCAGCAGCGGTGCGGACGAGAACGTCGAGTACCGCCTGTCTCACATACTGGTGGCGCTGCCCGAAGGCGCCTCGGCGGAGGTGCGCGACCAGGCGCGCGCCAAGGCCGATGGCCTGATCAAGCGCATCAGGGCGGGCGAGGATTTCGCTCAGTTGGCGATCGCCAACTCCGACGGCCAGCAGGCGCTGCAGGGCGGCGATCTGGACTGGCGCAAGAGCGGCGATCTCCCCAGCCTGTTTGCCAGTGCGGCCGCAAAGCTGTCGCCCGGAGAAGTCAGCGACGTCATCGAGGCCGGTGGAGGCTTTCATATCATCAAGCTGGCGGACCAGCGTGGCGGTGAGTCGCGCAAGACAGCGGTCGAGACCCAGGCACGCCACATCCTGATTCAGATCAATGCCGTGCGTGACGACGATCAGGCGCGCTTGCTCGCGCGCGACATCTACAACCGACTGCAAGCCGGTGAGGATTTCGCCAAGCTGGCCAAACAGTATTCGGATGATCCCGGCTCGAAGAACAGCGGCGGCGACCTCGGTTTCCAGCCGCCCGGCGTATTCGTCCCCGAGTTCCAGGTCCGCCTGGACCAGTTGCAGCCCGGAGAGCTCTCCCCCCCTTTCCGCACTCAGTTCGGCTGGCACGTCGCGGGCCTGGTCGAGCGCCGCACGCGCGACACCACCGTTGAAACCCGTCGCGCGCGTGCGCGCGCCATACTCGGCAATCGCAAGGCGGCAGAGGAATATGACGTCTGGCTGCGCCGTCTGCGCAACGAAGCCTACGTTGAGTACCGCACGCCCACTGACGCCGTTGCCGCCGACAAGTCCTGAGCTTGACGGTTACTGACGTGCAACGTGATCCGGATGCAGCACCGCCACGCATCCTGATCACGCCGGGCGAGCCCGCGGGTATCGGCCCCGACCTGCTCTGCGCGATCGCGCAGCAGGCCTGGCCGGTTGAACTGGTCGCGGTCTGCGATCCGAACTTGCTGACCCAGCGCGCGCGCGCGCTTTCGATGGCGCTGCGCTGCGTCCCGTACACGGCCGGTGCCACGCCGCAACCGCACCCGCCGGGCAGCGTCAGCGTATGGCCGGTGAAGCTCAGGGCCCCGGTCATTCCGGGGCAGCTCAATCCGCAGAATGCAGCCTACGTGCTGAACACCCTGGAGCTGGCAGCCGACGCCTGTCGATCCGGTCAGGCGGCTGCTCTGGTAACCGGCCCGGTACAGAAGAGCGTCATCAATGACGCTGGCATCGCCTTCAGCGGGCATACCGAGTTTCTGGCGCAGCGCTGCGAAGCGCCCTTGCCGGTGATGATGCTGGTTGCGCAGGCCCGAGGCCGCGCGCTGCGTGTTGCGCTGGCGACCACGCACCTGCCGCTACGCGCCGTTGCCGATGCCATCACCGCAGCACGGCTGGATCAGGTGCTGCGGATACTGGCGACGGACCTGAAGCGCCTGTTCGGCATCGCGCGTCCACGCATCCTGGTTTGCGGACTGAATCCGCACGCCGGCGAGCAGGGTCATCTCGGACACGAGGAGCTTGCGGTGATCACCCCGGTACTGGAGCGTCTGCGCCAAGCCGGCCTGGATCTGGTCGGTCCGCTGCCCGCGGACACACTGTTCACGCCGGGCCTGCTGGCCGATGCCGACGCCGTGTTGGCGATGTACCACGACCAGGGGTTGCCGGTGCTCAAGTACGCCGGCTTTGGCGAGGCCGTCAATCTCACGCTGGGCTTGCCGATCCTGCGGACTTCGGTCGATCACGGTACCGCGCTCGACTTGGCCGGCAGCGGGCGCGCGAACGCCGGCAGCCTGCAAGCGGCACTGCAGCTGGCAATAGAACTGGCAGGACGCAGACCGTGAAGACTCAACACGCCGCAAAAAAGCGTTTCGGCCAGAACTTTCTGCATGACCCGTATGTGATCGAGCGCATTCTGCGCGCGGTCAATCCGCAGCCTGGCGAGCATGTCGTGGAAATCGGGCCAGGACTGGGCGCGCTCACGGTGCCGCTGCTGGAACGGCTGCACAGCCTCGACGTCGTCGAACTGGACCGCGACGTCATCCCGCATCTGCAGCGCGCCTGCGGCGACGCTGCGGGGCTGCGCATCACTCAGGCGGATGCCCTCAGCGTCGATTACGCGCGCTTCGCGCCGGCCGGAGCGGGGCTGCGCATCATCGGCAACCTCCCCTACAACATTTCGACGCCACTGCTGTTTCACCTGTTGAGCCAGTCCGCAGTGATCGTGGACATGCATTTCATGCTGCAAAAGGAAGTCGTGGATCGCATGTGCGCCGACGCCGGCGATGCGGCCTATGGCCGGCTCTCGGTTGCACTCGCTGCTCGTAGCCGCGTCGAGCACCTGTTCAATGTCGGCGCTGGCGCCTTCCATCCGGCTCCACAGGTCGAGTCGGCCATCGTCCGCATCGTGCCGCGCGCGCCCGACTTCGAGATCGCCGACTGGGGCCGGTTCGATGCCGTCGTCACCGCCGCGTTCTCTCAGCGCCGCAAGACGCTATCCAATGCGCTGAAAGGCCTGATGGATGTCGAGCGCATCCGCGCCGCCGGCATTGACCCCGGCTTGCGCGCCGAACGCCTGCACGCACGCGACTTCGCCAAACTGGCCAGCGCCTGAATCGATAGGGCAGGCCAGTTGACGCTGCCGCGTGCGCGTGGATACTGAATCCACCCGTCAACCGACAGAGTGGCACATGACCTACCGTCACATACTCGCAGCGATTTCCCTGGACGAGCAGGGCGCTGATGTCCTGCGCCGGGCACGAACCATGGCCAAACAGGATGCTGCAAGACTGAGCGTGCTTCACGTGGTCGAGTACATCCCGCTGGAAACCGGCGAGGCGCTGATGGCGGCGCCGGCCGATCTGTCTCAGCAACTGGTGGAACAGGCGCGCGAACAGCTGGTAAGCCTGTGCACCCAGCAGGATATTCCGGAGTCGGCTGTCCACATCGGCAACGGCGCAGTCTCGCGGGAAGTCAGCCGCTGCGTGGAGGAGCTCGGTGCGGACTTGATCGTGGTGGGGCATCAACCCCGCCGTGGCTTTCTCGCCAGCCTGTTCAACCATACCGAACAGGACGTCGTGCAACGCGCTCCCTGCGATGTGCTGGTGGTGGCACTGCCCTGATCGCAGCGCCTCGGTAACGCCGACCTATAGCGGATCGACCGACCGACCCTGCAGCCAGGCCAGCGCCTGCGGCCCCTCCAGTACCGGCTCCACCGCCGTACCCGCGAGCAGGCTGCAGCCCATCGCCGTCCAGCGCGCGCGCATGTCCGCTGTCGCAACCGCACTGGCCACCACAATCGCACCGCGGCGTTCAGCGGCCGCGAGCATTGCCCGCGCAACGTCTTCGCTGCTGGCGATATGCGCCCCGGCGACCAACAGCGTCGCCGACAGCGTGCTTTCCATCGCCGGCGCCGAATTGAAGTCCCTGAGCGCAAGACGCACGCCCCGGGCCAGCAGCCGCTCGGCTTCCGGATGCATGCCGACGGCCTCGGCCATGCCATCCGGCGTCAGCGCAAACAGCAGGCGGTCGCCTTGCGCGTCGTAGCGATCCAGCAGTTCAAGCACATGATTGGAAAACTCGCGATCGCGCAATTGCCAGCCGGATATATCGATTACCACAGGCACCAGCGGCAGGCCCTGCTCGCGCGCGCTCAGATGATGCTCACACGCCCTGCATACCTGCCAGAGTTCGAGGTCGCCCAGCAGGCCGGCACGCCCGGCCGCCCGCAGTAGTTCGTCATGCTCGATGCGGCCGTAGCGCGGATGCATCCAGTACAGATCCGATAGCATCGCGCGCGGCATCCCCCGTTGCACGTCGATAACCGGCAGCATCTGCAGATGGAACTGGTTCAGCGCGACTGCGGAATGAATCTCACGCTCGAGTTCCAGGCGGCGACGCTTTTCGGGATCGACCTCGGTGCCGAACAGGCGGTAGCAACCGCGGCCTGCCTGCTTGGCGTCGTACATCGCTGCGTCGGCGTGTCGCAGCAGACCCTCGACGTCGGATTCATCCAGCGGATAGAGGGTAATGCCGATGCTGGCGCGGCTGACGATCTCCAGGCCAGGGATGTCCAATGGCTGCGAGAAACGGTCAACCAGCTTCTGCGCGAGGAAACTCGCGTCCTCCGGAGTACGTAGCCCCGGTGCCAGCACGACGAACTCGTCCCCGGCCAGTCGCGCGACCGTGTCGGTTGGTCGCACGGCGGACTTGAGGCGCTCAGCCACGGCTTTCAGCACGGCGTCACCGATATCGTGTCCGTGCTGATCGTTGATCTGCTTGAAGCGGTCCAGATCAAGGAAGAAGACGCCCATCAGCCGGGTGGTGCGCTGCGCCAGCAGGCGTGCCTGGCTGATGCGGTCGTACAGCATGACCCGATTCGGCAATCCCGTCAGCGAATCGTGGTGCGCCAGATGCTGCAGCTTCTCCTCGGCGATCAGCCGATCGCCAATATCCACGGCAATCGCCATGAACACGGGGGGCTCTTCCTCGCGCGAGTAGTTGAGCCGCACCTCGACCGGATAGGTCGTGCCGTCCCGGCGCCGATGCGAGCATCGATAGATCAGATGCTCCTGCTCACCCCCGCGCAACTGATCAAGGTAGTTCTGGAAGGCCTCCGGATCGAGGTC
>JBFJJW010000050.1:0-16574 GCA_041612095.1 Solimonas sp. | reverse complement strand
TCGGCGAGTTTCTGAACTTCCTGCCGGCACAGGCCGATGACGGCACGCCGCTGCTGCTGATCCCGGAGGAGCTGCGCACCCTGCATTCCCCCTACGCGACGCTGTCGCCGCCTTCGCGCGGCTACTACGATTCATTGACGATCAAGGCCGTGGCGCTGGAGAACCGCGGCCAGTGGCTGGTGCTGGTCAAGACCGACCTGATCGCAATGCTGGATGAGCTGGTTCAGGGCGTTGCCGACGAAGTGCAGAAGCGCAGCGGCATTGATCTGCACGACCGCCTGGTGATGTCGGCGACGCATACGCACGATGGCCCCGGCGCCGTCGCCAATCACTCGGTGCGCTATTTCTGGCTGGCCACCGACCTCTATCAGGCCGAGATATTCGAGCGTCTGGTGATGGACATTGCCGACGTGGTCGAGCGCGCAGTGCAGGCCGACAACCTGGTGCCGGCACGGTTTGGCTATGCCTTCGGCACCGAGGCGTACCGCAACCCGGTCGAGGGCGACAAGCATCTGAACTCGTTTCGACGCGACCGTCTGCCAAGCTACGACCTCGAAGCCAATGACGCCATGCGTGAGCGCATCGGCGTCATGCGCATTGATCAGGCCGACGGTCAGCCGCTGGCGGTGATCATGAACTACGCTGCGCACGGCATCGCCTTCGACGTGGACAACCAGTACTTCTCGGGCGACGTGCTGTCAGCGGCCGAGCGTGCGGTCGAGCAGAGTTTCGAAACGCCGGTGATGGCCATGCTGGTACAGGCGGCGAGTGGCGATGTCAGCCCGCGTGCGGACGGGCGTCCGACGCTGCAACGGATCGAGCGCTTTGGCGCGCTGCTGGCGCCACAGGTGCGCGCAATCTACGACGGCATCGAGCGCTTCAATGCCTCGCCTGAATTGGCGATGGTCTCGCAGCGCGTGGTGCTCAATCGCGAAGCGCTTGGCTACGGTGCCGAGGAGTACCCCTACCCCTGGGGCGCGGCGCAATGCAACGCCTTGCCGATTGCGCTATGCCTGCCCGCGCCGCCGCCGGATCCGCTGGACCTTGCCGATAACGGCGTCGGCGAGAACGGCGCGTTCGTCCCTCAGGACACGCGCGTATCGGTTGCGCGCATCGGCACTGCGCGTCTGCTGATCCAGCCGGGCGAGCCGCTCACCGAATATGGCGTGCGCTTGCTGGCACGAGCGCGCGAAGCCGGCCACGCGCCGGAGGACACGTTCATCTGGGGCTACTCGCAGGATCATGTCGGCTACATCCTGGCGCCGGAACAGGATGACTGGGCGATGGGCGGTACGGAAGGCACGACCACGTTCTGGGGCTGGAAGCAGGGCGCGCGCCTGCTGGACGCAACAAGCGCGCTGTTGCGTGGCCTGGATGGGCCGGACCAACCCCCGGCCGACGAGTTTGCCGTCAACTACACCTACGGCCTGATTCCCGGCGTGCCGGCGCCGGTCACGCCGAGCCTCAACGCGGGGATGGCGGTGCTGGAGCCGGGTGACATCGAACGCTTTGAAGTCACTCGGTTCGCCTGGGAAGGCGGTGATCCGGTCATCGATCTGCCGCAGACCACGCTGCTGCGCTGCGCCAGCGACGGCGAGGATTGCGTGCCGGCGCGCCGCCGCAACGGCGAGGTCATCGACAGCTACTTTGAGATGCATCTCGGCTATCGCCTGGCCAATCTCCAGCATCTGTGGCAGGTCGAGTTCGAGGCGCCGCTGGACTGGCCGGCCGGCACCTACCGCTTTGAAGTTAAGGGTCGTGCGCAGCAGCTCGCGCTCGCTGAGTACAGCGCGCGTTCGCGCGCGTTCACGGTCACGCCATCGCCCAGCCTCAGGCTTTCCGCGCCGCAGCGCGTGGGCGATACGGTTCAAGTGACCCTGGCCTATGCGGCGCGACCCGACAACTATCGGCTGATTGATGCGCAGGTCCGGGCTGATGTCGAGGCGCCGGTGCGACAGGGGCGGGTACGCTTCAGTCTCGGCGGCAATAGCGTGACTGCGGAGCGACCGCGGCTTGAGGTGCGCGACGAACAGCTGGTCGCGGTATACAGCGCGGCGCTGGGTGGAGATGTCGGTTCGATCAGCGCCAGCGGCGAAGACGTTTACGGCAACCGTACGCCGGACCCATGACCCCGGCTCCGCCAGATCCGAAGTCGATCCTTGCAGCGCTGGCGCTGCTGGTGCTGACGGCCGCGTGCACGCCGCGCTCGGATTCTGTGACCACGGCAGCCCCCGAGCCGGGGACGCCGCCACTGGCAGGCTTCACCGATGCGCCGCCACCGCCGGCATCTGAAAGCCTGACGCAGTATGTCGATCCTTTCATCGGCAGCTTTCCGCCGGGCTTCGTCAATCCCGGCCCGTTTGCACCGTTCGGCATGGTGCAGCCGGGGCCGGATACCGAGGGTCCGCTGAACTATGGCGGCTACTCGGTGCAGAACCTGCTGATCTCCGGCTTTTCGCAGATCCACATGTCGGCAGGCGCCGCCAAGGGCGGGCAGTTTCCGCTGCTGCCGTTTACCGGCGAGCTGACGCCGGGAGACCTCAGCCAGATCGGTTGGCCCAATCCGGTGCCGGCGTATGCCTCGCCGTTCGTACCGGCAACCCAGACCGCCGAGGTGGGCTACTACCGCACGCAGTTGTTGCGGTATGCGGTCGACGTAGAGCTGGCGGCGACCGAACGTACCGCGTTCCACCGCTACCGCTATCTCGGCAGCGACGCGCCGCGGTTATTGCTCGACGTGTCGCGCGATCTTGCGGGTTACCACGCGGCAACCGCCCAGCTCGATGCCGATCAGACGCTCAGCGGCACCGTCGAGTCCTCCAATGGCTACACCGTCTATTTCGTCGCGCAATTGAATGCGCCCTTCAGCGTGGCCACTGCGGACGGTCAGGCGCTGGCGGCCGGCGTGCCCGTAGCTGGCGAGGATCTCAAACTGCTGCTGGATTTCCCCGCAGGGGTGGGTGATGCGCTGCTGGTGAAGGTCGGACTGTCGTTCACCGATGTCGAAGGCGCGCGCCGCAATCTGGCGGCGGAGAATCCGGGCTGGGATTTCGACGCCGTGCGCGCCGCCACGCGCGCAAAATGGGAAGTGGAACTGGCGCGGGTACAGGTCGAAGGCGGCAGCAACGACCAGCGCAAGTCGTTCTACACCGCGCTGATGCGGCTGCAGCAGTTTCCCAATCTGCATAGCGACGTCGATGGCCGCTATCGCGGACCGGATGGCCAGGTGCACCAGGGTGTGCGCCCGCACTACAGCCAGTACTCGCTGTGGGACAGCTATCGCGGCCAGAACCAGATGCTGGCGGAGATTCAACCGACGCGGTATCGCGACATGGTGCGCTCGCTGCTCGACTTTCACCGCCAAGCCGGGCAGTTGCCGCGCTGGCAGCAGGGGCCGATCGATGCCGGGCATATGTCCGGCGATCCGGTGATTCCCTTTATCGGTGAGGCCTGGTGCCGTGGCCTGCTACCGGAGTCCGAGCGGCCGGCATTGTTGGCGGCGGCACAGCAGCTGGAAGCCGCGCGGCGCGAGCGCCTGGCGGCAGGCTATCTGCCGACACACATGCCCGATACGCCGCTTTCGGTCATCACCGACGGCCCGCGCGAGGCGGGCACCACGCTGGAATTCGGCATTGCCGACTTCTCGCTGGCCTTGATGGTCGCAAGCACCGGTGACCGCGCCGAGAGCGAGCGTCTGGCCGCGGCTTCGCTGAACTACCGCAATCTGCAGGACCCGGACAGCGGCTTCATCCGGCCGCGCCACGAGGGCGGCGCGTGGTTGCAGCCATTTGCCCCGGAACTGGGCTACGGCTTTCAGGAAGGCACCTCCTGGCAGTACTCATGGCTGGCCATGCACGACCTGTCAGGCCTGTTTGCGGGCATGGGCGGTGCATCCATGGCGCAGCAGCGGCTCGATCAATTCTTTGCCCTGCCAGCCAACCTGCTGCCGGGCCTGTGGCCGCTGGTACAGAACCAGATCACCCTGTTCGGGTTGGCCTACTACGGCAATCAGTACGCACCGGGTAACGAGCATGATCTGCACGCGCCCTACCTGTATCTCTATGCCGGCGCTCCGTGGAAAACTCAACTGGTGGCGCGTAGCGCCGCGGCCCTGTTCGCACCGACGCCGCTGGGCATGCCGGGCAACGATGATCTGGGCGCGATGTCTGGCTGGTTGGCGTGGAGCCTGATCGGCCTGTATCCGATGAATCCGGGTACGCCGCTGTACGTGGTGGGCAGCCCGGTCTTCGAGCGGGTGACACTGTACCGGCCGGGTGCGCCACTGGTGATCTCGGCCCCCGGCGCTGGCGCCACCGCCGGCTACGTCAACGGGCTGCAGCTGGATGGCGCGTCGCTGGACCAGCCGTGGCTGCTGCTGCCGCGCGCTGTGGCCAGCGTGGGCTTGCAGACCTCAGCCCTGCCGGACCTGAGCTGGGGCGTGCGGACCCCGCCGCCATCGCTGAGCGTGGATGGCCTGCAAGCATTTGGCTGCCGCGCAGATGCGCGGTAGGCCTGCGGTGTCTGGTTTCCGTCGGGGGGCGGAAACCCGGCTTGGTGCGCACCGGAATCTTTGCTGATTCCGGTGCGCCCAATTTTTGGCCCCCGCACCGAGAACCTCATGAGCCATCCAGGAATCCGCAGTTGTGCGTTCGGGCGCACTGACCATTCGCTGCTGCGGCGAATCGCCCTGACCGTCTGCCTCGCTGCAGCCCTGTGCCTGAGCGCCTGCCACGATAGCGCGGCGCCAGCCGTGCCTGCACCGCCGAGCACGCCCCCGACCGCGAATGCAGCGGTGCGTGCGGAGATCAGCGATGCGCGCATCGTGCTGGTCAATGGCCTGGTCGCGCGCAGCTGGACGCGCACCCCATATCGAACGGAACGGCTGCTGGACCTGCGCAGCGGCCGTGTCTGGACCGAAGACAGCGCGGACTTCGTGCTGGAGATTGCCGGCATGTCGCTGGCGGCGGATCAGTTCTCGATCAGCGGCGAGCCCGAGCTGGAGTCCATCGCCGGCGGCGGATTGCGGCTGACGCTGACCCTGGTGGCCGACGCCTTGAGTGCCGCGCCTGGCCTGCGCGTGATTCGCAGCGTGCTGATGTACCCAGGGATTGCCGGCATGCGGCAGGAAACGCGGCTGGAAGCGACGCTGCCGCAGATACTGGCGGGCTACACGCTGGACCAGACCTTGCCCGCCGGCGTGACGACGGCGCAGATGCATTCCTTTCGTGCCGGCGCGGACTGGCGTGAGCCGGAATGGTCCGGCCCGCCGCTGATGATCGGCGATGCCCAGACCGGGACCTGGCGTCGGTCCACCAGCGGTAGCCGCGTATCCGGCAGCGCGCAATGGCTGTCGCTGGCGGATGCTGCAGACCAGCGGCTGTTCCATGTGCTGGAGCGCAATGATCTGGCCTCGTCAGTCGTGGACTTTGACGGAGAGCGTGCGCGCGCGGGCGTCGACCTCAGCCGCGATGTGATCTACCTCGGGCCGCTGGAGGAATCGGCGCATGTCGGCAACCCGGGCAGCGGCCCTGGCCGCACGCGACTGCTGTTGCCGGGGCAGCCGCTGCAGCTGGAGGCGGTATTCACCGGCGTAGGCCTCGGTGCCGACGACGAGCCCTGGCAACACTACAAGTATCTCAGCGGCCAGCGCATGCCGCCGTATCGCCGCGAGGTGACGTTCAACTCCAATGGCGTGGATGCCAATGTCATCTCCACTGGCGCCAAGGACGACCTGAACTTCGAGGCCTTCCTGGCGCAGCTCGAGATCGCCAAGGTGATCGGCATCGAGACCTTCATCTTCGACGACGGCTGGCAGGCGCGTTCCGGCGACTGGTGCCCGGATGCCGACGTGCCCGACGAGCGTTGCCACGACCCGCGCCGCGGCAGCGACCCCAAGTTCGCCGCGCGCTTTCCGGACGCCGAGTTCAATGCGGTGCAGGCGCTGTTGCGGCCAGCAGGCATCAAGCTCGGGCTGTGGATGTCGCCGATGCATTTCAATCCGTCGGCGCTGGCGTTTCGCGAGAATCCGCAGTGGATGTGTCTGCCGATCAGCGCGGGCCTGTTGCTGGTGAACCAGGCGCAGCCTGACGAGGGCTCCAACGAGGCCGGCATCGTGCAATGGAATCCGCTGGCGACATCGGCCAGCGGCCAGCGCGCGATCGATCATATCGAGGCGCGCCTGCGTATCGCGATCACCGAATGGGGCGTGCGCTATTTCAAGTTTGATTTCACCGCGTGGTTCGACTGCGTGGGTGTGCCCTCGGTGGACATGTACGGCTACCGCGAAGCGTTCATGGCGATGCTGGATCGCCTGATTGCCGATCATCCGGACGTGACCCTGCAGATGGATGAGACCAACGACTACCGCCTGTTTCCGTTCGAGGCGCTGGCACGCGGACCCACCTGGTATCAGAACGGCTCGCCGAAACCGAACGAGGCCTTGCACGCCAACCATGTGTTGGCCCCTTATCTGCCGCTGTTCGCACTGGGTCGCAATGCGCTGCGCGCCGGTGATCTGGCGCAGTACTCGGTCGACTACCAGATGGCGGTGGCGCTGTTGTCGCACATCAGCTTCTTCAACGACCTGACCAAGATTCCTACCGAAATCCAGCCGCGGATCCGCATCTGGACCGACTACTACCGAGCGCATCGCCAGGATCTGGCGGCCTTCGCCTATCCCTTGCTGGAGGAGGACCCGGTGACCGGCGACAACTGGGCCGCGTTCCAGACCTGGGACCCGGAGCAGGGGCGTGGCGCGTTGCTGGTGTATCGGCAGGAAAGTGATGAGTCGCTGAAACGCATTCGCCTGCGCAATGTGCCTGCCGGCAGCTACCGCCTGTACGAGGCACCGGATGAAAGCCGAGTCCAGTTGGTCACGGCCGAGGCGCTGCGCGCGGGCATCGAGATCGAAATTCCGGCGCCTCTGAGCGCGCGGGTATTCCGTATAGAGCGTCAGTAGGGCGCGGCTTCACGTCGTCCGCTCCCGCAAGGGCGCGGCCAGCAACAAGGCGCAGCCGGGGGCATCCCGGAAGTGGCGCGGTAGCGGAGGAGGGGTAGACATGTGTGCATCTTCGGTGCGGGTGGCGCGGCAGGTATTCGGCGTGGCTACGGTGTGGCTGGCTGCCTGCGGCTCCAGTTCGGCCCCCGATACCGGCGGTGCCGGTGGCGGCATACCGCCGCCGCAGCCGGTCGTGTGCCTGTCGGCGGACACGCTGGCGCAACACACGCTCGACATCCTGCCGGTCGCCAGTTATCCGCTGCCACGGGGTGGCCTCGCGCGCTGCGCCCTGCCGGCGCGCACTCCGTCGACCAAGACGGTGGACGGATCGCCGCACGACTGGATCGGCGCTGCCAGCCGCATCGGCGGCACCACGCGCATGGATGCCGGCGAGCTGATCCACAGCGATTTTCTGTTCGACGCCTACGGGGCCGATGATGGCACCGATGCCCAGCGGCTGGCGCTGCTCGACCCTTTGGCCGATGTTGATGCGCGCATCGGACGTTTTGATGCCCTGTTTCAGGCGCTCGGCGACCAGTTCGGTGCGCCGGAACCACTGGGCGCTCTCGACCGCTACGGCAACACCACCGAGCTTGGCGACGAGGCCGATCTCTATGAAGTTCGCTGGGCGGCGCAGGCGGAGTCGGTCTATCTGCTTGCGCGCTGGAGCACGCTGAGTGATTCCGCAAACGCGGTGCTGCTGGTGTTGCTCGATACGACCGATGGGAGCGAGTCACGCGAGATTGGCTACGGCAGCGGCCTGACCACACAGCGCTTCGAGCAGGCGCTGCTGCTCAGCGCAGACGGTATACGCGTTCGCGATCTCGCCACGGGCACCGAGGCCGAGCTACAGGACGCCGAGGTCGCAGTCGATGCTGGGGCTTGGACCAATGCGCTGGAGGCGCGCCTGCCAGTCACGTTGTTTGCTCCAACGACGCAGGTGGCGGTAGTGGCCGGTCGCCGCACACCGGAGGGCTTGGAGCCGGCGAATATTGCCTACCGCAATGCCGAACCGGTCACGATCTACAACGATCGCCAGCAGGCGCTGGCGCTGGCGGACGGCAGCGTCGACGGCTTCAGCCAGCTACTGGATCTGCAGGCATTGCGCCGTGGTGACAGTGAGGCTGTGTTTCCCGCGCCGGGCTACCACGAGCGGCAGTTCGTATCGGCAGAGATCATCTCCAGCGAGGACGGCGAGAACGGGCGCCTGCAGCCGTACGGACTGTTCGTGCCGTCCAGCTACGCCACGGCGCCGGTGTTGGTGCCGCTGGACATCTGGATGCATTACCGCGGCGGCAAGACCCACTCCGGCGGCGCATGGACGCCGCGTCTGATAGACGAGCTGGGCGAGGCCCCTGGGCATCTGGTGGTCACGCCACGCGGTCGCGGCACTTCGACCTGGTATGTCACGCAGGCGCACCAGGATTTCTTCGAGGTATTCGCCGATGTGCACGCGCTGTTTCCAAACATCGACCCCCAGCGGCGGTATCTGTCGGGATACTCCATGGGCGGTTACGGCACCTATCTGTTCGGCTTGCTGTATCCGGACCTGTTTGCTGCCGGCTATGCGACCTCCGGCGCCGTGACGCAGGGTGCCTGGACCGGCCTCGGGCCGGACGATTTCACCTGCGGTCTGCCGGGCGGCAACGTGCCGGGCGTCGGTGACTTCGAGAATCCCTGCTTCGTCGAGGCCAACGAGGGGGATGCCAACGCCCAGCTGATGTATCGCCTGCTGGAGAATGCGCGCCATCTGCCACTGGTCATCCACCACGGCAGCAACGACGAACTGGCACTGACTCCCGGTGCGCTGCGCATGGGCCTGCGCCTGGCCGAACTGGGCTACCGCTACGACCTGACCACATTCTTCGGTTACGAGCACTACACCCAGGCCATCATCGACGAATGGGCCGACGGGGCCACCTACTTCCATCAGTTCGCCACGCCGGCGAACCCGCGACGTATCACCTACAAGCTGATGCCGGCGATGATTCGTGCACTCAACACCGTGCGGGCGAATGATGTGGCATTCAACTTTCAGCCGGATGGCGCCTGGTGGGTGGACGAGCTGCAGGTGCGCGATCCGGACCCGGATGATCCCGCGCAGTTCGCGCAGATCGATGCCGAGAGCTACATGCGGCCCGAGGCGACGGTGCTGCCGATCCCGCGCCTGATTGAAGTGCGACCCGACGCCGTTTCAACCCCGGTGCTGTCGATCGGCGCGCATTCGACGCCGTACCTGAGGACCGGCCTGGATTGGTTGCCGATCGGCGAGGCCGCCGTCAGCAACGGCTTCGCCGTGACGCTGACCCGATTGCAGCATGCAACCCTCGACCTGACCGGCATGGGCCTGGATCTGGCGCAGCGCGTAGATGGCACGATCAGCAGTGATGGCGAAACCGTCCTGAGCTTGCGCGGCGTCGACCGACCCTTGCGGGTGCTTTTGGACAACGCGCCGCTAGCGGTGACGTTGACGGACGGCCGGATGACGGTCACCGTACCGGCCGGCGAACATACGCTGGTGTTGCTGCCGCAGTGATGATTGCAAGCCGAACTCACACACTCCAAAGGAAGTTGCCGTGCCGTCTGATCTGGGTCTGACTCCGAAACTGCGTGCCCTGATGCTGGTGGCCACCGCTGCGCTCACGGCCTGTGAGGGCGGTGGTGGCGCTGCGGTGCCCACAACCGATGGTGCGTTTCTTGAAGGCGACTGGTATCCGGATCGACGGGTGCTGAACATCTCGCATCGCGGCGGCGCGCTGGAGTTTCCGGAAAACACGCTGTACGCGTACAAGCAATCCTTGGCGGTGGCCGGCAGCCACATGCTGGAAATGGACATCTACCGGACCGCAGACGGTGAGCTCGTAGTGATCCATGACGCGACCGTGGATCGCACCACCAATGGCAGCGGTGCGGTGTCCAGTCTTACGTTGGCCCAGCTGCAGGCCTTGGATGCGGCGTATTGTTTCGTGCCGGGTATGGGCAGCGACTGCGGAAAAGCGGATGCCGGGTTTCCGTTGCGCGGTATCGCCACCGGCGAACGCGCACCGCCGGCGGGTTTCAGCGCCGAGGATTTCCGCATCCCCACCCTGCGCCGCATCCTGGAGCTGTTCCCGCGCACGCTGATCAACATCGAGTTGAAGCCCGACCCTGGCGCCACCGGCATCTATGAGAGCCAGCTCGCCAGCCTGCTGGCCGAGTTCGATCGCGGCAATGACGTCATCGTCGCATCCTTCCAGGATTGGAACTCGTTGCTGTTCAAGCTCAGCGCCCCGGCGGTGGCCACCTCGGTGCCGACCGCGCAGGTGGCGCTGAGCGTGTTGGCCGGGCAGGGCCCGCTGCCGGGAATTACCGTCGGTCATGCCGCCTTCCAGGTGCCGCCGGAGCTGGGTGCGCCGATCGTCTCTCAGGACTTCGTTGATGATGCCCATCGCCAAGGACTGGCGGTGCATGTCTGGACCATCAATGACTGCGAGCAGATGAACGCCCTGCTGCAGTTGGGGGTCGACGGCATCATGACCGATGCACCCTCGACGCTGTCGCGCCTGCTGGCGCAGCCTGAAGGGGCGCGCCGCTGCGACGGCGACGCGCCCTGAAGCGTTAGGGCTGGGTCAGCACCACGCGGTAGCGCGCCTTGCCTGCGCGCAGATGCTCGACGGCATCGTTGACCCGGCTCATCGGAAATCGCTCGACCGTGGGTGCGATGTCATGCCGTGCGCAGAACTCCAGCATCGTGGCTGCCAGCGTCGGGCTACCGACCGGCGAGCCCGACAAGGTTTTCTGGCCGCCAATCAGGTGGAATGCATGCAGACCGATCGGGTCCAGCACCGCGCCGACAAAGTGCAGGCGACCCTTGGGCTTGAGTGCGGCGACATAGGCCGCCCAATCCAGCTTGACGTTGACGGTGACGAGGATGAAGTCCAGCGAGCCGGCAATCTTCTTGAGCGCAGCTTTCTCAGTGCTGGCGACAACGTGATGCGCGCCCAGCGCTTGCGCTTCCGCGCGCTTGGATTCACTGGAGGTAAAGGCGGTGACCTCGCAGCCCCACTTGTTGAGAAACTTGATGGCCATGTGACCGAGGCCGCCAATGCCGATGACGCCGACGCGATCCGTAGGTTTCACCCCGAACTCGACGATCGGGTTGAACACCGTGGTGCCGCCGCAGAACAGCGGGCCGGCGCTGGTGTGATCGAGCTTGGCCGGCAGCTTCACCGCCCAGGACCAGTGACAGCGCACGCGATCGGCAAAGCCGCCGTGACGACCGACAATGGTTTGCTCGCCATTGCGGCAGAGGTTGTGAGCGCCGGCCATGCACTGCGGGCAGTACATGCAGCTGCCGGAGAGCCAGCCAAGACCGACCCGATCACCGACCTTCAGCCCCTTGGCCTGCTCGCCCTTGGCCACGACAGTGCCGACGATCTCGTGACCCGGTACCAGCGGGAACACGGCGTTGCCCCAGCTGTTGTCGAGCATCGACAGATCAGAGTGGCAGATGCCGCAGTGCTCGACGTGAATCTCCACGCCTTCTGCGGGCAGCGGGCCGGGGTCGTATTCAAAGGCCTTGAGTTCGCCGCCGGCTTGCTCGGCGGCCCAGGCGCGAATCGCGGTCGTGGTCATGGTGAACTCCTGCGGCTGCGGACGATCGGGCCGGACAGCCTACAGGAGTCACGTGTCGGTCCGCAGCGGCAAAGGCCGGTGGGTGGCCGGAGCGCTGCAGATTCAAGGCCTTGCGCGCCTTCCTGGGGGCGGGGCCGTGCGCGCAGGCCCAGCCCCCGGGGGCACCGGGAGCGTCAGTTCCCGAACAGCTTGTCGAAGGCCTTGTTCAGGGCCTTGTCGACCACAGTGTCGGTGGCCTGATCCACCTCGGCTTCGGCACGACCCTCGACGCGTTCCTGCTGGCGCTGTGCCTTCTGACCGAAGAGGGCCCCCAGATCGACGTCTGCACCGGCCGCTCCGTCGGCGCTGGCCGATCCACCCATCATGCCGCCGAGATCCGGCATCTGCATCGGTGCCGCCGGCAATTCGAACCGCGAGGCCGCCGGGTTCTTGCTGTCCAGGCTGATCAGCTTGAAGTTGTTGCCGTAGCGCAGCATGCCCTGGCCGCGCGCCTTGAACTCGGCAGCGAGCTGCTCGCTGCCGGCCTCGGGGGGCAGGTCCGCCATCTTGGCCATGGTCTCGCCCATGCCGATCAGCGCCTGGGTCAGCTCGCGTGCACGCGCGTCCTTGCTCAGCACCATGGTCTCGCTATGCTGCTGGCCGGCGTTGTCGATGTAGACCAGCGTGTGCACCTTGCCACTGATGTCGGCGACGGACTCGCTGCGGCCGGTATCCGTGAGACTGACGAACTTGGCCATGTTCTCCGGTGCGGACATCGGCTGCTGCATGCCGGGTTGCTTGGCCATGCCGCCCAGCATCTTCATCATGCTGCCCATCTCCACCACCACCGGGTTGCCACCCTGCATGGCGACGCTATAGGCCTTACCGTCGCGCAGGATCATGTAACCCTGACCCTCGTGTTCGCCCAGGGTGTCCATGCGCATGCGCGAGGCGCCGTCAAACTCGATCCGGGCCTGTACCTGCTGGCCCTCGTCACCACTCTGGATCACCGCGGAACCCCCCGCCAACGCGGCGGTCGGCGCCATGGCCATCAACACGATTGACAACAGCATTCCCTTCTTCATCACTAACTCCTTGCCTAACGGATGCTTGTAAAGTGCCTGCCACCAAGCCGCTTACTCTCTCAATTGTGCATGACTGTCCGGCGTCAGCTTCCCGCAGGACGCAACCAGGCGGCATCCAGAGCATCCATGTGCGCGAGCCCCAGTTGTCGCGTATCGATGGAACTGCAACGCGCGCCTTCAAAGGCGCAGATTAGCCTGCCGGGGGTAAAGCGAATGCGAACCTGGTCACAGGGCGCGCCGACGACATTGACTCGCCAGGATCCGCTGTAGGCCCCTGGCGCCAGAGGTGCCCCGGACAGCGCAGCCTCGGCATGGGTGACGGTCTTGAGCGCTGTTTCGCCGTTGTCCAGCCGTGCGGTGAAGGGCGCGCTGAAGATCGCCAACGGCAGGGTGTTGCGATTCTCGATCTGAAACGACACCCAACACGAGGGTTCACCGAGAAAGGTATCGGTTTTGCTGGTGGCGCTCAGCAGCAGCTGCGCGGTGCCGCTGTCCGATGCCGGAATCGCGTTTGCCTCGTTGCTGTCGTTGCGCTGATCGCAGGCCGATAGCAGCAGGCAGATTCCGGCTGCAGCAGCGAGCCGCCGCGCCGTCCTGCGTGCCACATGTTGGCGATGGGCCCTCATTGATCAAAAGCCGCGGCTGATAGCGGCCGACCAGCGCCCCGCTGTGAGCCCGCGAATGACGGTGGTCAGCGCCATCAGCAGCAGTACCAACATGCCCATTGCACCGCCGCCGCTGCCGCCGCCGCTATCGGTTGGCGGCACGCTGGGTCTGCTCACCGCCGGCGCACCGGGGTCCTGGATAAAGCCGTTGGCAACGCCATCGGCGTCGCCGCTGCCGCCATCGGTGAGCGTCAAAGTGACCTGATTGCCGGCGATGGTGGCGTTCGGAAAGAGGGCGCAACCGGCGTTCGTGCATTTCACGTAGGCGTCGGGGGTGATGCCGGCCGGCAGGGTCAGGGTCACCCGCACCGTCGCGCCCATGACCAGCCCGCTGATGTTGAAGCCGATGAACTCCATCGGATAGTCGAATCCGGGCGGCAGGTCGGCTGGGGTGGCGACCGTGTGCGCTTCGATGACCGTCCCCTCGAACGCGGCAATGCGAACTACATCGCCATTGCTGAGGCCCAGGTCAATCGTACTGGTCGGCTCTGGATCTGGCTCAGTCGCCGAATCATCGTCGGTGATGGTGACCGTCGCGTTTGCCGGCGCGGAAAGTTCGGCGCCCCCGCTGACGGCGCTCAGCGTGATCTCGACCGTGCGCGCGCCGTCCTCGATGGTGTTGTCAAAGGTCTCGAGTTCGAAACTTTGCACGCCGGCTTCGCCGTCACCCCAGCTCAGTACACCGCTGAGACGGCGGTAGTCGGTCCCGGAGACGGCGCTGCCGCCGGTGACGGCATAGCGAACGCTGACGGCGCCACTGCTGCCGCTGTAGCGCTGCACACCGATCTGGGCAGGCTCGCCTTCGCGAACGCTGCCGTCGAAGCCGGAGATGCGCAGCTTGCCGGGATCTGCCGGCGTATCGCGGTCGTTGTCGGATACTGTGATGGAGGCGCTACTGGGGCTGCCGACGCTGGCGCCGCCGCCGGGCGCTGAGAGGCTGGCGGTGAAGCGGCGCGTGCCCTGGACAATAGTGTCGTCGGTGGTCGGCAGCGAGATGGACTGGGTGGCGGTGTCACCATTGGCCCAGTTCAGGCTGCCACTCTTTGCAGTCGATCCATCGCCATCGGCAGTGATCTGATAGCTGACGCTGATGGCGCCGTCGCTACCGCCTACGCGTTGAACGCCAAGGGTAGCCGTCTGGCCTTCGGTGACCTGAGTCGAGGTTGCGGCAAAGCGCAGGCTGCCCGGCATGCCGACCGGTGCATCGCTGGCCGTGCGCGAGGTCAGGCTGCCAGCTTCAGCGGTGCCTACAGTTAACGCCAGATTGTTCGAGCGCACGACCCCGCCCACCATCAGCGTCGTGGTCTTTTCCTCGCCAAAGGCGGAGGCTGCGGTGTGTCGCAACTCCGCGCTCAGTTGCACCGGATTGCCGCTGCCTGAGAAGTGGCGCAAACGCCCGTTGCTGGTGCCAGGATTATTGCTGAGGTCTACCGTCTCCACCGTGGCCAGCCCGTTGAACAGACGCACGGGAATGCGCAGATTCGGATCGAATCCGGAGATGCTGATCGGCCCTGCGGTAATCGCCGCATTGGGTGTCACATTGGTTTGTGTGCCGAAGGTAAACGCATCGGGTCGCACATCAAGATTGCCAGCGATGCCGTCGCTGGCAATGACCCAGCGGTTGGCAAACAAGCCCTCTTCCTGAGTAATGCCGGTGCCGACCGAGATCATGCGCTGACCGTTAGGATCATAGGCCGTGGCCGATAGCGAGTGCGCGCGCGATTGCGAGGTAAAGCGTCCGGCAAACGTGCCGCTGCCGCCAACGCCGTCCGTGAACAAAGCCATCAATGCGGCGTTGGTGCCACCATCGCTGAAATAGCCCACGCCGATGGCACCACCGTTGGGCAGCAACTGCACGTCGGTCAGCTGGTCAAAGGTTCCGAAACTGTCGCTGCTGGATGCGAGCAGCGTGCCCGCTGGGTTGAACAGCAGCAGGTAGGCCTGTCCAGAGCCGCCGACCGTTGAGCGTCCGCCGACGATGAAGCTGCCATCTGGCGCTACATCGGAAGCATTGGCGGTATTCACAGCGCCGACCTGGCCGCCGTTACGGACCGCAAATAGCAGCGGCTCCCCAGCATTGAAGTTCTGATCGCGCGAGCCGTTGGCGGTGAGGCGCAAGAACATCATTTCAGAGTCGGTGGAGAAATCGCTGCTGGCGATGCCCGTCAGAAATATACGGCCGTCCTCCATCAGGTTGATGGATCGGAAGGACAGCATCGGGTAGCTGCGTTGAAAGAAATTTGCGCTGGTGAGGGGTGCCGTAATTCGCACATAGCCGCTGGAGCCGAAGCCGGTGTCGAGCGTGCCGTTGCTGTTGAGTCGCGCAACAATCGCAGTTGCGCCTTCCGGACTGGCGGTGGTGCCGGCGGCGAGGATTTTGCCGTCTGCCTGTAGGGCCAGGACATCGAGCTGATCAAAGCTCAGGCTGCCGTCGAAGGTGAATTCGGTGAATGTGGGGTCGGCACCACCGCCGCTGGTATAGCGCAGGATGCGTGAGTAGCTGTCGGTCGGCGAGTTGGGATTGGCCAAGGTAATTGCGGCGATCACGGCACCGTCCGGCTGCACCAGCAGCCCGCGCGGGCCCATGAACAGGGCGCCTAGGTGCTGCTCGTCGACGCTGAAGCTGCCGTCATCGCTGCCGTTGACTGAGTAGCGGCGGATACGGAACGTGCGGTCATCGGTGGTGTTGCGCACCGTCGATATCCCGGCCACATAGAAGCCGCCGGCTGGGTGCAGGGCGAGCGCAATTCCCTGGGCGTTGTTGGCGACGCCAGCGGGCGAGATATAGCGTACGCCGTCGCTGTCGAAGGCGCTCTGGGCGCAGACCCCCGTCGAAAGCAGCAGCGCCGCCACCGTAACCATCAGCTTTCTCAGTTTCATACGCCTTCAATTTTGTAAACACGAAGAATTGGGACAACGCTGCGGCTCGACAGCCGCAACGCGGAGCCGGATTTCGCCGACATCATTCGGGCTCTGTAGCGGTATACGATGTCCGCTCATGAAACCGGACACGCCCCCAGGATTCTTGGATCAGGACCAGCTGATGCTGGCGGCTGCTGAGTTGGCGCCCTTGCTCTATCCGGACCTGAGGCGTGCCGCGCGCGGGATTCGCGCGGGGGTGCGTGCCGGGGCCACGCTACAGACCACCGCGCTGATCAACGAGGCGTATCTGAAGCTGGCCCGTGGCAGCCTGTGGAAGAACCGCAGTCACTTCTTGGCGGCTGCCGCCATGGC
>JBFJJW010000049.1:0-16588 GCA_041612095.1 Solimonas sp. | reverse complement strand
TACCGTGGCGGTGCGCGCACGCCGCAGCGAAGCCATGGCCGAGCGCGTCGGCTCGGAATTCGTCAGCCTGTCGCGCCTCAACGAGAACATCATCGAAGCCATGCTCACCGGCGTGGTCGTGGTCAACGCCGATGCGCGCGTCAGAACCGTCAACGCTGCAGCCAAGCGCCTGATCGGGGTGGCCGCAACGCCGGGGCGCCTGCTGAAGGACACGCTGCCGGTGCTTTACGAACGCCTGCAGAGCTGGCGCGCCGGCACCGCGGCCACCACTGCCCCCTATGTCGAAACCGAGGGTGGGCACGAGCTGATCCTGCGATTCACCCATCTGGGCTGGGGTCCGGACACCTCGGTGCTGATCCTGCTTGAGGACGCCACCCAGCTGCGCGAGCAGGCCCAGCAGATGAAGCTGGCTGCGCTCGGCCGGCTCTCGGCCAGCATCGCGCACGAAATCCGCAATCCGCTCGCCGCCATCACCCAAGCCGGCCAGTTGCTTGCGGAGTCACCCGGCCTCGGCCCCGAGAACCTTCGCCTGCTCGACATGGTGCAGCGCCACGCGAGTCGCATCGAACGCATCGTCCGCGAAGTTTTGGACCTGTCCCGTCGCGATCCCTCGCAGCAGGTCAGCCTGCCACTGCGCAGCTGGCTGATACAGGCGATGGCGATGTATCAGGAAAGCCACGCCCAGCACCCGCGCCAGATCGAACTGGTCGACATTCCGCGCAGCATGCAGGTGCGCTTCGATCCGGAACATCTGCAGCAGATACTGTTCAACCTGTGGGACAACAGCTTCGAGCACGGCACACACAACGGTGCCACGATCACCGTGCTGATGATGGCCGCCCCCGCGCGCGGCGGAGAGCCCGCCTTTCTGGAAATTGCAGACAACGGCCCTGGCATTCCGCCGTCGCTGCGCGATCGCGTGTTCGAACCGTTCTTCACCACTCACAACAGCGGCACCGGGCTTGGTCTGTACTTGTCCAGAGAGCTGTGCGAATACAATTCCGCACGCTTGGTCTATCGCCCACAGGGCGGCGGGGCCTGCTTCCGCATACTGTTGGCGGATACCGAAGCCGCCGCCACTGCCACCAGTTCATGAGCAAAGCCCACATACTGATCGTTGACGACGAACCGGACATCCGCGCGCTGGTCGAGATCGCGCTGTCGCGGATGGGGCTGCGCACTGACTCGGCGGCCAGCCTTGCCGAGGCCCGCGAACGCCTAGCCGCCCAGCGCTTTGACCTGTGCATTACCGACATGCGGCTCCCTGACGGCAACGGCGTCAGCCTGGTGGGTGAGATTCAGAAGCAGTACCCCGAAACACCGGTCGCCGTCATCACCGCCTACGGCAATGCCGAGGCCGCCGTCGAGAGCCTCAAGGCCGGCGCCTTCGATTTCGTCTCCAAGCCGGTGGATATCGCGGTATTGCGCAAGCTGGTGGATACCGCGCTGAAGCTGCGACCGCATGAAGGTGTCGAGAGCGACGCCGCCACGGAGACCGGTAGCGGCGCGGTCGCTGACTATGGGGGCCTGCTCGGCAACCACGAAAGCATCCGCCAGCTGCGCGACATGATCGAACGCCTGGCACGCAGTCAGGCGCCGGTACACATTTCAGGTGAGTCTGGCACCGGCAAGGAGCTGGTTGCACGGCTGATCCATGCGCGCGGTCCCCGCGCATCAGGCCCCTTCGTGCCGGTGAACTGTGGCGCCATCCCCTCCGAGCTGATGGAAAGCGAGTTCTTCGGCCACCGCAAGGGAAGTTTCACCGGCGCGCATCGCGACAAGATCGGCCTGTTTCAGGCCGGCGAGAACGGCACGCTGTTTCTGGACGAAGTCGCCGACCTGCCGGCCCACATGCAGGTCAAGTTGCTGCGCGCGCTGCAGGAGCGCGCGGTGCGCCCGGTGGGCGCGGAGGCCGAGGTGCCGGTCAACGTGCGCGTGATCTCGGCCACGCACCGCAACCTCGCGGCCCTGGTTGCGGCCGGAAACTTTCGCCAGGACCTCTACTACCGCCTCAATGTCATTGAAGTGCGGACCCCGACCCTGCGCGAGCGCGCGGCCGACATCCCCTTGCTGGCACAGCAGATACTGGATCGCCTTTGCCGCAGTTTCGAGATTCCACAACCGCCGCAGCTGGACAGCGCGGCGCTGCAGGCGCTGTGCGAGCACCCGTTTCCAGGCAACGTCCGCGAACTGGAGAACGTCCTTGAGCGCGCGGTCACGCTATGCGAGGGCGGCAGGATTCGCGCCACCGACCTGCAGCTGCGCAGCCCCACCGTCGCCGCAACGCTGACCGGCAGTGGCCTTGAAGACCAGATGGAAGAAATCGAGAAGCGCGCAATACTTGAGGCCCTGCAGAAGACGCGATTCAACAAGACGCGCGCGGCCGAATTGCTGGGCATGTCGTTTCGCTCATTGCGCTATCGCATCAAGAAGCTTGGCCTCGACGACAACGGCTGAACTTTCATCCGTGGTTGCGGTCGCCGGTCGTCTTGCTACACTGCCGACATACTGATCACTGCGAGTACGCACTCCGGTGACACTCATGGCACGGAGTTTGCTCCGTGTCAGGGCACGAGCTGGAGGACGCAGTGACCGCCAACCTTATTGACCCCATGCAGCCGCGTGGAACAGTGGGCTATTCGCGCCAGAACGGGCGCCGACGGCGGTCTACGGACGCGCGCCGCACCGAGTCCCTGCTGACCTGGCACGATGCCGCGCATGACAAGCCCGCCAGCGAACTGCTGGCCAACACCCTGGGGTCGGCCTGCGATCTGATCGGCGCCCAGCGCGGCTTCGTGCTGGTGCTGTGCGAAGAGACCACGCTGGAGATCGCCTGCACCCGCCACCTGCCCACCGATGAGCTGCTGGACTGCCTGCTCGGCAGCGCCGCCCGCGCCCTGCATCGGGCGCTCGCACTTGCGGAGCCCGGCCTGGCGAGCAGCGACGGCAGCCTGCTCGGCGACGCCTGTGCGGAGCTGGCACCCGCTATCGTCAGCCTGCCCCTGGAATTGGGTCTGCGCCAACGTGGTGCAATGTGCCTGCTTCGTGACGATGCACCACGCAGCCTCTCCAAGCTGGACTTCGAGATTCTGGCGGCGCTCTCGGGGCAGGCGGAACTGGCGCTGTCCGCTGCCAGCCAGCACTGTGCGCTGAGCCGGCTGAAGGCCCGCCTCACATCTGCTCCGCAGCACGAACCCAGCCGCTGACGTTCGCCATGGACCCCTCGCGCCAGGCGAACAACAGTCTCGCCGGCGAGCCGCGCAGCGATGACAGCGAGAACTTTCGCCTCGCCGTTCTGCGTCAGGTTCAGGAACTCACTGCCGACAACCAGCGCCTGCTGCAATCGGTCGTGCGCAGCGAAAAGCGCTTTCGCACACTGGCCAAATCAGTCTGGCATGTGCAGGAGGAAGAGCGCCGACGACTGGCGCGCGAACTGCACGACGGCATCGGCCAGACCCTGACCGCGCTGGCCAATCAATTGCAGCGCATCCTTGATGATGCTCGCGGCGCCGGCAATCTGGGCCTGCTGCACCGGCTCGCCGATGCGCTGGAGATCACGCGCGGCACACTGCATGACACCCGCGAGCTCTCGCGCCTGCTACGCCCCACGCTGCTGGATGATCTGGGCCTGGACGCGGCGCTGGCGTGGCTGGCGCGCACGCTGTCCGAACGCACCGGACTGGCGATCGACCTGCAGTCCGGCCTCGACGAGCGCCGTCTGCATCCGGACGTGGAGACCCTGGTGTTTCGCATTACCCAGGAAGCCCTGACCAATGTCATTCGCCACAGCGAGGCGCGCAGCGCGCGCATAGCCGTGGAATGCCAGGGCCACACGCTGATATTGCGCATCGAAGACAAAGGCCGTGGCTTTGATGCCACGCAGGTCGCGGCCCCCGGCCACGTCAGCGGCGGCCTGCGCGGCATGCGCGACCGCGCCGAACTCTTCGGCGGTCGCGTCGAGCTGCGCTCGGCACCGGGTGAGGGGACTGTGGTCCAATTGATGCTTGCGTTGGACGCAACCGACATCGAAGACCCACTGAGCACACGCCTATGAACCCGATTCGCCTGCTGGTCGCTGACGACCACACCATAGTCCGCGAGGGTTTGGTCTCGATGCTGGAGGAAACCGGCGAATGCAAGGTCGTGGCGCAAGCCGCCGATGGCATGGAGGCCATGAATCTGGCACTGCAGACCCAGCCGGACATTGTCGTCACCGATATCTCGATGCCGCGGATTTCCGGCCTGGAGGTGGTCAAGCGCGTGCGCGAGGAGCTGCCGGGCACCCGCACCCTGGTGCTGACCGTGCATGAGGAGGACGAGTACATCCTGCCGATCCTGCGCGCTGGCGCCAACGGCTTTCTAAACAAGGACACCTCGGTGTCCGAGCTGATGGCGGCGATCAAGTCGATCCACGGCGGCACCCCCTATTTCGGGCCGCGCGCGGCCAAGGTGCTGGCCGAGCGCCAGCAGCGGGGTCGCTCGCTGGGCACCGACCCTTACGCCAGCCTCACCGCCCGCGAACGCGAGACTTTCCACCTGGTCATCCAGGGCAAGACCACCAAGGAAATCGCTCAGTTGCTGAACATCGGCGTCAAGACCGCCGAGAACCATCGGGCTCGCATGATGGAGAAGCTGGCCCTGCGCAATACCGCCGAAGTGGTCCGTTTCGCAGCACTGCGCGGCCTGCTGACCTAGGCGAGCGCGCCCGGGAGCGGCTCGGCAAGCGCTCGATTCGGCAATTGCGCGCCCGCGGCTTACGCCCAGGCGCTCGCCCCCGTTATACTTACGGACTTATCGACGGTTGCGCGCTACCCAGTGCCGGTCCGGCAAGCGTCCGTTGAGTGAATTGCAGTTTCGGATCATCTCTCGAAGGGACTTTTAATGAGTAATCAGGGCGTGGATCCCGGCCGGCGCCGGTTCCTGACGCTAACCACCTCGGTGGTCGGCGGCGCAGGTGTGGCAGCGGCCGCTTGGCCGTTTCTGGCTTCGATGGCCCCCAGCGAACGCGCCAAGGCGGCGGGCGCTCCGGTGACCATCGACATCAGCAAGGCCGAGGCTGGCCAGAAAGTAACCATTGCGTGGCGCGGCAAGCCGGTATGGGTAGTCAAGCGCACCCCGGAAATGCTGGCGACACTGGACAAGGTCACCGCCGAACTGCGCGACCCCGAGTCCCAGGAGGCGCAGCAGCCGCCCTACGCCCAGAACGAAGCCCGCTCGATCAAACCGGAAGTTCTGGTCATGGTCGGCTCCTGCACCCATCTGGGTTGCTCGCCCACGTTCCGCCCGGACCATCCGGCGCCGGAAATCCGCAGTGATTGGCAGGGCGGCTTCTTCTGCCCCTGCCACGGCTCGATGTTCGACCTCGCCGGTCGCGTCTACAAGGGTGTTCCTGCGCCGACCAATCTGGTCGTGCCGCCACACCGCTATGAAGGCGACAACATGATCGTCATCGGCGAAGACCCGACCACCGGAGCCGCGTAATGGCCATTGTTCCCAATCCGTACAAGACCACCGGCGTGCTCGGCTGGATCGACGACCGCTTCCCGCTGACCAAGCTGTGGAAGGATCATCTCGCCGAGTACTACGCACCGAAGAACTTCAACTTCTGGTACTACTTCGGCTCGCTGGCGCTGCTGGTGCTGGTCAACCAGTTGCTGACCGGCATCTTCCTGACGATGCACTACAAGCCGGATGCGGCCATCGCCTGGGACAGCGTCGAGTACATCATGCGCGACGTGCCCTGGGGCAACGTCATCCGCTACTTGCACTCCACCGGCGCCAGCGCGTTCTTCCTGATCGTCTACCTGCATATGTACCGCGGCCTGCTATACGGTTCCTACCGCAAGCCGCGTGAGCTGATCTGGATCTTTGGCGCACTGATCTTCTTCGTGCTGATGGCGGAAGCCTTCTGCGGCTACGTGCTGCCCTGGGGCCAGATGTCCTACTGGGGCGCGCAGGTGATCATCTCGCTGTTCGGTGCGATCCCGGTGATCGGCCCGGACCTCGTGATCTGGGTACAGGGTGACTACATCCCCTCCGATGCCACCTTGAACCGCCTGTTCTCGCTGCACGTGGTGGCACTG
This sequence comes from Solimonas sp., assembly GCA_041612095.1. Classification (GTDB taxonomy): domain Bacteria; phylum Pseudomonadota; class Gammaproteobacteria; order Nevskiales; family Nevskiaceae; genus Solimonas. The sequence continues at coordinate 10,505 of JBFJJW010000049.1, read as the reverse complement.
CCGTTCGTGCTCGTGGGCCTGGTGGTGGCGCATCTGATCGCACTGCATGAGGTCGGCTCCAACAATCCGGACGGCGTCGAGATCAAGAAGCACAAGGACGCCAACGGCAAGCCGCTGGACGGCATTGGCTTCCACCCGTACTACACGGTCAAGGATCTGTTCGGCGTTGGCGTGTTCCTGATCATCTTCCTCGGCGTGGTGTTCTTTGCGCCGGACGGCGGCGGCTGGGTGCTGGAGAAGCCCAACTTCCAGCCGGCCAACCCGCTGGTGACCCCGGAACACATCACCCCGGCCTGGTACTTCGGCGCGTTCTACGCCGTGCTGCGCGCCATTCCTGACAAGCTGATGGGCGTCATCGGCATGTTCTCGGCGGTGCTGGTGCTGTTCGCACTGCCGTGGCTGGACCGCTCGCCGGTGAAGTCGATCCGCTACAAGGGGCCGATCTTCAAGACCGCCCTGGGCCTGTTCACCGTGGCCTTTGTGGCGCTCAGCTATTTCGGCATGCAGCCGCCCAGCGAGATCGGCACCTTCATCTCGCGCGCCGGCACCGTGATCTACTTTGCTTTCTTCATCCTGATGCCTTGGTACTCCAAGATTGACAAGACCAAGCCCGAACCGGAGCGCGTGACCTATGAAGCGCACTAATCCATCTCTGCTGGCGTCGCTGCTGGCCGGTGCACTTCTGCTGGCCGGCGGATCGGCCATGGCTGCGGGTGGCCATGTGGCCATGCCATACAAGTACGAGCCGGACCTGGGCAACGAAGCTTCGCTGCAGCGTGGCGCCGCAAACTACATGAACTACTGCGCCGGCTGTCACTCCATGCGTCTGGTGCGTTACGGCCGCATTGGCAGCGATCTCGGCATTCCGGAGGAACTGCTGCGCGCCAACCTGATGTTCGGCGCCGACAAGCCGGGCGAGCAGATTCATGCCGCGATGCCGACGGAAGCGGCCCAGTGGTTCGGTCAGCAGCCGCCCGATCTCTCGGTGGAAACCCGCATGCGCGGGCCGGAATGGGTCTACAACTACCTGATGACCTTCTACGTCGACAACAACCGTCCGCTCGGCACCAATAATCTGGTGCTGCCGGGCGCGTCGATGCCGCATGTGCTGTGGGAACTGCAGGGCTGGCGCGCGCTGGAAGAATCGCATGCCGAAGCCGGCGCCGAGCAAGGTCACGGCGCGCATGCCGGTCCCAAGTTTGTGCAGGTGAGCGAAGGCAAGCTGAGCGAGAAGGACTACGAGAAGTTCGTGGCCGATACCGTCGGCTTCCTCGCCTATGCGGCCGAGCCGGGTCGTGCTGGTCGCATCTCGCTGGGCATCAAGGTCATGCTGTTCCTGCTGCTGTTCACCACCCTCGCCTATCTGTTGAAGCGCGAGTTCTGGAGAGACGTGCACTAGGGCTCCGCGCCCCCCGCACGCCACTCATCCAATGAATATGACGCCGTTCATGCGAGCAACCCCATGAACGGCGTCATTCTGTTTTCTGCCGACTAGATCACGTGGCCATTCCGGCAAAAAGCAAGTTTGTGATGGATGGGCGGCCCGCGCCGCGCGCAGGCCTCACGCTGTTCTGTGCGCGCGATGAAGTCCCCAGCCTGTGGGTGCGCGTGGTGCTCGCCGAGAAGGATGTCGACAGCGCCCGCGTAGAGTGGATTGCACCCGGAAGGCCACATCACGACCTGCTGGTGCTCAACCCCGCCGGCACGCTGCCAACGCTGGTGGACCGCGACACCGTGCTGCACCCCGCCGCAGTCGTCGCCGAATATCTGGACGAGCGCTACCCGCACCCGCGCCTGCTGCCGGCTGACCCTGCGGTACGCGCCCGCATCCGCATGCTACTGCTGCGCGTGGAGCAGGAGCTGTTCCCGCTGGTAGAGGCGCTGGGCAAGAGCCCCAAGGCTGCGGAAGCCAAAAGCCTGCGCAAACGCCTGAACGAACAGCTCATAGGCTCCAGCCCGCTGTTCCCCTCAAGGGGCTGGTGCATGGGCCTGGACTACAACCTCGCGGATTGCGCGTTTGCAGCGCTGTTTGCGCAGATGCTGAAGCTGGAACTCAAAACCATCATTGCCGCGGACGCCGCGGTAGTGCGCTACGCCGAACGTCTGCTGACGCGCCCCAGCGTGCAGGCCGCGCTGCGCTGAAGCGGCCCGCCGTCCCACGCAGGCACTCTTTATGAATCCCATGCCTCGTTCACGCCGCCCCTATCTGATCCGCGCCATCTTCGACTGGGCCTGTGACAGCGGCTATACCCCGCATCTGCTGGTGGCCGCCGACTATCCCGGGGTCGTCGTACCACGCGAGTTCGTGCAGGACGGCAAGATCACGCTGAACATCAGCCCGATCGCGGTGCAGAATCTGGACCTGCAGCAGGAGCCGATCTGGTTCTCTGCTCGCTTCAGCGGTCGCCCGTTCGAGGTACAGGTACCGTCCGGCGCCGTACTCGGCATCTTCGCGCGCGAGAACGGTGAAGGCGTATTGTTCGGCGAAGTGGAGCCGGCCGAAGGCAGCGCCGATGCAGGCCCGCGTGATCCGGAACCACCGAAGCCACCCAAACCCGGACGACCGCAGCTGCGGATCGTGAAGTAGGCCGGGCGCACGCACCGCGCTGCAGTGGTTTTTCTGCCGATACTGCGGCAGCATCGTAGCCAGCCGTCCTTTTCGCTGGGCTCACTCAGGAAACTCACCGCCATGCGCTCCAACTCACTCGTCGGCGCCTATGTCCTCATCGCCGTGGGCACCTACTTCCTGCTGCACAAGCAGGGCTGGATTCCCGGTATAGGTCCGCTGCTGGCGGAATGGTGGCCGGTGATCCTGATCATCGTCGGGGTCGGCATGATCATCGAACGCCGCGGCGGAAGAAGCAGCTAAGCGCAGAGCGGCGATCACGCGTTGCACCCGGATCGCATCGGTCCCGCGAGACCTGGGCTCAGTTCAGATAGCCTTCTTCATGTAGATGGCCTTGAGCATGTACGGCGTACCGTCCACCTTGCAGTCGATCTCGTGATCGCCCGACACCAGGCGTATGCCCTTGATCTTGGTGCCGCCCTTGAGGGTGATCGAGGTGCCTTTGACCCTGAGGTCCTTGATCAGAATCACGGTGTCGCCATCCGCCAACACCGTGCCGTTGGCATCCTTGACCACGCGCTCGCCTTCCACGGCCTCCGGTGTCTCCGGCGCCACCGCCGGCCATTCATGCCCGCAGTCCGCGCAGATGAGGCTTTCGCCATCCGGATAGGTATTCTCCATCCGGCACAGCGGGCAGGCAGGTAGCTCGGTCATCCTGGATCGGTCTCTTCGTGTGTATTCATGCCCCGCCACCAAGGTGCCGAGGGCCTGCATGATAGCGATGCCCTGCACACGCCGCGCAGCAGCTGCCGGCTTCGCGCGACAATGGCCGCTCATCCGATACCGCTACGGCCTTGCGCATGTCCATCGTCCTGACACCGTTTGCCCGCACCCGCCTGTTTCCCACGTCCGGCCGCCGCAACGCGATCCAGGGCACGACCGCAGACGCCTGGGAGCGCTATCTCAATGAACACGCGCCGCTGAAGGTGCTCGACGGCTATGCGCCCTTCTGCAAGCTGCACGTGCACCGCAACTGGACGCAGACGCGCTGCCTCACGGTGCCGATCACGGCGGACAATCGGCATCTGCTGCGCTCCGGCTACGAGGCGCGTTCAAGCGAGGAGCTGCCGGTGCTGGTGCGCTGGTTTGAAGGCGTTGAGGCGCCGGTGGCCGAGTATCTCGTGGTGATTCTCTACGACCGCGAGCAGATCGAGAAGGAAGGCGGGCGCATTGCGGCGGACTGGGGCGTGGTCGGTTGTCTGGCTACCGCCGAGCCCGAGGAGATTCCGATGGCGCCGATCACGATGATGCGCAACGCCCTGGGCGTCGACGAAGGCGGCTCCGGTGTCGCGATGGACCGCGCCGCCTATCGCCGCAGCGTCGAGTTCTGGGAGCACAACGCCAACTGGCGCGTGTGAGCACAGCGCTAGGAGGCTTTTCGTTTCAACGCGGTGGAACGGGCCTTGCGCTCGCCCAAGGCACCGGCGCCGGCGGCGCGCAGGATGCGGCGGAACGTAGGGCATTCCATGTGGCTGGGCGCGGGGCACTTGGCTGCATGCAGCAGCCCATCGCGCATCGCGCTGAGCTGGCGGATGGTGCCGTCCAGCTCGCTGGCCTTGGCCGACAGCATCTGCCGATCGATACGCGGCCGGCCATCCGCCGCAAACATCTGCGCGATCTCATCCAGTGAGAACCCGGCCGCACGGCCGAGCGCAATCAGCGCCAGGCGCTCGAGCACTGCGGCATCGTACTGGCGGCGCAGACCCTTGCGGCCTATGGAGGTGATCAGGCCCTTCTCCTCGTAAAAGCGCAGGGTCGACGCGGCCAGACCCGCCGCTTTAGCCACCGCGGCAATATCCAGTTCCGTCATTCACTTGACCTCAAGTCAACTTCAAGTGAGACGATGCCGCTCCGTAGCGCCAAACGCAATAGACAAGGAGCCGCGCATGCACACCACACCACACACGAATGAAGAGCAAGCCGCGCTTTGGAACGGCACGGCCGGACAGGCCTGGGTCCGGGCACAGGCGCTGCTGGATGCGATGCTGCAGCCCGTGGAGGATCACCTGATCGCACAGCTGCCTGCCGCGTCTGCCGAGCACCTGCTGGACATCGGCTGCGGCACCGGCAGCACCACGCTGGCAGCGGCGCGGCGGCTGGGCCCCGGCAGCCGGTGCGTGGGCATCGACATTTCGGCGCCGATGACCGCGGCCGCTCAGGCGCGCGTTGCACAACGGCACATACCTGCCCGGTTCATCTGCGCGGACGCGCAAACGCACACCTTTGAGCCCGCCGCCTTCGATCGGCTGATCTCGCGGTTTGGCGTGATGTTCTTTGCCGATCCGGTTGCGGCGTTTACCACTCTGCGGCGCGCGGCTACGGACCGCGGCCAACTCCACCTGCTGACCTGGCGCAGTCCTGCGGAAAATCCGTTCATGACCACGGCTGAGCGTGCGGCCGCCCCGCTGCTGCCGCAGTTGCCGGTACGGCAGCCCGAGGCACCGGGCCAGTTTGCGTTTGCAGACTCGGCGCGCGTGACCCGCATCCTTCAAGCAAGCGGGTGGCACACCGTTGAGCATCAGGCTGTAGACCTGGACTGCGTGCTGCCAGAATCAGACTTGGTGGCGTACTTCACGCAGCTCGGGCCGCTGGGTCGGGTGCTGGGCTCAGTGGATGCCGCTCTGCGTGAACGCGTCACCCAAACCGTACGCGCCGCGTTCGAGCCCTTCGTGAAGGGCGATGAGGTGCGCCTTACCGCCGCATGCTGGAACGTCACCGCCAGCGCCGCTGCCACCGGCGAGGGCGCGCACCATGACTGAGCATCTGAGCGCCGCGGCAACACTGGTATTGATTGGAAGCGGCGCTACCGCCTTCATTGATGTGTGGGCCCTGCTGCGCCAGCGCTGGCTCGGCGTTCCGCCGCCAAACTATGGCCTTGTTGGTCGCTGGCTGGCCTACCTGCCGCGCGGGCGCTTTGTGCATCGGCCGATTAGCGCGTCGCCACCGATCGCCGCCGAGCGGCTGATCGGCTGGCTCGCGCACTATGTGATTGGAATAGCCTTTGCCTCGGCACTGCTGCTGGGCTGGGGCATGGACTGGGCGCGTCATCCCACGCTTGCGCCGGCCTTGATGGTGGGGCTGGTCAGTGTGGCCGCGCCGTTCCTGTTGATGCAGCCGGGCATGGGCAGCGGCATAGCGGCGCGCCTGACGCCCCGCCCCGGTCTTGCGCGCATGCACAGCCTGCTGACACACGGCCTGTTCGGCGTGGGGCTGTACCTAAGCGCTGAGTTGCACCTATGGATAAGCCACCAATCGCCGATCCTCCACCCCTAGCCAACCCGGTGCTTTTCGCTGACGGATGCGCGGCAGTCCGCCCCGCGAAGCCGCTGCCAACCCCTCAGCACGGCGTTCGGCTAGCGGCCTCTATAGTCGAACGCTCGGAGTTAGCTTTCAAAGGCACCGATGTCACACGCGCCGTCACGGCCGCGGTCTACTCCACGTTGATCGTGTGCGGTACAGGTAGCTAGGTTGCCGGCTCCGCGGGCGGGGCTTCCGTTCTGCAGAGCATGCGTATCGGTCGGGCCTTGGTGTGCTGCGAGTTCACCCAGCATGGGGTCCACCCCCGGCAGATCTCCGGGCTGATCCAGGCCGCAGCTGCCGTCGCTGTCGAGATTGTGGCCCTGGGACAGAATCCGCGAGAGCCCGACCGTGCTCAGGCAATCACCCTGCGGCACCGCAGCCTGATTGTGGGCAATGATCGTGTTCTCCAGGATGACGTCGAAATGCGGCACATCGATGGCGCCGGTCAAAGGGTCCGGTAGCGCGTCCACGTACGCGGTGTCGAAATGCAGGCCGGCACCACCGGCGGCAGCCTGATTGAAGACGATGGTGGAATTGCGGATCACGGTGCCGAAGCCGCGGATGTCGATGCCCCCACCCTGCGCGAAGGCGAACGGCACACCGGTACCCATCGGCAGCGGCTCGGCCAGACCCAGTGCCTGGTTATGGCTGATCGTTGAATTGGTGATGGTGCCGCGGGTATCGATGCGTATGCCGCCGGCCTGGCCATTGGCGATGTTGTAGCTGACCGTGCTGTCGTTCATGGTCAGACTGCCCAGGGGATTGACGAAGATGCCGCCACCGCCACTGGCGCGGTTCCCGATGACATGCACCCGCTCCACGCGCAAGTGCGCCTGGGCGTAGATGCCGCCCCCCATGGTGTTGCCGTCACCGCCGGTCACGGTGAGATCAGTCAACGTGCTGTCGGCTCCCGGTGACAGTTCGAACACCCGGTCCAGTTGCTGACCATCGATGATGGTGTCGCGGGCACCGGCGCCGTGAATCGTCATCGGTACGGCCAGATCCAGGGACCCGGTAGCCTCGCCATCAATGATTGGCCGCGCCAGCACTTCACCCAGACCCAAGTCTCCGGTCGACAGTGCGTTGGCAAGGCTTAGCGGATACATGCCGGCCGGCAAAAAAATGGTATGCCGCTCACCGTTGGCGTTGAAGCCGCTGGCATTGGCCTCCATGATCGCAGCACGCAGCGTGCAATGCCCCTCAACCGAGGCGCAGCGGCCATCGCCTGGATTGGCGTCTACCTGATCCAGAGTGCTGTTCACCCACAGTGCAGCATCATCACTTCGGGCCGGCACCTCGGATGCCCGGTTCTGCGTTGCCGACTCGCCACATCCAAGCAGCCCCGCCGAGCCCACCGCGAGCGCCGCCAGAACCCGAAACCGGGCGCCACCATATCGTCGTTCGTCCATCCGCTTGTCTCCCCCTGGTCGTTATGTGTACCCACGCCGGAAGTCACCACGTGGTTACTTCGGCTTCATGTAACCAATTGGTGACGGACTTGTCAATCGCCTATAGACTTGGGCATCCACAGCACCAGCAGGTCAGCGCGGCAGCAACGTGAGCACGGCAGCGAAAGACAGGCAGGGGCCCGCCACCATCACCGATATGGGTGGGCGCGAACGCCTGATGAAAGCGTGCCTGCGTCTGAGTGCACAGCGGCGTTCGGTCGCGGACCTGGGCCTGCGGGAACTGGCACGCGAAGCCGGCCTGCACCACACCGCCATCTACCGGCATTTTCAGTCCACCGAGGATGTAGCCGTGGCCCTGGTTGAGCGTCTGTCTGGCCAGCTAAGGGCAGACCTGCGCAAGACCCGGCGCGAGGCGGTGCAGAAAGGCCGAAACATGATTCGCGCCTCTACCCAGCGCTACTTCGACTATGTTCGCGAACACCCGCAGGGCGTCACGTTCTGCGCCCGTGAGGTCCACGGCCCGCTGCCGGCCCTGCGCCAGGCGCTGCAGCAGATGCTGGATGATTTCGCCGCAGACAGCGCCGAAGACCTTGCCCTGCTCGCGCCGCAACTGCAGTTGCCGAACGATGGCCGTGCGCTGACCCTGACCCGTCTTATCGCCCAGCACACCCTGTTCGCAGCGCTGGACTATCTCGAACACGAGGACCGCAGGCAGGTGATAGTCGAACGCGCCGTCACGTTCTCGGAGTGGTTGATCGCCGGTGCGATCAGCGCGCGCTCGGCGGATAAAATCGACGCCGGCTAAGAACCGAGCAACGGCGGGATTGCGCGTCGCACTGCCCGCTTCAGCGCCAGCCCTGCCGCCATTGGCTCTCATCCTGCAGGGCTCTCCAGTCCAGCGTCTGCTCGCGCCGGGTCAGCACCGCTTCCAGCACACAGCCGGTGACGCGCTGCGCCTCATCACGCAGCAGCTGCGTCACCACAAAATGCTTCTCTTTGTTGACCGGGGCCACCGCAGTCCACTTGCTCAGCTGCAGCTTTTCCGCGTTGATCTGATGAGGCATGGCTTCACCCGCAAATGGGCGCTCTTGTTGAACAGCGCTGAGACCGACTGACCCTGTACCCCCTAGCTCCGGCTCTTCGCCGCAAACGCAGCAAAGCCGGCGAGGTAATTCGTAAGCAGTTCGCGGACCTTGGCATCGATCAGCGCGCCATCGGCATCGAACACCTTGCCGGCGCCGGACACATACAGCGAACCACCGGACCACAGCTGCATGCCCAATGCCCGGAGCACCGGCAGCCAGGCGCCCTGCGCCAGCCGCGTGCCACCCATGCCCGGCGTAGCGCCGATGATGCCCACCGGCTTGCCGCCAAATACGCGGCCGCTGTCCTTGGGCGGGCGCGACATCCAGTCAATGGCGTTCTTCAGCGTGCCCGGCAGCGAGTTGTTGTACTCCGGGGTTACCAATAACAGACCATCAGCGGCCGCAACCGCATCCTTGAGCGTAGCTACCGCAGCGGGTACACCCGTGCTGGCCTCAAGGTCACCATCGTAGAGCGGCACATCGCGGATCGAGTGCAGCGCAAATGAATCCGGCTTCGGCGCCAGCTCAACGGCAGCGCGCGCCAAGGCGTGATTGAACGAGCCTTTGCGCCAACTGCCGGGTAACACAACGATCTGGGTCATGGGATGGCCTGTATTCAGAGGGTCAGGACAAGCCTAACGGAAAGCGGCGCCGCAACCGACCTTGCCGAGCCAGATCCACAGCAGAGCGGCGGGCCTATTTCTCTACGTCTGGAAGCCCGGGCCCGCCCAGACGCAGATCGCGCAACGGCAACGCCAGCTGCGTGTCCTCCACCGTCACCGGGATACGCGGGTCATCAAAGCGCACCTTGGCATCCAGGGTGGCGCGCAGCGGTATGTGCACGAGCTGATCAATCTGGGCCGTGACCGGCGCGGTGAACTTCAGCCGCACCGATTGATCAATCGGAATCGCGAGATCCACCGGCAGCGACAGATCCAGCGGAATCGAGCCCTCGATCGGCAACTCCATTTCCACCCCCAGCACACGGGTGCGCACGGTGGTGTTGATCGGGATATCCGCACGCACCGGAATGGCGCCGCGGTAATTCACGGTGAGCTTGAGCGGCACCATCGTGTCGAACGCCACCTCAAGCTTGAGACGCTCGTTCAAGCGCACCGGCACGCCTGGCTGCGCATCGGTGCTGTCGGCCAACAACTCCACCTGCACCGGAAGCTGGTCCGGCATGACGATCTTGAGCTGCTGATCATCCAGCGGCACATACGCCGTGAACCGCGAGACGACAAATGTGGCCGCTATCGCACCGGCAGCCGCCGCGAGCACCGTCAACAGCACCAGCAGCGCTACCACACGGCGCCAGCGTGCGGGGACCGAGTCAGGCCATAGCAATGAATGGTTCATCGCCGCACGCTGCGGCAGCACGGGGGCAGGCGTCAAGTGCGCAACATTGAGTAATGCCCGCGCGGCCAATAGGCTGTACGGGCGCTGGCGCACGGTTGGGCTCGCGCAGTGCAACCGCCACACTGCTCCGTCGGCGCCCTCATCGAGAACTGGATGCGCGGTCTATCGGCCCTGATGTTGCTGCTCGTCACCACGTGCGCATCCGCCCAGCAGGCGGGTGACACCGTGGTGCTCGTAGGCTGGATACGCGTAACCGCCCTGAACGAGCAGCAGTCGCTGCACACGGATCTGCGCCCCAGCCTGGTCGGCAGTGTGCTGGGCATTTCGAACTCGTTTGACTCACCCGATGTCAGCGCATCCGTACACACGGTCGATGCCGTGGGCATTTCCTTCGCGGGCTTTCTGACGGACCACTGGTCCGTGGCGCTCAATGTCGGCATTCCACCGATGGTGGCCGTTTCGGGTGACGGCGTGGTGCAGCCCACCGGTCCCGCCGGCCCGTTGTTCGCGGTGGACCTGGGCGACCCGGCCTTCAACCCCCTGGGCAAGGCGCGGCAATGGAGCCCGGCGCTGGCGGTGCAGTACCACTTCTTCAGCCCCCATGCGCGCGTCCGCCCCTTTCTGGGCGCCGGGTTCACCTACACCTGGTTTACCGATGAACGACTTAAATCCGAGTTTGAAGATGAACTCAACAACCGCGTCGGCAGCCAGCTCGCTATAGCAGCG
>JBFJJW010000048.1:0-16851 GCA_041612095.1 Solimonas sp. | reverse complement strand
ACCATTTACTAGATGGCGTACGGACTATTTTTTTGTCCGCGCCTAGAGTCCCAACTGGCGGGCGGCGAGGTCCTTCATGATCTCGAGTGAGCCGCCGCCGATGGTCAGCACCTTGGTTTCGCGGTAGATGCGCTCGACCTTGCTGCCTTGCAGGTAGCCCGCGCCGCCCAGGATCTGCATGGCTTCATTGGCGACCCACTCCAGCATCGTGGTCGCATGATTCTTGAGCAGGCACACCTCGGCGATCGGCAGCTGCTGGTGGCTGACGCGCCATGCCAGCAGGTCCAGATGGGCCCGGACCGCGTCGATGCGCATGCGCATGTCGACCAGCTTGTGGCGGATCACCTGGTTGCGTATCAGGGGCTTGCCGAAGGTTTCACGGCTGCGCGCGTAGGCGAGGCTCTCCTCGTAGCAGACCTGGGCAAAGCCACTGGCCTGGGCGGCCAGCATCAGGCGTTCATTGTTGAAGTTCATCATGATGGCCATGAACCCCGCGTTTTCTGGCCCGATGAGGTTGGCGGCGGGCACTCTGCAGCTGTCGAAGTACAGAGTAGCGGTATCAGACGCCCACCAGCCCATTTTCTTGAGTGGCGAGCGCGACAGGCCCGGCGTGGCGCCCTCGATCAGCAGCAAGGACACGCCGCCCATGCCCGGGCCGCCGGTGCGCACCGCGGTGGTGATGAAATCCGCGCGCATGCCGGAGGTGATGAAGGTCTTGCTGCCGTTGACCACATAGCTGTCGCCGTCGCGTTCGGCGCGGGTCTTCAGATTGGCGACGTCCGAGCCGCCGCCGGGCTCGGTGATCGCGAGCGCAGCGATTTTCTCGCCGGCCAGCACCGGCGCCACGAACCGCAGCTTCTGCTCGTGGCTGCCGGCGTGGACCAGTGGCGGCGTGCCAATGCCATGGGACATCAGGCTGGCGATGACACCGCCGCTGCCGGCGCGGGCCAGCTCCTCGGTCAGCACGATCATGTAGAACAGATCGGGCACCTCAACGCCGCCATAGGCCTCCGGAAAGCCGATCTGCAGCATGCCCGCCTCGGCGGCCTTGCGATGCAGTTCGCGGGGCAGGGACTCGGCGGCTTCCCATTTTTCGACGTTCGGTGCAATCTCCCGCTCGACGAAGCGGCGGGCCTGATCGCGAAAGCTCTCATGCTCTTCGCTGTAGAACGGATGGCGTTGACTGAACTTTGCGGTCACGTGGATTACCGGTTTCTATGATCTATATTGCGTGGCCCCGACAATATCCGAACCCAACGGCAGGCGTCATGCCTTGAAGGTTTGGTAATCGCGAGTACCGGAGAGAGACGATGCGACGAGTGGATCCCGAATTGCTGCCCCTGCAACGCGTTTATCACTGGGAGCGGACACAGCCCCAGGCGATCTGGTTGAGCCAGCCGATGGGTGGCGGGCAGATGCGCGACTACACCTGGCAGCAGGCAGTCGCCGAGGCCCGGCGCGTGGCGGCGCATCTCAAGGCGCAAGGCTGGGAGCCGGGGTCGCGGGTCGCCATCATCTCCAAGAACTGCGCATGGTGGCTGATCTCCGATCTGGCGATCTGGATGGCGGGCTACGTCAGTGTGCCGCTGTACCCGACCCTGACCGCTCAGAGCGTGCGCCAGATTCTGGAACACAGCGACTGCAAGGCCTGCTTCATCGGCAAGCTGGATGACTGGGAGACGATGAAGCCTGGCATCCCGGACGGCGTGCAGTGCATTACCTATCCGCTGGCGCCAGCAGACACGAGCTTCAGCTTTGCCGGCAGTTGGGATCAGATCGTGGAATCCACCGAGCCGCTGGCGGGTGAACCGGTGCGCGACGGCACTGAGCTGGCAACCATCGTCTACACCTCGGGCACCACCGGCATGCCAAAGGGCGTGATGCACAGCTTTGACAACATCGGCTGGGCCTCCGACGCGCTGTATCACCGCCTCGATGCGGTCAGTGCGCCGGCGTCACCGGCGGACCGGATGCTGTCCTACCTGCCGTTGTCGCACGTCGCTGAGCGCTGGGTGGTCGAGTCGGGCACTTTCCGCTCCGGTTTCCGGATCTATTTTGCGGAGTCTCTGGAGACTTTTGCCGAGGACATTCGGCGCGCGCGACCGACCTTGTTCATCTCGGTGCCGCGCCTGTGGGTCAAGTTCCAGCAAGGCGTGCTGGCGAAGATGCCGCAGCGCAAGCTGGACCTGCTGCTCAAGCTGCCCGTTGTCGGTGGTCTGGTTCGGCGCAAGATACTTCAGGGTCTGGGACTGGATCAGTGCCGCTTCGCCGGCGGCGGTGCCGCTCCGATGCCACCGTCGATGCTGGAATGGTTTCGGCGTCTGGGGCTGGATGTGCTGGAGGGCTATGGCATGACCGAGAACTTCGGCTGTTCGCACAGCAATCTGCCGCAGAACTTCGTCGCCGGCTCGGTCGGCACGCCGTACGAAGGGGTTGAGCATCGCATTGCCGAGGACGGGGAGGTGCAGATGCGCAGCCCGGCACTGATGCTGGGCTACTACAAGGAGCCGGAGAAGACCCGCGAGACCATGACCGAGGACGGCTTTCTGCGTACCGGCGACAAGGGCGAGATCGACGCCCAGGGGCGCTTGCGCATTACCGGCCGCGTCAAGGATCTATTTAAGACTTCCAAGGGCAAGTACGTCGCCCCCGCACCGATCGAAGACAAGCTGGTGGCGCATGCCAGCGTCGAGGCCTGTTGCGTCGCCGGGGCCAATTTCGGCCAGCCGTTTGGCATTGTGATGCTGTCACAGGACGCCGCCGATCGCGCCGCCAGACCCGCAGAGCGCGACACCCTGAAAGCCTCGCTCGCCGAGCACTTGCAGCTCATCAACGCCCAGCTCGACCCGCACGAACAGATGGGTTTTCTGGCAGTGGTCAGCGAGCAATGGACGGTGACCAATGGCTTCATCACGCCGACGCTGAAGGTCAAGCGCAACGTCATCGAGGAGAAGTACGGCCCGCATTTCGAGCCCTGGCAGCGCAGCAAGCAGCCGGTGGTCTGGGTGGACTGACCGCCGGCAGGCGCGCGTCAGCGGCGGCCGAAGCGTTCGGCCGCCTCCAGCGTGTTCTGCATCAGCATGGCGACGGTCATCGGACCGACGCCGCCCGGTACCGGGGTGATGTAGGCCGCACGTTCGCGTGCGGCCTCAAATTCGCAGTCGCCAACCAGCTTGCCGCTTTCGAGCCGGTTGATGCCGACGTCGATCACCGTGGCGCCCGGCTTGATCCAGCTGCCGCGCACCATGGCGGGTTTGCCGACGGCCACCACCAGGATGTCGGCGCGCGCCACTTCGGCCGCCACGTCCGCCGTGAACCGATGGCAGCAGGTGGCGGTGGCGCCCGCCAGCATCAGCTCCAGCATCATCGGGCGTCCGACATGATTGCTGGCCCCCACTACCACCGCAGTGCGACGCTTGAACGGTTCACCTACTGATTTGAGCAGCTCGATGACGCCGTAAGGGGTGCAGGGGCGCAGTATGGGCTGACGCTGGGCCAGCCGCCCCAGGTTGTACGGGTGGAATCCGTCTACGTCCTTGTGCGCCGCGATGCGTTCGGTCACCGCCGTTGCATCAATATGCTTCGGCAGCGGCAGCTGCACCAGGATGCCGTCAATATCGGGATCAGCATTGAGTCGATCCACTTCGCGCAGCAGCGCCGCTTCGGAGATGCTGGAATCGAAGTGCAAGGGCGTGGATCGAATCCCCACCCGTTCACAGGCCAGGCGTTTGTTGCGCACGTAGACCTCGGAGGCTGGGTCTGCGCCTACCAGCACAGTGGCCAGCGCCGGTGCGCGCTGGCCGCCGGCAATACGCGTCTGTACGGCGACGCGAACGCGTTCCTGGACGGTGGCGGCGACGGCTTTGCCGTCTATCAACTGGGCGCTCATGCAGTATCGGAGTTCGAGAGGAAGGCGGGTGGGAGCGCGCATAGTTTAGTCGGTGCCCGCGCTTCTCACTTAAACTACGCGCCCTTTTCCTGACCCGAGTGACAAACCCGTCGTGTTCCTGCTGCGAGCCGAAGCGCTGGGCGTATATCGGGGCGATCGCTGCCTGCTGGCCGATTTCAGCCTCGAGCTGAGCGCCGGCAAGCTGGTGCATCTGCGCGGCGCCAACGGCGTCGGCAAGAGCAGCCTCCTGGAAACGCTGGCGGGACTGCGCGCGGCGCGGCAAGGCAGGATTCGACGCGAACCCGCCGAGGCCGCGATCCACTGGCTGGGACATCGCAACGGGCTGAATCCGCACCTTTCACCGCACGAGAATCTGCGCGACTGGTGTGCATACAACGCGGCCAATGGCACCGGCATTCCCTCCGTGCTGACGCAGCTGGGCTTGCCAGCCCGGGCACAGAGACGCGCCTGCCGCAGTCTTTCCGCGGGCCAGAAGCGCCGGACCGCGCTCGCGCGCCTGCTGCTGGCGCAGCGCCCGCTGTGGTTGCTGGACGAGCCGCTCGATGGGCTCGATCAGCATGGTCTGGCGCTGTTCGAGACCATGGCGTTGGCGCAAATCCAGCGCGGCGGGGCCATTCTGATGACCAGTCATCAGGCCCTGCCGCCACAGCTGCGCACGCTGGCCGTAGAGCGGGTGCTGGGCTCGTGAACCTCGTAATCGCCTTGTTGCGGAGAGAGTTGCGGCTGGCGGCACGCGCCAGGACCGAATGGCTGATGCCGCCATTCTTCTTCGTGGTGGTGGTGACGCTGTTTGGCTTGGGCGCACGCCCGAACGATCCCTTGCTGGCCGGTTTCGCGCCCGCCGTGCTGTGGGTGGCAGCGCTGCTGGCGGCTTTGCTGACGCTGGAGCGCCTGTTCCGACCGGATCTTGAGGACGGTACCCTGGAACAGCTGTGCCTCAGCGGTACCTCACTGGGCCTGGTGGTGGCCATCAAGTTGCTGGCGCACTGGCTGTTGAGCGGCCTGTCCCTGGTACTGCTGGCGGTGCCGGCGGCAATGGCCTTGGGGCTGGAGTCCGGACGCCAGGCCCTGTTCATCGGGCTGCTACTAGGGACCCCGGCACTGAGCCTGCTGGGGGGGTTTGTGGCCGCATTGACGGTGGGACTGCCGCGCGGTGGCGCGCTGCTTCCGGTGCTGGCATTGCCGTTGATCGTCCCGGTGCTGGTATTCGGCGCCGGGGCTGTTCGGGCCGCGCAAAGCGGGCTTGATGCGCAAGCTCCGCTATACTTTCTCGCCGCAATTCTGGCCCTCTGCATCACGCTGATTCCTTGGGCCGCCGCTATCGCGCTGCGTAACGCCTTCGACGCATGAACTGGACGTGGTTCCACCGCCTGGGCTCACCGCCCACCTTCTACCGCTTTGCCGAGCGCCTGGCGCCTTGGCTGGGAGGGGTATCCGTCGTGCTGCTGGCCTATGCCTGGTATGCGGGACTGGTGCTGGTTCCGGCTGACTATCAGCAGAAGGACGCGTTCCGCATCATTTATGTGCACGTACCGGCGGCGGCATTGTCGCTGGCGCTGTATGCCGCCATGGCGGTGGCCGGCGCAGTGGCGCTGATCTGGCGGATGAAGCTGGCGGAATGCGCGGTGATCGCGATTGCCCCGGTGGGGGCCAGCTTCACCGCACTGGCCTTGATCACCGGCATGCTCTGGGGCAAACCGATGTGGGGTGCCTACTGGGTATGGGACGCGCGCCTGACCGCCGAGCTGGTGTTGCTGTTTCTGTATCTGGGCGTCATCGGCCTGGCTCAGGCCTTCGATGACGCGCGCGCCGCTGCACGCGCCTGTGCGTTGCTTGCGCTGGTGGGCGTCGTCAATGTTCCGATCGTCCACTACTCGGTGGAGTGGTGGAACAGCCTGCATCAGGGCTCGACCATACTGAAGTTCGGACGCCCCAGCATGAGCCTGGAGATGGCCGTGCCGTTATATGCGGCCTTGCTGGGGACGGCCTTGTTCTGCGCACAGATGGTGCTGCGACGTATGCAGAACGAGGTTCTGCGCCGTGAGCGCAATACTGCCTGGGTCAGGAAGATGGGCTCGGAACTGCTGGAGCGCGGCGATGTCAGCTGAGTTCTGGAACATGAGCGGCTACGCCTGGTTCGTCTGGGGCAGTTTTGGTGCCGCGCTCGCGGTACATCTGTGGAACTGGCTAAGCGCGCGCGCGCAACGCCGTAGCGCACTTGAAGAGAGTATCGAGGAATGAGCAAGCGTCAGAAACGAATGGTCGCGGTCCTGGGCCTGCTGTTGGGTCTTGGGCTGGCGTCGGTGCTGGCGTTCACGGCATTTCGCAAGAACATGATGTACTTCTACACGCCCAGCGATCTGACTGCGCAGGCAGCCCCGGTTGGCGCCAAGCTGAGGCTCGGCGGTCTGGTCGAGACCGGCAGCGTGCGCCGCGGGGACGGGCTGGACGTGCACTTCACGCTGGCGGACTGCGAGAGCACGATCGGTGTGCGCTATCAGGGCATCCTGCCGGATCTGTTCAGGGAAGGGCAGGGCATCGTCGCCACCGGCAGTCTGGATCAGGCCGGCACCTTTGTCGCCGATGAGGTACTGGCCAAGCACGACGAAAACTACATGCCTCCCGAACTCGCGGAATCGCTGACCGGTGCTGATGGCAAACACGCCTGCGCGCCGTTCAAGCCCGTGACCCAGGCAGCGCTGACCTCATGATTCCTGAGCTGGGTCATTTCCTGCTTTGGGCAGCGCTGGTGGTTGCCCTGCTGCAGGTGGTGCTGCCGACGATCGGCATCTGGCGCCGAGATTCCCGCTTGATGGCGATGGGCGCCTCGGGCGCGCAAGCGCAGTTCCTGCTGCTCGCCCTTTCCTACGCCTGCCTGACATGGGCCTTTGTCACGCGTGACTGGTCGGTGGCTTATGTGGTGGCCAACAGCCATTCGGAACTGCCGCTGATGTACCGCATCAGCGCCGTCTGGGGCGCGCATGAGGGTTCGATGCTGCTGTGGGTGTTGATGTCGGCGGGTTGGGGCTGCGCGGTCTCGATCTTCAATCGGCGATTGCCCGCTGATCTGGCGGCGACGACGCTGGCCGTGCTGGGCGCCCTGAGCGTGGGCTTTCTGCTGTTCATGTTGCTGACCAGCAATCCATTTGCGCGAGAGTTTCCGGTGGCGTTGGACGGGCGGGATCTGAACCCCCTGCTGCAGGATCCGGGCCTGATCATCCACCCACCCTTGCTGTATATGGGGTATGTCGGGTTCTCGGTGGCATTCGCCTTTGCCATTGCGGCCTTGATCTCGGGGCGTCTCGACGCGGCCTGGGCTCGCTGGACGCGTCCGTGGACGACCACCGCCTGGCTGTTCCTGACCCTGGGCATCACGCTGGGCTCATGGTGGGCCTACCACGAGTTGGGTTGGGGTGGCTGGTGGTTCTGGGATCCAGTGGAAAACGCCTCGTTCATGCCGTGGCTGGTCGGTACGGCGCTGATTCACTCACTGGCGGTGACCGAGAAGCGCGGCCTGCTCAAGGCCTGGACCGTACTGTTGGCGATCCTGGCGTTCGCGCTCTCGCTGTTGGGGACCTTCCTGGTGCGCTCCGGGGTGCTGGTCTCGGTGCATGCATTTGCCACCGATCCGGCGCGCGGCGTTTTCATCCTCGCGTTTCTGTGCCTGGTGCTGGGCGCGGCGTTTACCCTGTACGCGTGGCGGGCGCCCAAGCTGGTTGGCGCGGTTGCCGGTGATCTGCAGCTGTTTTCCCGCGAGGGGCTGTTGCTGATCAACAACGTGTTTCTGGTCGTCGCGGCTGCGGCGGTACTGATCGGCACGCTGTACCCGCTGGTGATCGATGCGTTCAACGCCGGCAAGGTGTCGGTGGGGCCGCCCTATTTCAACTCGGTGTTCGTACCGCTGGCCGCGCCGCTGGCCGTCATTCTGGGTCTGGCGACTGCGGTGGGCTGGAAGCGCGCGCAGTGGCGCCCGGTATTCCGGCACCTGCGCTGGCCGTTGCTGACGGCCGTGGTGATAGCTGCTCTGCTGCCGGCGGCACTGGGTGAGCGCACACAGCTTGCGGCGCTGGCGGGCGGGTTTCTGGGCGTCTGGGTTTTGGTCACTGCAGTGCAGGAGCTATGGCGGCGCATCCGCAGCCGGCGCGATCGCTGGCAGGGTCTGCGGCAGGTGCCGCGCGCAGTCTGGGGCATGACCATCGCTCATCTGGGCCTCGGTGTCTGGGTGTTGGGCGTGACTTTTGTCAGCCTTTACAGCGTTGAACGCGATGTGCGCCTGGCAGTCGGACAGGCGGCCCAGCTTCACGACTACAGCTTCCTGTTCCGTGGCGTCGAGCCACACGCGGGGCCTAACTACGACGCCGACCGCGGAACGGTCGAGGTCTCGCGCAACGGCCAGCTGCTGGCCGAACTGCATCCCGAGAAGCGCCTGTATCGCGCGCAACGCAATGTGATGACCGATGCAGCGGTGGACTACAACCCTTTGCGCGATCTCTACGTCGCACTTGGCGAACCATTGGAGACCGAGGGTGAGCATCGCGGCGACTGGGCGTTGCGTCTGTACTACAAGCCGATGATGCAGATGGTCTGGCTGGGCGGCTTCATCATGGCTTTCGGTGGCATGCTGGCGGTCAGTGACCGCCGCTATCGCCTCGCGAGCGCGGTCGATCCTGCCGCCGCAGCGCCGGCAGGGGCGCCGGCCTGATGCGTCTGCGCTACCTCCTGCCGGTGCTGCTGCTGGCTGGCTTGGCGGTGCTGTTCGCCGTCGGGCTGCGCAACGATCCGCGCGAAGTGCCGTCGCCCTTGATCGGCAAGCCGGCACCGGCATTCGATCTGGCGCGTATCGGCAGCGAGCAGCGTCTGCGGCTTGCAGATCTGAAGGGTCGGCCGGTGCTGGTCAACTTCTGGGCCAGCTGGTGCGCGGGTTGCCAGGTTGAGCATCCGATGCTGATGCGCCTGGCGCGGGAAGGCGTCGAGATCATCGGCATCGATTACAAGGATACCGATGCCGACGGGCTCAACTGGCTTGCGCGGCACGGCAATCCGTTTCGCACTCTGGCGGCGGATCCGCTGGGTCAGGTCGGTTTGGACTGGGGTGTCTACGGTGTGCCCGAGACCTTTGTGCTCGATGCCGAAGGGACCATAGTCTTCAAGCAGATCGGACCGCTGACCGAAACAGCCTGGCGCGAGCAGATTCAACCGCTGATGCGTGGGGTGGGGCGATGATGCGCTTCAGCGCGCTGGCGCTACTGGTCCTGTTCTGCGTGGGTGCCGGTGCGCAGACCGTCATGCGTGATCGTCTGGAAAGCGAAACGCTCACGGCCGAGCAGCAGCAGCGCTATCAGCAATTGGTCAACGAGTTGCGCTGCCTGGTGTGCCAGAACCAAAGCATCGCCGATTCCGACGCGCCGCTGGCCGCCGATTTGCGCGACCAGGTTCATCGTCAGCTGGTTGCGGGCCGCAGCAACGCCGAGATCAGGCGGTATCTGACGGACCGCTACGGCGATTTCGTCCTGTATCGGCCTCCTTTCAAAGCCAGTACCTGGCTGCTGTGGCTGGGGCCATTTGCGCTGTTGCTCGTCGCGCTTGCGGTGGCGGTGGGCTTTGTGCGCAAGCGCAAGCCGGCGGGTCCCTCTGCAGTAGATCCGGCGCGACTGCAACGATTGCTGGATGAGGAGCGCGAGCGCCCGTGAACTTTGCCTTGGCAGTATTTGCCGTATTGGTGGTGGTCAGCCTGGTGCTGGTGCGCCCTTACCTGCGCCGCGAGCTGGAAGGCGGCATGCGCCGGCGTCGCGCCAATGCGACTGCCTACCGGGGCCGATTGGCAGAGATTGAGCAGGAATTGGATGCCGATGTCGTCGAGGCGTCCACGGTTGAGGAACTGCGTCAGGAGGCGGCTGCGCAGCTGCTGGATGCCGATGTGGCCTCTGAACCCCAAGCCGCATCGCGGCGACGGCTTGCGGCATTGCCGCTGGCCGTGTTGTCGCTCGCCACGCTGGCCGGTCTTGGCTACTGGCAGGCCGGTAGCTGGCGCACGCTGGATCTGATCGAACTCGCTGAGCGTGATCCGGGCGCGGCGCAGCAGCGCATGGTTGCCGACATGGTGGCGGGCCTGGAGCAGCGCCTGCAAGCCGAGCCTGAAGATGCGGAAGGCTGGGCCATGCTGGGACGTTCCTACTCGGTGCTCGGTCGCCATCAGGAGGCCGCTGCCGCATGGTCGCGTGCAAACACCGCCAACCCGGAGGTTCCGCAGGCTGACTGGCTGGTGGCGGAAGGCGAGGCCCGTGCCTTGCTGGCGGAGCCGCGTGACCTCTCGGGCAGCCGCGGATTGTTTGAACGCGCACTGCGGGCTGACCCCCAGCACCCGCGCGCGCTGCTGTATCTCGGCCTGGCCGCAGCGCAAGGCGGCGACTACGATGCGGCGCTGGACGCCTGGTTGTCGTTGCGCACGCAAACGCTGCCGCCGGAGATTTCCGCATTGATCGAGCAACGCCTGCCGCAATTGGCGGAGCTGGCCGGGCGCGCGCTGCCCGCCGCCCCTGTGGCAGCGGGGGGTGCGGAATTGCTGCTGAACGTGAGTCTGGCAACGGCGCTGCAGCCCTTGTTCGCGGACGGGATGACCTTGTTCGTCTTTGCGCGTGCCGAGCAGGGCCCCCCGATGCCGCTGGCGGTGCAGCGCCTGGAGGCGCCCAGGCTGCCGATTCAGGTGCGGCTGACCGAAGCCATGGCCATGACCCCGGAATTGCGCCTGTCGCAGTTTCCGCGCTGGACCGTCGTTGCGCGCCTGAGCCGGAGCGGCGGCGCCGAGCCGGTCAGTGGCGACATCGAGGGACGCCTCAGCATCGGCCGTGAAGAGGCGGACCGGCCATGGTCGCTGGTGATGGATCGCGTTATACCTTAGTGCAACCCGTTTGTTTCTAGAGAGTCCGTATGAGCAACATCCAGACCCAGATGCCCTCTGCCGAGGCCTTGTACATGAAGGCCGCGACCACCCTGTTCAAGCGCCCCAAGGGCAAGCCTGCACTGCCGGCGCTGAGCAGCCGGGTCGAGGGCTTGACCGTCGATCCGGCGCATCTTGCGGCGTACCGCAAGGTCTGCGGCTTTGGCGAGGACGGCGAGCAACTGCCCATCACCTTCCCGCATGTGATGGCGGGGGCGCTCCACCTGCAGATGATGACCGCCAAGGCGTTTCCGCTGCCTTTGCTGGGGCTGGTGCACATACGCAATCGCATCGAACAGGATCACGCGCTGGCGGCCGATCAGCGTTATGACGTGCAGGTCACGCTGGGCGAGTCGCGCGATGTGCGCCAAGGCCTGGAATTCGATTTGCAAACGCAGTTTGAGCTGGAAGGTGTTGCGGTCTGGCGCGAGGTCAGCACCATTCTGTTCCGCGTACCGGGCCCGAAGGGAGGCGGTAGCGCGCGCCCGGCGTCTGCGCCGAGCCCACTGTCGGAGTATCAGGCGTTCGACGCGCCTGAGGACATAGGCCGCCGCTATGCGGGTATCGGCAAGGACTACAACCCGATCCATCTGGCGGCACTGCCGGCCAAACTGTTTGGCTTCAAGCGGCATATCGCGCACGGCATGTGGTCCCTGGCGCGCTGCGCGGCGCTGCTGGAGCCCACGCTGACCGGGGCGCCGAAACTGCTTGATGTGCAGTTCAAGCAACCGCTGTTCCTGCCGGGCCGCGTCGCCCTGAAATACCGGAATACCGGTGATGGGCTCGACTACGCGCTACTGTCTCGCAACTCGGACAAGGTCCATCTCGCCGGAGTGCTGCGCTAAACTGACGGTTCCCCCAAAAGGAGCTCTGTAAATGCGGATACGAAAAGCAGTCTTCCCGGTTGCCGGTCTCGGCACGCGCTTTTTGCCGGCAACCAAGGCAAGCGCCAAGGAAATGCTGCCGATCGTTGACAAGCCGCTGATCCAGTACGCGGTGCAGGAGGCCATACATGCCGGCGCTCAGGAGCTGATCTTCATCACCGGCCGTTCGAAGAATTCGATCATGGATCACTTCGACAAGGCCTACGAACTGGAAGCCGAGCTGGAGGCCCGCGGCAAGACCAAGCTGCTGGAGACCGTGCAGGACATCGTTCCTCCCGGCGTAACCTGCATCTTCATACGGCAGGCCGAGGCTCTGGGGCTGGGTCATGCCGTGCTTTGCGCCTGGCCGGCGGTGGGCGACGAAGACTTCTACGTGATTCTTGCGGACGACCTGATCGATGGCCGCCTGCAACCATGCCTCTCGCAGATGCATCGGGTCTATCAGCAATATGGGACCAGCGTGCTGGCGACTCAGCGCGTACCCAAGGATGAGGTCTCCAGCTACGGCGTGGTCGACGTGCAACCGATCGGGCCAGGCCTCAACGAGATCAAGCGCATCGTCGAGAAGCCGAAACCGGAGGACGCGCCCAGCAATCTGGCGGTGGTGGGTCGCTACATCCTGACGCCGCGCATCTTCAAGCTGATCGAACGCACTCAGCAGGGCGCCGGCGGCGAGATACAGCTGACCGATGCCATCAGCGCGATGCTCAACGAGCAGACGGTGCTGGCATACGAATTTGAAGGCACGCGTTATGACTGCGGTTCCAAGCTGGGATATCTGCGTGCCAATGTTGAATACGGTCTGAAGCATCCTGAACTCGCGGACGATTTCCGCGACTACCTCAGGGGTCTGACCGACAAGTTGCAGAGCGGCGCCCCCAAGAAGCGCGCCTGAGGATCAGCGCGATCAGGGTCGAGCAGAACAAGACGCGAGACACCATGGCCAAGAGCAAATACAACAGCTTTATCGAGTCGTCTTCAATTCAGGGCGCCAATGCGCCCTACATCGAGGCGTACTACGAGCAGTTTATCGATGATCCGGAGTCGGTCGATCCCAGCTGGCGCGCGTACTTCCGCAACATCCAGGATCAGTCGGCACCGCGGGAGGTCGCGCATAGCGAGGTGGTCGCTCGTTTCGAGAAACTCGCGCGCGAGCCGCGTCGTGTCGCCGCCGCCGAGGCGGGCTTCGACGCCAAGGCCGCCGAGAAGCAGGCCGGTGTGCTGCGACTGATCAACTACTACCGTGTGCGTGGCCATCAGGCTGCGCGTCTGGATCCGCTGGGCCTGGCCCCGATTGATCAGATCGCGGATCTGGACCCGGCGTTTCACGGCCTCGGACCCGAGGACATGGATACGGTATTCAACACCGGCTCCCTGGCGACCAAGTCCGACCGCCTGCCGCTGAAGGAGATCATTCGCGTACTGAAGGCGGTCTACACCGACACCATCGGCGCGGAGTACATGTACCTGACGGAGACCGCCGAGAAGCGCTGGATTCAGAAGCGCCTGGAGTCGGTTGTGTTCCAGCCCAAGATTTCGGTGCCGCGCAAGCGCGAGGTGCTGAAGCAGCTGGTGGCAGCGGAGGGGCTTGAGCGCTACCTTCACAACAAGTACGTAGGCCAGAAGCGCTTCTCGCTGGAGGGCGGCGACGCGCTGACCCCGGCTCTGGACGAGATCCTGCGGGCCTGTGCGGCGCGCGATGTCGAAGAGATCGTGATTGGCATGGCCCACCGCGGCCGACTCAATGTGCTGGTCAACACGCTGGGAAAATCACCCAGCGAGCTGTTCGCGGAGTATGAAGGCAAGTACAAGGACGAGGACCTGAAGAAGGCCGGTGACGTCAAGTACCACATGGGCTTCTCCACCGATGTCGAGGTTGCGGGTAAGCGCCTGCATCTGGTACTGGCATTCAACCCTTCGCATCTGGAAATCGTCAATCCCGTCGTCGAGGGTTCAGTGCGGGCGCGGCAGGTACGACGCTTGGACGAAGCCGGGCAGAAAGTCGTGCCGGTCCTGATTCATGGCGACGCGGCGTTTGCCGGTCAGGGCGTGGTGATGGAAACACTGCAGCTGTCGCATTCCAAGGGCTATTCGACTGGCGGCACCGTGCATCTGATCGTGAACAATCAGATCGGATTCACAACGCTCAACCCGATCGAGACCAACCCCGGGCATGAGGCGCGCACCTCCCGCTACTGCACCGACATCGCGAAGATGCTGGAGTCGCCGGTGTTTCACGTAAACGGCGATGATCCCGAAGCAGTCGTGTTCGTGACGCGTCTGGCAATGGATTTTCGCAACGAGTTCCACAAGGACGTCATTGTCGACATCTGCTGTTACCGCCGCTGGGGCCACAACGAGGCCGACGAGCCCAGCGTGACGAGCCCGATCATGTATGAGGCCGTCAAGAAGCAGCCCACCACGCTGACGCTTTACGCGCGCAGGCTGGAAGAGGAGGGCACCATCACCGAGGACGATCACGAGGCCTTGGTGCGCGCCTATCGCGACGGTTTGGACAAGGGCGAGAACATCGCGCGGACGACGTTGGGTCTGGTGGGCAACAAGCACACTGTGGATTGGGCCAAGCACCGCCAGGGCGAGTGGGATGCCAAGGTGGATACGACGGTAACTGCCTCGGCACTGCGCAAGCTGTCGGCGGCGCTGCTGAAGCTGCCGGAAGGGTTTACGCTGCATCCGCGCGTGCAGAAGATTTACGAAGACCGCGCCAAGATGGCAGCCGGCGACCAGCCGATGGACTGGGGCTTCGCCGAAACCATGGCCTACGGCACTCTGGTGAACGAAGGCTTCAATATCCGCCTCTCCGGTCAGGATTCGCGCCGCGGCACCTTCTTTCACCGCCATGCCACGATTCACGACTACAAGACCGGTGAGCGCTTTACGCCGCTGCGGCATCTGGTCAAGGAGAAGTATCGTTTCGTCGTCAACGACACGCTGCTGTCGGAGGTTGGCGTGCTCGGATTCGAGTATGGGTATTCGACCACCGACCCCGACACGCTGGTGATCTGGGAAGCGCAATTCGGTGATTTCGCCAACGGCGCGCAGGTGCTGTTCGATCAGTTCATTGCGTCCGGTTATGCGAAGTGGGGGCGGCTCTGCGGCCTCGTCAACTTCCTGCCTCACGGCTACGAAGGCCAGGGCCCGGAGCACTCGTCGGCGCGTCTGGAGCGCTATCTCCAGTTGTGTGCCGAGAACAATCAGCAGGTGTGCGTGCCCTCCACGCCGGCGCAGATGTTCCACATGCTGCGGCGCCAGATGAAGCGCAGCCTTAAGCTGCCGCTGATCGTGATGACGCCGAAGTCACTGCTACGCCACCCGTTGTCGGTGTCGACGCTGGACGACCTCACCAAGGGTGGATTCCAGCCGGTGATTCAGGAGACCGAAGCGCTGGATGCAAAGAAGGTAGAGCGCATCGTCTTCTGCTCCGGCAAGGTGTATTTCGATCTGCTGCAGGCGCGCCAGAAAGACAAGCTCGACAAGGTTGCGCTGGTACGAATCGAACAGCTGTACCCGTTCCCGCGCGAAGGCTACGAGCAGGCGCTGGCTGCGTTCCCGAAGGCCAAGGAAGTGCTGTGGTGCCAGGAAGAGCCGGAGAATCAGGGCGCCTGGTATCAGATCAAGCACCGCTTGGCGGCCTACCTGAAGCCCAATCATCAGTTGATGTACTCGACGCGCAAGGGCGCGTCGACCACTGCCGTTGGTTATCTCAAGGTGCACCAGCAGCAGCAGGCACATGTCGTCCAGGAAGCACTGACCGGCGGTACGCGCGTCTAGCGCGGTCCTGCTCACGCCAGAATAAACAGAATCGCTAGCAAGGAAATTTCAAGCATGGCCATCGAGATCAAAGTACCCAATCTGCCTGAGTCAGTGTCTTCTGCGACCATCGCGACCTGGCACGTCAAGGCCGGTGATACCGTCAAGCGCGAGCAGAACCTGGTGGATCTGGAAACGGACAAGGTCATGCTGGAAGTCCCGGCTACTGCCGACGGCGTGCTGAAGGAACTGCGCATAGCCGAGGGCGCGACGGTGCAGGCCGGCGACGTACTCGGCTTGCTCGAAGAGGGCGCGGCTCCGGCGGCCAGCGGCAAGGCAGAGGCAGCTGCAAAGCCGCCGTCCTCGAGCAGCCAGGCCGCTGCGAGCCCGGCGGCGGGCAACGAAGACCAGTCGCCGGCTGTGCGCAAGCTGCTGTCGGAAATGGGGCTGTCCGCTGCGGACATCGAGGGCAGCGGCAAAGGCGGGCGGCTGACGGTTGAAGACGTCAAAGCCCACGCAGGGAAGCCGGCGGCGGCACCTGCCGCGAAGGCCGAAGCCAAGCCCGCAGTCTCGGCGCCGCGTCCGGCCACAGGTGCCCGCGAAGAGCAGCGTGTGCCGATGACCCGCATCCGCGCGCGCATTGCCGAGCGCCTGCTGGAGGCCAAGAACTCCACTGCAATGCTGACGACCTTCAACGAGGTTGATCTGAAGGCGGTCTCGGAGATTCGAGCGCGCTACAAGAGTTCGTTTGAGAAGGCGCACGGCGTCAAGCTTGGCTTCATGTCGTTCTTCATCAAGGCGACCATCGAGGCCTTGAAGAAATATCCGGTGATCAATGCGTCGGTCGACGGGCAGGATGTGATCTATCACGGCTACTACGACATCGGCGTTGCGGTTTCGTCGGAGCGTGGGCTGGTGGTTCCGATCCTGCGGGACGCGGACCAGTTGTCGATGGCCGAGATCGAGAAAGCGATTGGCGATTTCGGGACACGCGCCAAGGCCAACAAGCTGACCATGGACGATCTCACCGGTGGCACGTTCTCCGTGACCAATGGGGGCGTGTTCGGATCGATGATGTCGACGCCGATATTGAATCCACCGCAGTCGGCCATTCTCGGCATGCATGGCATCGTCGAGCGGCCCGTTGTCGTCGACGGCGAGATCGTCGTGCGGCCGATGATGTATCTGGCGCTGTCCTATGACCACCGCATCATTGATGGCAAGGAGGCGGTGCTGGGCCTGCGCACCATCAAGGAGTGCCTGGAGGATCCCGCCAAGTTGCTGCTGCAACTGTAATCGCTCTGCGAGACTCGGTCGGCGGGCCCGCTTTGCGGGCCCGCTTTGCTTTT